>JAYTCO010000136.1:0-2098 GCA_043736415.1 Ferruginibacter sp. | reverse complement strand
AATATTTAAAAATTCTACATGATTCAGTATTTTAATATTGTTGACCACAGAACAGTAGCAACAGATAAACCGGGTAGCGGTACATGGGTAAATGTATTACCGCCATTAAAGCAGGAAGAATTTTCTGAGTTAAGTGAAGCACTGGAAATACCTTTAGACTTTTTAAAAGATTCTCTTGATATTGATGAACGCAGCCGTTACGAAGCAGAAGATGATGTAAAGCTAATTGTAATTAAAACGCCTACAGAAAACAATTCTTTTAATGAAAGTGATGCTTTTTACATCACCATCCCAATCTGTATTCTACTTACTAAAGAGCAGATTGTAACAGTAAATTCTTTTGAAAACGAAGCCATCAAAAAATTTCTGAACAGTTTTCAAAATCGCCATCCCGATAAGCAAAATATGATGGTGTTAAAAATTTTTGAAAAAATTATAAACACTTACCAAAATCATCTGAAAGAAATAAATCTGCGCCGAAATGCACTGGAGCAAAAATTATACGCAGCCAATAGAAACGAGGAGCTTTTTCAACTGATGCGTATTCAAAAAAGTCTGGTATATTTTGTAACCGCTTTGCGTAGCAACGAATTGTTGCTGATGAAACTTGCACGTACAGATTTTTTAAAGCTTAGCGATGATGAAAAAGACTTTCTTGATGATCTTGTTGTTGAAACTTCGCAGGCATTAGAAACTGCTAATACTTATACTACCATTTTAATAAGTACGCTGGATACGTTTGCAAGTATTATCAGCAACAACCAAAACGTAGTGCTTAAAAGGCTCACCACCATTACACTTTTTTTAAGTATCCCTGTTTTAATTGCCAGTATTTATGGTATGAATGTTCCTCTTCCTTTTCAACATTCACCTTATGCGTTTTGGGTTCCTATTTCCATTTCTCTTATCATCTTAGCTATTGTCGCCTTTAAATTTATAAAACGTAAAAAATAATATGATCAATGTTCGGGTTTATGGAATATTAGTAAATGAGCAGCAGCAAATTTTAGTTAGTGATGAATACATTAGAGGAATGTATGTTACAAAATTTTGTGGTGGCGGGCTCGAAGAAGGCGAAGGCACAAGAGACTGTTTGCGCAGAGAATTTATGGAAGAAATGAATTTACTTGTGCAGGTAGAAGAACATTTTTATACAACCGATTTTTATCAGCCATCTGCATTTAGAAAAGGCGATCAGATAATGTCAATCTACTACAAAGTAAAAGCCCTGGAACCTATTACTGCACTACTTCGCAGCCAGCCATTTCAGTTTGATGAAAGAGAAATGAACATGTACAATGAAACGGGCGAAACAGAAACTTTTCGGTTTATAAACCTTACAGACTTTAATGAAGATTGCATGACTTTACCCATTGATAAAATAATTGTACAAATGATTCTAGCTGGAAAATAAATTTACTTATTCATCAGCCGATGGTCCATAACTGCCCGGGATAGGAATATCCAACATTCTTAAATAAACGCCCAGTTGTGCTCTGTGGTGCACGCTGTGGTTCAATACCCAGGTTCTCATTACCTGCGCTTTTGGCATGGTAAAATAAATTTCTGCACCATTTCTCATCGTCCATGGCTTTGCCATTTCTTCATCAGTAGCATTTTCAAGTATGGCTTTAGATGCTGCTAAACATTTATCAAACAATGCAAGCAATTCTTCATTGCTTGTTAGAGCTTCCGGTACAAAATCAAGTTTAGCAAAATTCAGTTCATCCTGCTGCACAGTTTCTTTTGCCCAGCCGTAAATTTCAGCCAGGTGCCTGGCAAGGTTACCCATCGGCATACTTTTTTCGTGAGGCTTGTAATTGCTTTTTTCAAAAGGAAAAAGTGCCAGCATTTTTCGGGTTGTTACGGCCTCAGCTAACAGTTCTGCCAACATTATTTTTGCAATCGTCATGGTCGTTGATTTAAAATGTATTTTGTACTAAAATAAAATTATAAAAGAAAAATAAAAATTCTATCAGCCATAAGCCGGATTCTGTTTTGCCGTAATATAATTACAACAAAGGCTGTCATTTATCTGGCTGCAACATTACTGTTACAATCTTGCTGCCTACCCTCCACTGCGCATTGTTGCCAATGC
>JAYTCO010000135.1:0-2099 GCA_043736415.1 Ferruginibacter sp. | reverse complement strand
CGCTATAATCTTTCAGGTACATAAAAGGCGTAAAAATTTTGGTCAAAATAAAAGCAAAATGTGCTTATCTGTATAAAACTATTGGTTACCACTATTCCGCTATTTTTTAATGCCCAACTTCGCGTATGCATTAGCCAATAGAAAATCAACATCAGGACTGATGCGAAATTTGATAACAGCTAAGGCAAATAACAACACAAAAATTCCACTTCTAAGAAAGATGGCAATCCATCCATGCATGTTGTTCAATGCAAAGTAACAAAGGGCAAATATGGCCACAGTTACTAAAACTGCATAAACGGTTTTATAGGTAAATGGCTGCATAGAGAACTTTTTGTAAATAAAAAATAATCTGACCATATTATAAACCGCAAAGGCAATTAGGTTAGATAATGCCGAACCATTGATACCCATTTGCTTTACCAGGTAATAGTTAAGGGGGATGGAAATTGAAAGCAGCAATATACCTGTGAGCACCTCGAAGCGCCAAAGATTAGATGTGCCGATGATCTGGCTGTTAACACCGGTTCCCGCATCAATAATTTTACTAATACCAAGAATAAGGATTACCATTTTGCCGGCCTCAAAGTCTTTATTAATGTTTAGTGCCGTAAACAGGTCGTTTACATTAAGCCAAATGATTGAAAAGATGAGGAGCGACAACAACAGCAGGTTAATACTGGTACGGTTATAAATTCGTTTGATCTCATCATAATTTTTTGTCTTCCATGAGTTGGAGAGTACAGGCACCGTGGCAGAAATAATGCTGCGTTGCGGAACACTTATAGTTGTGGCGATGAAACCGGCAAGGGTATAAACGCCTACATCTTTAAGACCTCCTGAACTTATGCTTGCAATTATAATGCTGTCTATATATTGGGCAAGGGTGTTAATGATTAAACTGCCATAGATGAGCAGCATCAAAGACAGGATTTTTTTAGAAAACTTCCTGGTGACCCTGCTTATTTTAAAAGTGATGTTAATGCTATTTTTTCGTATGAGATATACTATAAGCACCAACGCTACTAGCAGGTAACAAAACGAAAACCATTTAATAAATCCATCAAAGTTGATCCAGCCCACCACAAAGCAAAGAATCAGTACTAACTGAATTAATCGTAAACCGGTTTCCCTTAAAAAGTTGGTGAAAATACTGCGTTGCGCAAACCAGGCAAAGGCTTCAAATATGGTGAATAGCAACAAGCCTAAAGTAAATGGGAGTGTCCAATAATAATACTTGATAAATAATAGCGAACGTGCAGAAAACTTGCGAATAAAGAGTGGTTTTAGAAAGATGCTTCCTGCAATAACAAATAAAAACCCTAAAAATATAATGAGGAGGCTAAACCCAAGCTGGTCGTTCTCTTTTTGGCTTAAGTTGTTTTTATAGAAAGGGTGGAATTTATAAATGTAACTAACTACACCCAAAGTGCCGAAGGAGAAAAACGTAGCACTCACATCATTCAACAATCGGGTAAGACCATATTGCTCAGAAGTAAACGTTCCGTGTTTTACATACAGGTACGTATTTACAAAACCTATGGCAAAACCAAGATAAATGATGAGGGATGATAAAATAGTCTGTCTTCTAATGTGTCCCATGCAGCCTGCAATATCTGAATTTCTATATGATGTAAAACTTTTTTTGTAATGACAGACTGTAACCTAAACTCCCATAAAGTAGGTCGGCAGTCAGTCTTTGAAAGCTTCAATCATCTTTCTAATCAAATATGTTAGAAGCAGTATATTGGTAGGTTTCAATATTGTGCCAGCATTTCAATTCGATAGTCATTGTTTTTTTAAGTAATGAAACAATATCGTTTAAAGCTTTATTTTAGATGCCACTGATCTTATTCAATATGAAAATATTTATACTTATTGCAGCAATCGTTGTAGCAGGACTGCAAGTACAGGCGCAAACTACCCCACGACCAACTTCAAGGCAGCTAGCCTGGCAACAACTTGAAACTACCGCATTCCTGCACTTTACCGTTAATACGTTTACTGATAAAGAATGGGGAGACGGAACAGAAAGTCCGTCAATTTTTAACCCAACAAAATTAAATGCCCGCCAATGGGTGAAGGCCTTAAAAGATGGT
>JAYTCO010000134.1:0-2101 GCA_043736415.1 Ferruginibacter sp. | reverse complement strand
AGCATAATGATGGGTACATGACTGGTGCGTTCGTCTCCCCGCAATTGCCGGCACAGCTCAAAGCCATCTACAAAAGGCATCATTACATCGGTAATGATAAGGTTGGGAATTACCTGGCAGGCAATATCGAAACCTTCTCTTCCATCTTTGGCTACAGCAAGCCGGTAATCGGGCAGGCACGATGCAGTGTAAGCCACCACATCGGCATTGTCCTCTACCAACAAAATTAATGGCTTTTCTGATTGACAATTTTCATCTGCTGCTACAATTACTGCAGGCAACTGTTGGGTAATATTTTTTATAGAAAGTGTATTTTCCTTTCTTTCATAAACAATTTCTTTTTCTACCGCTGCTAACTTTTGTAAAGGCAGCAAAATGGTAAACTCACTTCCTTTGTTTGCACCTGTGGGCGGGCTTTTTACAATAATCTCACCATCCATCAGTTTCACCAGTTCTTTAGTTAGCGCAAGGCCAATGGCTGTTCCCTCTGTTTTGCGGGTATAGCTATTATCTAATTGATAAAACCTGTCGAAAATATGCGGCAACTGGTTTTCTGGAATTCCTATCCCTGTATCTTTTACTTTTATAATCAGCGTTGTTTTTTGCCCGTTTTGTATTGGCAAATTTTCTAAAACATTTATGTAAATGTTCCCTTTTTCAGGTGTAAATTTTAAAGCATTAGATAATAAGTTCGAAACAATCTGCCTTATTTTTTCCTGGTCAAATTCAAGGTAGAGGGAATCTATTTCAGATAAAAAATGTAATTGCTTTTTTTGGCTTTCGGCAAGCGAATGAAACGATTCTAACATGTAGCGAAGAAATTGGATAACATCTGCTTGTGATAGTTGCAATTGCATTTTACCTGTTTCTAATTTAGAGAGATCTAACATTTCGTTTACCAGGTTAAGTAGGCTTTGTCCGTTGCGAATAATCATTTCCATGCCGTTATTAAAGTGTTCGGCAGGTTTATTCATTACCTGGTGGGCCATGCCTAATATAACCGTAAGTGGGGTTCTAAACTCGTGGGTGATGTTGGTGTATAGTTGAGTTTTTATGGAATCGAGTTCCTTTACCCTTTTTGCTTCCAATTTTTCAAAGCTTAATTGAGACTGAAGTCTTGCCTTGTTTACACTATAAGTAAAACGGGCACTTATAAGCAAAGCAACGAGCAGTGCATACCCCATGTAGGCCCACCAGGTTTCCCACCAGGGTGGCAAAACAATTACCTGTAATTCATTTATTTTTTGGCTTCCAGTCCTGCTTTGGCTGTAAGCATAATAATGGGGATGTGGCTTGTGTGCTCATTGCCCCGTAAAAGCCTCACCATTTCGAAGCCATTTACATAAGGCATCATTACATCGGTAATAATTAAGTCGGGAATAATTTCTTTGGCGATTTCGAAACCTTCTCTTCCATCGTTACCAACCGCTAACCTGCCTGCCGGCGGGCAGGTCTATTAAGCCTACAACGGTAAAGGTTTCAAAATAAAGGGATGGCATCTTCACCCACTTTATATTTTGATGACACTAGTTATTAATTATCCTCATAAATATAAATGAAATTTGTCTCATAAATCCGGACAAAGTCCGCAAGAAATAAGAGACCAATTTGTTCCAGAAACATTCCTGAAAAACTGCTGCCACTGTGAAAGGAATACATGCGCCAGATGAAAGACCTGTATCACCCTGAAGGCTTTCAATTGTATACTAAAGAATAAAATATATTTTAATACGGTAATTTTTGCACCCGATAATTGTTTGTTTTCATTTTACTTATTAAAATTTATAGTAGCAGTCCATTCCCAAATGTAATTTTTCAAAAAAAGGGTTTAGATTGTAAATCCTGACTGGTTTAAAGTTTTTTTTTATCAATTTAGGTTAAGTAGCTGCTAATCCCTGATGAATAATTTAATCAAAATTTTGGTTGTTGAGGATGAAATGATCATCGGCGCAAAAATTTCCATGCAACTCACCAGCCTTGGATATGAAGTCACCGGCATACTTCCGAGAGGAGAAGATGCCTTGCTGCATATTGAAAAAAATATACCTGATATAGTACTGCTTGATATTAATTTAAAGGGTGCCTTGGATGGCATACAAAC
>JAYTCO010000133.1:0-2104 GCA_043736415.1 Ferruginibacter sp. | reverse complement strand
TGCCCTCGTTACCTTCATGAAATTCTATCTGTGCACCAACTGGTATTCCGTCAATGATTACTTCACCAGGAACCACAACTTCGATGATCTTTCCGTTTTCAGTTTCAACCACCATAGATTTTCCGTTTGGATTTTTAACTATAATTGTTCCTGTTGCAGCAAAAATGCTCAATGCAACAACTGTCAAAGTTAATGTTAAGATAATTTTTTTCATTTTTAATTTGTTTTAAGAAGGTTTTGAATATTTTATTTTTTGGCGAATATAAGACGGTTTTTACATATATGCCAATTTTTTTTGTTGCCTAATCCTCTAACCCCTTTCATTTGAGAATCTGCGGCATACTTTTTTTAACTCTTGCCTCACGGGTAGTGGATTGTTTGGCTGAAGAAAAATAAAGAAGGCATCCTCATTTTCGTCCCTAGGTCCAAGCATGAAAAGCCTTTTTTAAAGCAGGCTGATCATCTAATTTATTTTGAAATTCTTCAGGAATGCTGAATTCATTCGTCTTTTTTAATTCCACTTTCAAACCGGATCGCTCTATCTGAATGGCTTCTTTAAAAGGCTTTCAGTGCAGTTCTCATCTTCAACATTTCTTTAATATTGGTGAACCTGATCTGCCGGGCAGCCTGCACATTTTCTGTTTGTTGGATTAAAATGCCTCTGGGATCCTTCATTAAACCACCTTTGAAAAATAAAAGCGCACAGTATTCTTTGAACACATGTATCAGAACGATGTTTTTTTCTCAAGGGCATAACAGTTGTCGAACAAGAAAATAATGCAACAAATAAAAATACAAAGCCGATTATATTTCTCATAGTATTGGTGTGTTCCGTCTTAGCCTTGCCACTAACGCAGCGTGCTTCTGAAATTTGGGGATTAACGAAGCCGCCACTATCCACCGCTGGAACTGAACTGAGGCGAGTAAACTAGCCAAACCAGTAAAGCCCCAAAATTTCAAAAGCACACTGTTATTGTTCTAGCCCCTTATAAATCGGACACGTTTTGACAAAGTTCGTTTATTTTTTCTAATTTTGTATTAACCCCTAAATCGACTTCCATGAGTAGGAGAGGATTTACTTCCTCCCTCTCTTCGAAGCAATTCATTTCATTAAATTCTTTAATAAATTCTTCTGGCGTTTTATAATTTAAAGAACCGTGTAATCGTACTTCATTGTAGCATTTCATAAACCCAGCGATAGCAGCTTTCATTTCATCAAATGATCTGTAATCATTTCTTTGTAAAAATTCTCTTTCCATGATGCTGTGAAACGCTTCAATATGTCCATCATCTTCTGGTGTAGCAATATTTGTAAACTCATGTTTGATTCCGTGATAATGAAAATATCCACGCACATCATTTGCAATAAACTGACTACCATTATCATTCCTAATTGTGATTTTCTTAAAATCATTCAAATAGCTTTTAAGTGATTGCCATAGCTGAATTACATCCCATTTTCTGATGCTGCGTTTAAAAATATGCCCAATGATTTTTCTGCTGTGTACATCAATAATACTAAGCAGATATGCATTTTTTCTTTCTTCTGGTATGTAAATGTATTTTATATCCATCTCAAAATAAGTTAATGGCCTATCTACTACAGGTTTTCTAAACTTTATAAAGTTCCGTTTCCCTGTAGTTTTTATTCTTTGAGGCTTTAAAAGATGATGGATTTTCATTAAGCGATAAACTTTTTTCTTATTGATTATAAATCCATCCTTTTGTAACTGCTTGCTTATTTTTAAATATCCGTACGATAAATATTCATGATTAAGCAAACCTTTAACGCTAGTAATTACTTTTTCATCCGCTACCATTTCATTATTGAACATGGTCAAAACACTGGCCTTTCTGCCTGGTTTGTTGTCCTTATGCAAATAATAAACAACACTACGTTGTATTTGCGTGATTTTGCAAATCTCTTTTTTTATATGGCCTTTTTCAATAAACATTTTTGCTACTAAAAGTTTTTCCCGGTTCGAAGGGAAGTTTTTTTTAAAAGCTCTTCCTTGATTTCTATGGTCAATGCTAGCTTAGCAACAAGTTTCTTAAGCTGATTGTTTTCATCTTTCAAGGCTTTTAATTCCGGATCTATCTTAGC
>JAYTCO010000132.1:0-5021 GCA_043736415.1 Ferruginibacter sp. | reverse complement strand
ATTCTTTTGCAGTAAAGCATTCAAATATTATGATTTCGCTTTCTCAAATTTCTGAAACCTTATTTATACTAACAATCCCTTTTGTATTAAAACGCTATGGTATAAAAAAAGTAATGCTTATCAGCCTTTCAGCATGGGTTTTACGGTTTGCATTGTTTGGAATTGGTAACCCCGGTTCAGGTTTTATTTTCCTAATTATGTCTATGATAGTATATGGAATGGCATTTGATTTCTTTAACATTTCAGGCTCATTATATGTAGAAAAACAAACTGATAGTAAGATAAGATCCAGTGCGCAAGGATTATTTATGCTTATGACCAATGGGCTTGGTGCTATATTCGGCGGTTTGTTTGCCGGCAAAATAGTAGATTATTTTACTACGACAGTAAATAATGTGGGAATCAAGGATTGGCAAAGTATCTGGTTTAGTTTTGCCGGATACGCATTTATTATTTTAGTTCTGTTTTTATTATTGTTTCGATACAAGCATAGCGAAGAAGATGTAATTGCGTTAAAAAATTAGTATAAAAAAACCCCGCTTTTTCATAAAAAGGGGGGTTTTTGTATATTTCACAAAGATTATTTTAAAGCCTCTATCTTTTTTACAAAATTTGCTTTTGGTTGTGCACCAACAAGTTTATCTACTACTTCACCATTTTTTAAGAAAAGTATAGCCGGTATACTTGTAATGCCATAAGTTGTAGAGATCTGAGGGTTTTGATCCACATTCAATTTACCTACATTAATTACACCTTCATATTCTTTTGCAAGTTCAGCAATTACCGGTCCGATAGCACGACAAGGGCCACACCATTCTGCCCAAAAATCTACCACCGTTAATTTATCTGAATCTAATACTTCTGTTTTAAAGTTTGAATCTGTGAATTCTAGTGCCATAATATAAATTTTAATTTTGTATTGCAGTTAAATATGCTGCTTTAAATAACATGTACAAATGTATAACCAGTATGCAGAATTTGCACTATTGACATATCCACAATAGGAGGATAAAAAATAATCTAATATAGTTCTGCTATGCTGTCAGTACACTTACGCCAATATCATTTCTGTTGTTTAAGTAAATAGCCATATCATCATTCATGGTAAAACTTTTTTCCAGGGTATATAATCCTATTTTCATTTTATCTTCAAAATCTTTTATTATAAATTTTAAAGTGGTTTTGCCCGGATGATCTTTCACATTTGTTTCTAGAAAATTAATCATCTCCGGTTTGATGTCTTCGGGCTGAATTTCTATTTTTACCTCTTTGGTTAATGATGATTTTACGGTTTCAAGTAAATGAAGCCTGCTAATTTTAAACTCATAATTATCACTGTTGTAACGTTGTTTAAAGCCACCTTCCATCATAATGATTGTACCTTTTTCTAAGTACTTACTAAACTTTACATAATCTTCACTAAACATAGCAAAATCAGTTTTACCACTAAAATCTTCCATATGCAGAATACCAAAATTTTTACCGGTTTTTGTAACACGGTGCTGCCCATCTGTTACTAACCCTGCCAGCCTGAATATTCTAGATGGTGGAGTAACGTCAACAGCATTTTTTATGTCAATAAATTCTGATAAAGGATTAATACCATAATGTGTTAGTTCAAATTTAAAATCATCAAGTGGGTGACCACTCATATACATACCTGTTACATCTTTTTCAAAATTTAATTTTTCTATTAATTGAAATGGTAGGCTCTGTGCAAGTTTCGGAGGTACAATATCAGGCATTTGCAAATCTCCAAAAAGTGTGTTGGCAGAGCCCGCAGCCTGAGACTGAAAAACTGACCCAAATTTTATTATTTTATCAAGAGATGCAACATCACCTGGTGCAGTAAAAAAATATTGTGCACGGTGCATATCTTTAAAACAGTCAAAAGAACCACTGTAAATTAAACTCTCAAGTGTTTTTTTACTGACTGCTCTTAAATTTACTCTCTTCACTACATCAAATACATCTTTGTATTTACCATGCTTGTTGCGTTCTTCTACAATATTTTCAATGGCATTTTCTCCAACACCTTTCATTCCGCTAAAACCAAAACGTATTTCACCTTCTTCGTTTACTGCAAAACCATTGTTTGATTCATTTATATCCGGACCCAAAACTTTTAATCCCATTCTCTTACACTCCTCCATATTAAAAGTTATCTTTTCAATACTTCCGGCATGGTTAAGTACTGCTGCCATATATTCTGCAGGATAATGCGCTTTTAAATAACCTGTTTGATAGGCCACAAAAGCATAACAAACAGAGTGAGATTTGTTGAATGCGTACTGAGCAAAATCTTCCCAATCTTTCCATATTTTTTCTAAAGCTTTTGAGGGATGTCCTTTTGCCAGTGCGCCTTCCATAAAAACGCCCTTTACTTTATCCAGGGTTTTTCGATCTTTTTTACCCATGGCTTTTCGTAAAATATCAGCTTGTCCCATACTAAATCCTCCAAGCTTTTGAGAGAGCAACATTACCTGTTCCTGATAAACAGTAATTCCATAAGTTTCTTCTAAATACTCTTTCATTTCAGGTAGATCATAAGAAACCTCCTGTTTTCCGTTTTTACGTGCTATAAAATTTGGAATATATGCCATAGGCCCAGGCCGGTACAGGGCATTCATAGCAATGAGGTCACCAAATTTATCGGGTTTTAATTCTCGTAAATATTTTTGCATTCCGGGGCTTTCAAACTGGAATGTTGCATTTGTATCTGCCTGTCTGTAAAGATTATATGTCTTCTCATCTTCCAAAGAAATATTATCAATTTCAATCGTTACACCATGGTGTTGTTTTATGAGCGCCAAAGCTGTTTTTAAAATGCTTAAGGTCTTCAATCCTAAAAAATCCATTTTTATTACTCCTGCTTCCTCAATGGAATTTCCTTCAATTTGTGTTAACCAAAGTTCCGATTCTTTTGATGTTGCAACCGGTAATAATTCTGTAAGATCTTTTGGTGCAATAATAATAGCAGATGCGTGGATACCAGTATTGCGTACCGAACCTTCTAACTTTTCAGCTTCGTGTAAAACTTTTGCCAGCTCATCTGTACCATTATAAAACTCCCGCAGTTTTTTTATTTTTTCTACATCATCCGGTTGAAGTTGTTCCTTATCTTCCAACGAAACCTCTCCTGTTTTTTCTCCTTCTTTTTTTGTAATTGGAGCAGTAAGCAACCGCTTTAAATTCATACCCGGCCGCTCTGGTACAAGTCCGGATAATGCTCTGCTTTGTTGCAAAGGCAAATCCATTACCCGTGCAACATCGGCAATACTGCTTTTTGCAGCCATGGTACCATAAGTAATAATTTGAGCTACCTGGTTTTTGCCATATTTTTCTACTACATAATCAATTACTTTTTGCCTGCCTTCATCATCAAAATCGGTATCAATATCCGGCATTGATTTACGCTCAGGATTTAAAAAACGCTCAAAAAGCAAATTGTATTTAATAGGATCGATATTCGTTATACCAATACAATAGGCAACAACGCTTCCTGCTGCTGAACCTCGACCCGGACCAATAAAAACCCCTATCTCTCTGCCTGCTCTAATAAAATCACTTACAATTAGAAAATAACCTGCAAACCCCATTTCTTTTATAACCCCAAGTTCAAACTGTATTCTTTCTTCGGTAGTTGGTGAGAGAATTTGATAACGGTTTTTTGCACCGCTCCAGGTTAAATTTTGTAAATAATCGTCCTGACTTTTAAAATTTGCAGGCACAGTAAAATGGGGGAGAAGTATGTCTCTTTTTAAATCAAGCAATTCAACTTTATCTACAATTTCATTCGTGTTATCTATGGCCTCAGGCAAATCCTGAAAAACCTCAATCATTTGCTTTTGCGACTTCAAAAAAAACTGATCATTGGGGAAACCAAACCGTTTGTTTTTTGTAATTACATCATCATCACTAAATTCTCTGTTTGCAGGTGTAGTCTGTTTTTCGCCGGTGTTTATGCACAGCAAAATATCATGTGCATTAAAGTCTTCCTGCTCCACATAATGGCTGTCATTACTTGCAATTACTTTTACGTTGTACTTTTTTGCAAATTTTAATAAAACAGTATTTACTTTATTCTGGTCAGGAATGCCGTGCCTTTGTAATTCAATATAATAATCTTCCTGAAAAATATTTAGCCACCATTTAAATTCGTTTTCACCTTCAGCCTCTCCCTTTTTTAAAATAGTTTGTGGCACAAGTGCGCCAAGGCAACAGGTAGTTGCAATAAGGCCTTCATGGTATTTGTGAATTAGTTGCTTATCTATTCTAGGATATTTGCTGTACATCCCTTCTATATAACCTAGCGATGTTAGTTTTACTAAATTTTTATATCCTATATCATTTTTTGCAAGTAATATCTGATGGTTACGTGGGTCTTTTTCTTCCTTTGTAAATGTTTTACGGGTACGGTCAGTTGTAATATAAAACTCACAACCTACAATAGGTTTTACTTTTAATGTGCCGTCATCGTTTTTATGTTTGTAGGCTTCTTTTACAAATTCAAATGCTCCAAACATGTTTCCATGATCACTTATGGCAATGGCAGGCATGCCGTCAGAAATAGCTTTTTTGTAAAGATTTTTTATTGATGCCGCACCATCAAGTAAAGAGAATTGTGTATGTACATGTAAGTGAGAAAAATTCATAGGATGCCTTAAAAACAATTCGTAAAATACAAATATCGCCTTTTAAAAAAGGAGTTTAAAAACCTTTTTTTCGAAACAGTTTTTTAGAATATTACCGCAAAAAGTAATTTGTTATAAATATGAAAATAAATTTGCCCTGAGTAGCTTTTTCCCCGTTTCATTTGAAAGTGTAGATTTTTA
Source organism: Ferruginibacter sp. (assembly GCA_043736415.1). GTDB lineage: Bacteria > Bacteroidota > Bacteroidia > Chitinophagales > Chitinophagaceae > Ferruginibacter. The sequence continues at coordinate 186 of JAYTCO010000132.1, read as the reverse complement.
CCCCTAAGTTTGTAATTCAAGACAAGGAAATTTAATTATTAATTGTTGTAGGACAAGTCCGTTAGCCCGTATTTAAACATTAGATAAGCAAAGAATTTAAGAAGCTCAAATAACAAAAGAGAGAGTCTTATACGTGTAAACCAATATTTTACGTATGAAAAACTTACTGTTTGTTTCTGTTGCGCT
>JAYTCO010000131.1:0-30613 GCA_043736415.1 Ferruginibacter sp. | reverse complement strand
GTAAACAAATGTGTAACTGCTGCTGCTATTGGTTATTACTTATCTTAAAAATTATGTCTCTTATAGGAATTTATTTGCTTATTTCATTTACCGTTCATCAGTTTTATTTACCGCTTATCCGAGGATATTACCGCTTATAATATAATGTGAACTTAGTTTACTTTTTGTGTACTTAGTTTACTTTTTTATCTTAGATTGCATTATAAATTATTCACAAACAAAATAATATATAATGAAAAGAGCAATTTTATACTTAATAATTATCGGTTTTACCGCTTCTTTATTTAGCTGCGAAGGTCAGAGCAATACAAGAAGCTATTACTAATAATATCCCTCAAAATTTAAGAATAAAATAATGGAACTATTTAACGGTACTATTACGGAACTATGCGAACAGATTGCAGCAATACCAGTAAATGATAGACTGGTGAAGTTCGCAGGTGAAACAAGCCTAAAAAGCATATTGACAAAGCTAAATAATGGCTGCCAAAAACTTACAGACCAATATACTGCAATACCTTGCGACTTTGTTGTAAAGACCAGTACACCTTCATACGTTTTACAGAGTGAAGGATTATTTTTTGATGTGGCTACGTTTATAAGTGGTGAGCCAGAATGCTGGTACAATGAATGCCACAATGTAGAATATAAGCCAGAAAAAGATTTTTACATTAATGCTACGTTTGCTCATACTGTTACACAAAAAACAATATTCGAGAAGTTAATACAGATCGTACAGATAATTGACAGTTTGGAAGGTAACGGGCAAAGGTTAAACATATTTGTATGTTGCTATGCCGAAGGAAGTGGAAGACAAAAGCAAAAAGCATCTTTAGTATGTAAAGTAAAAGACAGTTCGGAGCCAGTTAATATTGAACAGTTAATTTACTTGTGCGCCAGCCCTGCCATACTTCGTTATTGTTTCCTTAGCCTACAGTATAATATACTCGGTGAAGATTATTCAAGCCATACCGATACAAATGAAGATGAAGTAATGCTACAAAATAGCGAAATAATATACATACCCTCCCTAACTACAGATCAAAGAAAATACCAGATATACGACTACAAAAAAACTGACTTAAAAACCGTTTACAATATAAATAATTAAGCCATGCAAAACTATTTTAACACTACCTGCCAAAATATTGAAACTGCAAAAGCAATGTATAAAGAACTGTACATAATTAATTTTAGTAATGCCGAAGTAATGGCAGATATTAACCTGCAATTTACTGCATTTAAAAAGGCCTTTGAGATAGGAGTAATACCAGCGGAGCCAGCACAACGAACAGAAGAAAATACAGCCAGCAATGAAGTTACTGGACACAATACCTGCACTAATGCGGATATAGCAAATTTAGCAAAAGAAATAGCATTAATAGAAGGTACAGAAGTAGAAATTTGCAATACGTGGATATGGGTAAAATGCGACAAGTTAAACCGCCCTGCACATGAAGTAATGAAAGTACATGGTTTTAGATTTTCGGGAAATAAACAAGCATGGTATTTCACCAGCAAACCACTAAAAGGAAAAAGGAGAGGAACTAAAAGCCTACCACAAATTAGGGTAAAACATGGTAGCGAACAAGTAAAAGCGGAGTAAAAACCGGGAAATTTACCGCTTATCCTTGATTTTTACCGCCTATCAATTAAATTCACTATTGTAAACTAAGTTTACTAAATTACATATTCAATCATTTAAACACTAAAAAATTAAGTTATGAAAGCAAAAATTATAATAGTTGGACAAATTTCTGAACAACTTGTAGCAACATTCACCAGCCCAGCAGATGCACACACAGCAGCAGCAATGTTACAAGCATGTACAGAAGATGAAAATTTAATCTACTATGTAGAGTACAAAGGAAGAAGACAAGCAGCAGACAGTTTAAGCAGACGATTACCATTTTTAAGTAAACACGATACACATAATTGCAAACTATATTTTAATTCATAACCCAAAAATAAAAGATCATGAAAGCAGGAGATATAATACAAGGAACAATAAGCAAATGTTGCAACACTTCGGTAAGCCCTATAAATGGCTATAATATGAACGGTGAATATATTTCACATCATTATGTATGCAATAAGTGTAAAAAGAGAACCGAAGCAACAAAAAAAGATATGTGGGTAATTACTGAAACCCTAAAATATAAAACAATATGAAAACTTACATTAAAACACTTATACACATGAAAACATTATATGTAGCCTTAGCTTTTATTATTATTGGACTGGCAAATAATTTTAGCGATAACCCCGAAGAAAACCCCCCGAAAGTGGAGGAGTGCAAAGATATTAACTGCCCAAAATGTGATAAAAAAAACTGCATTTATAACCAGATAGAGGAGGAAATTGTAAACGCAGGAGGTGATGGTACAGACCAGGAAATTTATGATGCTGCAAGCAAAGTTTTTATACTACGAAGCATTACAGACAGCGCAACAATGAAACTTATTTTATCAAACTATTACTTATAAAAAAAATATGAAAACTTACACAACAATTTCAGGAGAAAATATAAGAGTAGGTGTAAACCACTCAAATAAAACATTTACCATTAAAACAGAAGTTGCAAAATATCGAACTTATAAAATGGACAAAATGGAATTTCAAAGCTGCCTAAATAATACAGGTAACGACTGGAAACAATTTTTAAAAAGTGATGACTATTATAAAGTAAATTATTAATTATGAAAAAGACAATTTTAAAGCTATTCCTATACAGAGATAAGACTGGGAGAGGAATAAAAGAAACCCTTACAGCGCAACAATTAAAAACATGGAAAGAACGTAACTACGATGGAGAAACCCTCACAGAATGGCTGCAAGAATGTGAGGAAGGGGATAAGTGGGAGAATGCAGCTACAGAAATAATTGCAATAAACTAATCAACAATTTTTAACCAAAATAAATTTACAACAATGAACAACTTAAATATTGACTACGCATTATTAGCTACTCAAAAACTTGCCTTACTTAATGATCCTTTTTGCCAGACTGATGCAGGACAAGGAATATTGTGTTTGATTGATGCCTTACAAGATGAAGCCGTAAAGAACGGAAAACCGGAAAATATTGTTTTCCCTCACCGTTCAGAGCAATACCGATTACTTAAAATTATTCAAGACGAGCAAACAGGATTATATACCATTGAAGGCATACTGGATAAAGATATGTTGGTAGTGATTACTCATGTTGTTGTTGAGGATATAGATGGTGATAGCCTACACTTTTACGTTGATGATGAAATTGCAGACAGAGTAAGACTGCAAGGTTTTGAAACTTTTGATGATTCACCAATGACTGTAAAAATACCTTTATAATTATGACAACAGTACAACCAGACCAGCCAGCAACAGACTACAATATTTGGATAAAATATATTTTTTCAATCATTAAATAAATTTATGAACAATACAGAAAAATTAAATAAAGTAAAAGAAGTAATGCCAACCCTTTCTAAAAACAAACAATTACAAATTGTAAGGTTTTTAAATTGGCAAACATTAAATAGCGAAGGGTTAAAATGTATGTTTACCTCTTATAAAAATGATACAGGAGATAAAGAAATAAATAAAATAGATTTTGACAATTTTATTTATCAATCAGATAAACAACTTCCTAACGCATACATGGAAAATATTTCAATAAATAATTAATGAAAATATTTGAAGCATTTATAAAATGTCCTAACTGCAACAGACTGAAAAACTACAATTATACTAACAAGACAATAGCCGTAAATGTAAAATGCTTTTGCGGCACAGTCCTCACAAAGAAAATTAAATTGAAATGAATATCAATTTTGAAATATGGCAGACACAAAAAGATTTTTGCACAGCCAACAAGATAAAAAAAAGTAACCTTTCTCAAATGATAGCGAGAGGAAACAAGAAGATAAAAACAAAGATCATTCCCGAACTAAACAACATTATTTTAATAAGAAAAATTAAGTAACATGAAACATCAATTAAAAGAAGCTATACTAAATTTCATTTTATTAAATGAAAATGAATTTCAACTACACAACAGAACAAAAGCTGTATTTAAAGAATATATCTATACGGGTAAAGGAGATTATCTTATTGGAGGAAATGATGTATCAACTTTTATTGATGAAGCTATTATCTTAATAACAAAATATAAGTAATATGGAACGCATAATATTTCCCTTAAAATCATTTATTGCTTACGTTGAATATTTGCCCGAAAATGCCCAGTTGAATGTGATATTAAAGTTTGGTAAAAAGTATGCTTACAATGTAGCTGCAAATGAATTTAACGCCATAAAGAGAGCAAGGAGGAAAGGAAGTTTTACAGCAGCAAATATTTGCTTAAAGAAAACCGGTTTTTTTATGGGCATAGTATCAGATAAAGAAATAAAGCAAACAATCCATTTAACAAAATTGTACAACAACCTTATATCAAAATGACATACGCAAATAGAAAATATGCTTACGACCCCATTCCTTTAGAAAAACCTGAAATAAAAAGAGGAGATGTTATAGCCGTAAAAGATATATCGGGTAAATATTTTGCTGGGTTAGTAACCTACGCAAGACGAACACAAGGCAAAAAATATCTTTATACAGTTGATGGTATTGAACACGAACTAAGCACAGTAAGAAAATGCTATCCTGCCATATAAAAATACCGTTCATCATTTTATGTTACCATTCATCATAATATGCTTGTATGGTATTATTAAATAAAAGAGATTACATAAAAATTAAAATCATGGAAAATATACTACCGACAATCGAACAACAAAGCACACACGCTAACGACTATTTGCCGCACCATTGTAACGGAGCAAACTCTATTCACAAACACATGATGGGAATTACCGTAACAAGTGGAGCAATAGAACTTGCAGAAAATAATAACTGCTACTGGTTATTAGATGTTGTTTGCAGCCACCAGTTAAACAGGAAAGTAAGAGCAGAAGGTTTTCAAGTTTGGAAACTTATTAAAAATGCAAAAGGTAGTGGATGCAAGGTTATTTGTGAAGATGGAAACGACAATGTTGTTGTTACTCAAAAAATACCTTACACAGATTTTCCTTTGCAAACTGCAACAGTTTGGTTAGTAAATAATTTAATCATGTTACCAACAGAATATTAAGCCATGAAAAAATTTAAAGTAATATTTCTACATACTGATGGAGATACCCGTGAAATTATTATTGAAGCCTATAATATAATAAGAGCAAAGTTTAGGTTTGAGGTTAATTGGGCAGCAGATATGAAAATAATAAGCATAACTAAATTATAATATTATGAAAATTGAATTTACAATAGAATACGAAAAAAACGAAGGAAACTGGAGTTTTGTAGAAGTTGAATTTGAAGGGAACCCAGAATGGCAAGATGATTCCTTTGATTACGCTGGAACCCATTGTACTGGAGGAAGATCGGGTACTTGTGTTAGTGCGCCCTATGCCATAATGGATGAAGATGCAACATGGGACAAAACAAAGCACACCGTTGAAGAAAACGAAATAATTGCTGCATGGTTATTAGTAGAAAAAAATGCAGAGGAAGTTAATGATGCTTTATGTACTGAATTTTCTGATGAAGCAGAAGATTAAATAATATTTTTTAAAAACAAAAAACCAAAGACAATGACAAATTTATTTGCAACAGCCAAAAAAATTGAAACAAAAACATCTGCATCTGCAAAACCAAAAGACAGAATTGCAGTAGAAGGTATTGAAGCAGACCTAATCCGTTATGAGAAAATCAAACGTGATGAAGCTAACCTAAAATCTGAAAAAGAAATGATTGGAGGAAGATTGAAAGAACACGCAAAGCAGGAGTTTATGAAAAAGTACCTCACCCAAAAAAGCAGACCAGACAGTTTTAATATGGTTGATGGTGATGGTAGAATATTGGTTATTGTAATGGATGCCTACAAGAAAGTAGAAGAAGCAAAAGAAGCTATGCTGGCAGAATATGATTGCTTAGAAACAAAGCAAACGTACAGCATAAATCCGGAATTGTTGGAGAAGTGCGGAGAAGCAATCTCAAAGGCCATAATGAGCAGCAAATTGATAAGTGAGGAAGATAAAGCAAGCATTATACTTTGCACAGAAAAGAAGGAAGTAAAGAAAGGTACTATTGATCGTTTAATGCAGTTCAATAACCCAGAAGAACTGTTTTTATTAATTGAGCCTACAGTAGCATTGAAATAATTTTTATAAGCATACCACAAACATTTTTTATGTCAGAATTAGCAAGAGAAATTGCAATAACCGAACATAAATTATTGAAGTACAGAATATTCTTAAGTTCTGTAAAAACGATACTTGCCATATCAAAAAGTATTGGCGGTGAAAATGCAATAAGATCACAAGCAGCAGCAGCCGCAGCAGCAGAAACAATAGAAACAATGATTTCAGATTTTGAGGATTCTTTATAATAATGTAATGAAATACACAGACTACAAATTTATCTACCCACCAAGACCAGTAAATAAAATATCTACTGATCAAATTGAGAAATACGATACTGGCGAATATGTTGCCGAAGTAAAGTATGATGGCAGCGCAGTAGTTGTATTTCTCGATGCTGATGGTTTTATAGTGATGAACAGACACCACGAAACTATTAGCAATGATTTTGCGGAGGAAATAGACTGGGCAGGAATGTACAGCGGAAAGGGATGGATGGTACTATGCGGAGAACTACTCAACAAAAATAAATTAGGAGAGCATGGCACACCATTGAACAAAAAGTTTGTGATATGGGATATACTTGTTTACAATGGTGATTACATGGTAGGCGCTACTCATGCTGAAAGATTAAGAAAGCTGGAGATACTATTCCCCACACAACGTATGCAGGTAACAGCAGCAGGAATAGAAGAATACAAACATTTATCTTTTACCAATGTAAAGGGAGTATTTAAAAAAGCAGTTTACACAACAAATTTTACAGAACTATACAATGATCTTGTTACTACACAGCTATACGAAGGAATTGTAATAAAAAGACTGGATGCAAAGCTTCAATTTGGCTTTGTTGAAAAAAACAATTTTCAATCAACTTTAAAGTGCAGGAAGGAAACTAAAAACTATAAATTTTAAATTATGAAACTTCAAAACAATCCTACACATAAATTCAATGTGGATAGAAAAGATTTTTACAAATGCAACTCTCAAGAAAGTAACGCCAAAACAAAAGAACGGCTTATCGAAATTGCTGATATGGGAATGGAAGAAGTAATGACTGCCGAATTTGGATTTAAAGATATTATGTCTGGTCTTTACATAGAAAAAGTATGGTCTTATTCTAATGAAAAATGGAAGGAATATATTGACTGGGCAAAATCAACAAAAAATAATTATTAATGGCAACAGACCCAGATAACTCATTTAGAAAAGCCTTTCATCATCTTAAACTTTCACTGGTTTATTTTGAAGATGTACTAAGAACTATGCCCAACCAGATTGCAGGTAGAATAAGCAAAACTTGCGTACAGAAAATTGAATGGCTATTCCTAAACTTTAAAAGTAATCCAAAGTTACCAAGATATGCAATGGATGAATTTGATAAGGAAATAAATGCAGACCCTATGCTAATTGAAAGTGTACCAGAATTATGGCACAAACTAAATGCAGAGCAAAAGACTGTATTTGAAAATATGCTTATAAGCGTAATTGCAGGTGAGAAGGTAACAGTAATACTAAACGAAAACATATAACCAAAATGAAAACATTATTTATTGTGCAGATGCACAGAAAAGGAGAATACATGGAAGATGTATTTAAAATGATACAAAACCATAATGCAGGAGAAGTAAACATTGATATTGATGTGCTATGCGGATTCTTACAAGCTAAGAAAGCAATGTACCCTGCCGACAAACTGTTTATTCAAACAGAAGGAGAAAACGGACAGACAATACATATTTCTGATGATGGAGGTAAAACCATTCATACAACTATTACAGAAAGAGAAGTATTGGAATATCCTATTACAGAACATTGTGTAATTACTACTGGTACTGTATGCGAGAAATGTAAGGGTACTGGTGAAGTAGAAAAAAATATATTTCGTGGCGAAGAAGGAATGCAGATTGAAATGGATGTTATGGTTACTTGCCCCGAATGTGATGGTAAGGATAAACTTTTAATTAACTGATTTATGGTAAAGATTATAGAAATAGAAAACGAATTTGAATGGCTTAAGTACAGAGGTACTGGCATTGGAGCCAGTGAAGCTTCAACACTTTTTGGATTGAACCCCTATAAAAGCAAGTTAGAATTTCACCATGAGAAAGTAGGCTTTAAACCAATGGCGTTTAAACAGAATTTACGAATGTTATACGGTCATGCAACAGAGCAGCTAAATAGTAATTTAGTTATGGCATGGGATGGTAACAAAGACACACACGCCAGCAATATTCAAAAAGGTCTAAAGTTTAGGCAATGTTTTAAGCTGCCAGAGAGAGCCTTTATTACTAATGATAAATACCCTCACATTTTTGTTAGCCCAGACAGAGAAATAGTTGATACTGCTATTAATAAAGGAATTTCCACTGGTAGCCTTGAATGTAAAGACACCAGCGCAATGGTACTAAATGCCTACCATGATAAAATTCCTCCAAGCCATATCTTTCAGCTAAAGACGCAGATGATGGTATGGGAAAAAAGTTTTGGTTTTCTATCTTTTATTATTGATGCAGGTAGAGATTATGCAGAGCATTTATTTTATAGGGATGGAGTAATCTTTGATGATGTAAAAAACGGTAGAAGAATAACCGAACAAGACTTAGCTGATGAAGTAAAAGAGTTTTGGGAAGGTGTAATTCTTGCCAGAGAACTGAACCATAAAATAATGGTAGCCAAACAACAGTTTCAATACGACAAGGCAGCAGAATACCAGATGCTATTGGACCAGGTTGAACCGGAGCCAGACTTTTTACTTGCCTATGAATCCTACATGAAAGAAAGTTACTACACATTTGCAAAACCCAAAATAGAAAGGCAGGGAACAGAAGCAGATGAACAAGCAGCAGAAAACTTTTTGAAAACTAAGGAGCAGATGAAAGCTGCCGAAGAAAAACATCAGAAAGAAAGAAACAATATTTTAAACCTATGCAAAACTGGTAATAAAATAATATTGCCAAGCAAAGGTTATATTGAAGTAGTTTCCACAAAGAATGGTACATTAATAAAAGTTAAAAACTAATATTATGGAAAATTTCTTGCAAAACTTTATACAAGAAAATTCAATACGGTTTAATCAAAAGTTAGAATGTCATATAAAATTATGCCTTAGCAAAATGGGATTTGAATTTATAACACAAGAAGATTTTTTGAATTTTTGTTATGAAAGAATTCAAATAATAATTCAAGGTGATATACACACATTTTATTTAGACCATGTAAACATTATAGGTGGATATGATTATAAACCTAATTTTTCAATGGAAGGATTTACAGCAAAATGTAGTATTAATTACAATTTTTTTTAAAACTAAAAAACACTAATATGAAAAAGTTAAACAAATGGATTGATGGCGAAGGAAGCGAATCAGTTGAGGACTTAGAAAGAGAAACTCCAACAAAAAAAGTTATTGTATTTATGGCAATGATTTTACTATGGTGCAATGCTTTTTCGCAGGGGTATATTGGCACTTCTTTAATGAATAAGGGAATAGGAGCAACAGCAGGAATTTTGGCAGGAAAGGCAGATATATCGTTCAATGTACAATTCCCTTTGACCGAATTAACTGTACCTACTATTTTATCTTTATCAGTTGGGAGAATGATAAACCTAACCAATAATGATGAAGGGAACAATTACTCCCTTACTCCAGCATTTGGTATTGCTACTTCAAAAGTAAAACGCATAGTAGCAGCAGGACAAATGAATAAAGAGTTTTACGATAGGTTTTCCCACGAAACATTAGAAACAATAAGAAAGGTAAGTACTTACTATTCCCTTGAAGTTGGTAAAGATGCTTATTTAGGTAGAGTATTTTTAAGAAGCGTGTATTGTGGCAACATCTACTATTCAGTTGGAATGAGATTATTTTTAACCCGTAATAATTAATCTATGAAAATCTTATTATTATTACTGATTACCTGCAACGGATATAGCCAAGTTCTCCCACAATATAACTTTAAAATAAAAGAACATAAAGTATCACTTGCTTTTACTATGCTACAAGGTTTATCAGATGGACTAAGGGATGCTTCTATATTCGGAAGAATGAGAGATAAAGGGCAATGGTGGAATGGCGTAGATAGTTGGCAGAATAAATACAAGAACAACGACCCCTTACAAGGTGCAAAGTTCTTTGGAAGTACCAATGTATTTGTATTTACAACAGATGCCCCACACGCAGCAAATATGGTAAGTAATTTATCAGGGGAAATGGCTAAGGTCTATATGCCTAATATGGCAGGTTCTACCTTTTGGCAAAAGTTTAAAACGGTAGTAGTATATTCTACTATTAGAAGCGCAGGACACAATTTAATTTACGGAGTATTGTTTAAACCAAAATAATTATGGGTGCTAAAAGAAAAATAGGCGTATTGTGGGAGGGTATTCCCGAAATGATGGCAATTAAAGAAATTAGAGATAAGCTTTTAAAACGCATATACCCTTGCGGAAAACAGACTGTATTTTTAGAAAACGGTAAAGAAATATCTTATGAAGAATTTGACAAGATGTACCCCCTCCGTTTAATTTACAAAGAACCTCACGGACAGAACATTTGTCGTAAAACAGATTTTATTTTTAAATAATTATCATGATACCAAAAAGTAAGACGGGCGATTGTTCAACCTGCCAAAATAAAAATGTACCGGTAGTTAAGGTAGGCAAAGAATTATTTTGTCTGTACTCATGCCATAGGAAAAATAAAGCGAAGGCGCAAATGCAAAAAGCATCATTAAAAAACAAAGTACGATCATTAGGAGATAGTGAATCTAATAAAATAATGGTTGAAAATAATGCAGCCAAACAAAGATGGTTTAATGAAAGGCGCAAGGAAATGAAAGGAATTTGCCAAAATTGTGGCGGTAAAAGCTGCAAGGATAGTGATGAATACTTTCGTTTTTCTATTGCTCACATTCTACCAAAAGCATACTTTAAAAGTGTTGCTACTCACCCTGATAATTGGTTAGAACTTTGCCACTTCGGTAAAAGCTGCCATACAAATTTAGATAATGCACAAATGGACCTAATTGAACTAAATTGCTTTGATGCAGTAATAGAGAAATTTGTTAGGATATACCCAAACATTGCACAAGAAGAAAAAAGACGTATTCCTCATGTACTGATGGAATATTTAAAAACAGAAACCAATTAAACCAAAAAATATATGCAACAATTAATTCCACATCAACAGATTATTCCTTTTAATGAATTTAAACCAGAGCAACTGGCTAACAGAGCATTTGCCCGGCAACACTCAAAAGGTAGTCCAGAGGAAGTTATTAAAATACCTATCCGTAATGTAGTATTTAGGGTATCTAAAAATGAAAGTTTTAATCCCAGACAGTTTGAGAACTACGGGGATATTTCAGAACTGGCACAACAAATAAAATCATTTGGGCAACTGGAACCAGGCAGAGTAGATGCTCTTACTGATGGTAGATTTTCGGTAGTAGAAGGCCACCGAAGGGTATGCGCACTTCTTATGATTGCTGATGAAACAAGGGATGAAGAAATTTATTTTAAGGCTGTATTAAACAAATTGGGTACAACCGAAAAAGAAAGGTTACTGCAAGCTTTCATTACTCAAACCGGCAAGCCATTGGAACAATACGAACTTGCGAATTTGTTTAGCAGGTTAATTAATGATGAAGGAATGACACAAGCTGAACTGGCAGAAGTTACTGGAAAAACTCCTGCTTATATTTCGCAGCTAATTACTTATACCAAAGAACCTGCAGAAATAAAAGAATATGTAAGAATGGGTAGGCTCACTTTAAATGATGCTATAAAATTAAAGGGTAAGATTAAGGACCCATCAGAAAGAGTTGCAGCAGTAAAAACCGCAGAGGAAAAGAAGTGGGAACAAAACGAAAAAAGGCAGGATGATTTTGCCGATAACTATGAGTACGATGAAGATTTAAAGCGTACTATAAAAAAAGAGAAAGGAGAAACTACTGACCCTGATGATATTGTTAAGCATACAGACAATACAGTAAAAGGTAAAAGGCTTAAACTGGAGGAAATTGTTGCTTCAAATACTATTATACTTCCAAAAGAATCTTCTGATGAATATGTAAATAACTTAAATGGTAAAGTAGCAATAATCGTAAGCAATAAGGCTTCTGGAATGTGTAGTAAAACTATGGGTATGACAATGGTAGTTTATAATTACGAAGGTGATACTTTTAAGTACCCACTTGTTATGGAGCATAGAGAATTTTATAACACCCATACTAAAAAATAATTATTATGATTTGTGAAAAATTTGATGAACTAAACACTTTACAAAAAGTAAACTTTATGGGGCAACTTTGCCATGCGGTGCAAAACGATGATGAATTTTTTGCATTGGCAACGATCATTATTAAAACAGCCGCAGAAAAAGGAATGTTTGATAGGGTAAAATTTAATCAAAATACCGAACCAGTAAAAGAAATTGTTGATGAATACATTGCTAACTTGTCAAACAACGAATGGAAATAATTAACTCATAAAATAATCAAGCATCATTTTACTTACACTTGAACCCGGCTTTACTTTTACATTTAATATTTTGACTGCTCCGTAAACTGCTTGGAAAAGCCCCATTACTAAGTCAAATTTACTTGTATCATCTTCGTTAAATTCTATTAATTGCTGCAAAAGCTGTTCAAACCAAAACTGATCTAAAATATAAGGTGCATCAGGATTTATAGGCGTGTTGGTAAGGATATTTACAATAGACTTTACATCTATCATAAATGCTCCTCCTCTTACTCCCCTTCCTATTTCAGTTCTTGTTTTATATTCTCTGCTCCTTCTTGAAGTGGTACTGTTTAATATCCATTCTCCGTAACCGTTTTCATCAAAAAATCTTTCTAATTCATCACTGGTCTTTTCATACTGCACCATTGAGTTAGTGAATATTGCAGCCATTATCATATCCCAAAAGAAAGTATGTATATGCGCAGGTCGGCAATTATAAATAAAGAATGGTCTTGGCGCAAAGTTTTCTTCTCCCAACTTTCTAAACTTCCATCCCACTACACCTGCAAGTGATCTGCGGCTTGTTGTTTTGCCATTCTTGCCTAAGTGGTAAGGGTCAATACCAATTACACTTTCTATAAAAGCTGGTGGCTCTGTATTATCGTTTAACTCATTTCCAAAAGATGTATCGCTAAAACAAAATCTGCCAGTCTTAATATCAAATTCATTTTTTTCGTTTGGTCTGAACTGTACTTGCGGCTGTCCTCCATTATTGCTCGGTATCATTTCTAAATTACCCCATTGGTATTTTGGCTCCAGCGTTTCTTCATCTTTGTATAGGGTAGTAACTACAAAAGTTTTTCTTTCAATTATTCCTTTTATATTATCCCAGTAAAGATTGTTTTCAAAACTGCCAAACATTTCTCCTTTGTTAAGTGGATTGGCTCTGATTTCTCCCAGTTCTTCATCTTTAGAAGATTTCTTACGCAAGTACATTATACGTTCATATATCTTCGTAGGGTCCACATCTCCGTATTTATCGTAGTAACCTTCTATACCATCCAAAGGGTGAGAATGGTAGCTAAATAAGCCGCTTTGCGTAGTGCCGTATTCATCTAAATTGTCTGGGTCTGAATCTTCCCATATTTTAAGAATATCATCTAAATACTTGTGGTTAAAATCTGCAGGTGAACTAAATATTTCATACAACCCTTTCCTGGTTGCTCCTACCTGCATAAACTGTTTTGAGTTGGTAAGAAACTTTGCAGGGCTACAGTTTATCCATTTGCAAAATTCATCAGCTACGCACTTTAGTACATTACTGCTTCCATCCTGTGCGTTAAATACAGCAGGGTAATAACTCATAAACAAGTTTCTGCTTGGTCTAACTATTCTTTCCCCTCGCAGGTTTTTTATTTCGCTTTCTTCTCTTGTAAAACGTAGCTGTGTTTCAATGTTATTGCCGCTGGCAAAATCAGAATAAAGTAAATCCTTTAACCATTTCGGATAGTTTAACCATTGGCTTTTTACTGTACTCCAGCAGGGTCTTTCACCATCGGCATTTGTCTTAGATTGGATATTGATTTGCCCATGATTATTTACACCATCTTGCATTTCAAATAATGAATCTGACATTACTCTGGTCGTTCTACCATCCTGCCTATTCTTTATATCAAATGTACCTATGGCGTGAGGATTGGCACGTACCCATAATTTAAAATAACTGTTCTTTAATTCTTTTAAACGAAACTCCGGGCGGCCAGTACCAGCCATTCCGTTTTCTAAAAAGTGGTAGTAGTTAGGTGGAACCCAAAGCAAAGTATCTTTTATAACTATCCATGCTCCCTGCCTTAATCTTTTCTTTTCTAATTCAATAAAAGCCCTGTTCATTATATCGGGAACTTGGCGCTTCCAAACTGCATCTTCTATATCCGCATCAAAATTTATTATCTCCTCCGAAATTGGCTTCTCTGGAAAAATATGCTGGTATTTGTCTAACTGTAAATCTACTTGAAACGCCATTAATTTATTTTTTGTTGAATTGCTGCCATCCCCATTTTTACATCGCTAAGTGAATGCATAATTTCACTAAAAGGATCGCCAGATTTAAAGCCGGTATCTTTTTTCATCTGCCCTAACATTTTATTGAAAAGCGTATGCTGCTTTTCTTTTAAAGATTGTTCGGCAATTAATTCAATAGGTACTTCTTCTCCATTGTCCATTTTGAAAAGTATCTCATAACCAATTTTGAGAACTGCATTTTTAAGTTCTTTTACCTTCTTCTCAACGTTGGCTATGCTATATTGTTCGTCCTGTTCTTGGTTTTCCATAAATTTTATACCAGTGGCGCCATCTGCTGGGCTGCAAACTGTTCTTTTTTAGTCTGTATATTTCTGTCTTGCTTAATTGCACCTGCGTTTAATCTTTCCCCTTGTAATCTCTGTTTTACAACTGCTTCCATCTGTTTTTCGGTAAGGCTTAACTGACTTCCTAACTCCATTAATTTTGCAGCAACATCACCCTGCACGTAAACATTTTTATCTTTACCTTCTGCTTTTACCTGCTCTGCACCTTGTATGCCTTCATTCCTTTGCTGTTGAAGCTGCTGGGATTGTGCAAACTGCTCTTGTAGTTTTGCTTCCTCTTTCTGTTTGAACTTATGCTCAATGGCTGCCAATAAAAGGCTTGCTTCTTTTAGGTTGTCTGTCTGATCAATTATAAATCTTTGCATACGAGATAGCTGCCCTCTCTGTTCCATTATATTAATAGACTGCTGTAACTCCTGCTGCTCCTGCTCTCTCATACCTAAATTAACTCTTACATAAAAAGTATGATCTTTAATATTTCCAATGTCTGCAATTTTCTTTGTCCTGTCCTGCCCAATTAAACCCTCAATGGTTTTTTTATGTATTCCTCCTTTTTCAATAGCATCTTTTACATACCATGCATGAATACCAAACACATTTCTAAACTGTGTGAGCCTTGCAACGTAAGCATAGTTTATGGCATTCATACCATAAGTAATATTCATTTTCCTTGCACCATTAAGTGTATCTGGATTATTATTTAACCCTGCAAGTTCATCATTGATACCTGTGTACCGGCTAATATTTGCTGATGCCTGTTGCATAACAGTTAAGTAACCGTTTATCTCTGATCTTAAGCCACCAGGTATTTCTTGAAATGGTTTAAACTGTCCTTCATTTTGCCCATCCATTCCTTCACTATCTCCGAGCATGATGTTATCTTCTACAATCATATCCAGTAAATCCAAAGTAACCTCTGCTTGTGTTTTTCCTTCAAACAATAATGTTTGTGTAGCTTTTCTTACATATTTAGCATCAACATACTTTCCCGGAGGTGCAGACTTTATAATTGTGTGCATCAATTTAATGTCTGCTATCTGTGCTTTTTTATTTTCACCAATGCAATGTTCAACTGCACTCTTTTTCTGGCTTTTATAAATATCAAGTGGGAATACTGAAAATGCTTCCTGCCCTTGCTTTCTGTATGCCCATCCTAATTTTTCTTTACCAAAGAAGTGGTTTGTTTTTGGCAGCCAAAACCATGTATAAGTATTTTGCCCGTACATTTTCTTTGAACCTTCTGTTTCATTATCAACAAATCTTTTATTGCCATTTTTGTTTTCTAAGTAACTTATTTCATCAATACTGATAACAAAGAACTGTATCATTTCAACCGATGTGCTGCCCCAGTCTTCTTCCTTTATTTTCTCTAACCCGTTCATTTTGCAATAGCCATCATCACCATTAATAATATCATTCAAATTTTCTTTTTTCCCTAACTCATTTGAAAACATATTGAATATTATTGAAACAGTTGGCGCCCACTTTCTGTATCGTTCTGATGTATCTCTGAAATCATTGTAATGGCTTTTAGGCGCATACACTTCACCAGGATAAACATAATCTGTTTGTGGTATGCCGGTAATGGAAGTGTTGTAAGTTATGTTTGTCTGCACTCCGTATTTAAGAGTATCATAAACATTTAATAAATCTACTCCTTCTATTTTTTTAATATCGTAGATTAATTTCAGTATGGTTTCGTAAGAAGCTTCCGGCTGTAGCTTGTAAACAATATCTTTAAATATTTTAAGTTCCATTGGGTCGTCCAAATCCAAATCAAATGGTATTTTCTTAAATTCCATTGATGAATTTTCTGTACCTCCAACATCAATATCTCCTTGCGAAAGTTGATCTGCCATGTCTTGTGCAATGGCTTGTATTTTATCTCTGTTTTTTAGCAGGTTTATATCTCTGTCCCTTTTTTCGTCTGCAAGGCTATCCAATGCTTCTACCGAAATATCAAATCCTACTTTGTGAATTAAGTGTGCTGCTGAATTTACTTTAACTGTAATCAACGATAATGGAATAAAAGCATTGTTTATGTTATCCAAATTCACGTTGTCCAATTCTTGCATGGAATTATTTGAATTTTTGATATTTATTTTATCAAGCTTTCTTTTTACAGATTTAAACTGTCGCATGAACGGCTTCATGTCAATATTACCAGAAAAGTATTGTTCTATTTCGGTTGTGTTTTTATAGGAAAGTAGATTGGTACAGCCACTATGAAAATAAACATGATCTGCGACTTTTCTACACCACTCGTCTGTTAGTTTCTTTTTGTCGTAGTGGTATGGTTTAATCATTCTATTATTCATAATGGCTGTATTTTTTCTTTATTAGTTTGCTATTATTAGGTTGCTTTTTTTTACCCATGTTGTCTGGTTGTACATAGAAAGCATAAACTTTTTAGATTCTAAAAGTTCCTCCTGCTTTTGCTTGTGCAGGTCGTTCCACGTAAACATTATTTTATCTAATTCTTTACGAATTTCTACATACAAATCGTAATCATCCATAAAGCATGAAGGTGGTGCATTGTTGAATACAGAAAACATTAACCCGATATTCCCGAATAGCAAATCTTCTTCTTGCGTTTGACCTACTGTAAATAATTGATGTGCTAATATTTCATTACTACTGGGTGTAGTATTTAGTATTACCTTTTTAAAGAAATCTTTAAACCATACCGGCAATGGGGCTGTTGGTTTTCCATCATACTTTATTTCACTCCATTTTGTATTCATGTACTCGTCCATCTTTTTGCCCAGTTCTGTGTGAATTTCCTGTTGGATTTGCTGGTGTCTTTCTGATGATGATTGTGGCATTTGGTGCATTTTGTTCATTGTTGTTTTTTTTGGGTTTAAAATTACTTAACTCTAAATAATATACTACGGTTGTTTTAAAATCCTGATTAACGCATCCTTTGTTCATTTTGTTGCTGTTTTTGGTTTAATAATTCCTTCAAAAATACCACTTTTAAAGTACCCTGCTAAAATTGCATTCTTTTTATTCTCATACTCTAACTTTTTATATTCTGCAGTTTGCCCTGTAATATCTTTGTAAATATTAATTCCACCTTTTATCATAGATGTAGGTAACGGGTTTAAATCTAAATAATTTCCTAAAAGCTTACCTATATTTTCCGAAGCAGATGTTTGATTTTTTTCTTCACTTTCTAAGTAATCACTATAACTTTTTCTATGATTTATTACTTTTCCTTTTGAATTAATTTGATTGTTGTAGTCTTTTTCCGAAACTGGTTCTGAAAATGCAGGAATTGATTTTATACCTTGATTAAATAATGAATATTCAGGATTTACATTGACAAGATTTTGAAGATAAGTTACTGCCGGTTGTTTTTTAAAAACATCGTCCAATTTATTCCAACTTACTCTGTCTTGCTGCATTTTTGCTAAATAGGCGGCTATCCAAAGTGGAGCAGCTTTTGTAATTAATTTTTGTACTTGGTAATGTTTATCTAACCACTCCAGCAATCTTTTTTTTCTTCTTTTTTCTTCATCATCATCCCCTTTACTTAAATACCCAACAATAAGTGTTGTCAATACCACGTTTGTTATTAAGCCTATTGTGCCTCTTGTTAATTTATCATTTGATTTTTGTATTTCATAAATGGCTTGCTCCATTTCTTTAGGGCTTAAATCAGCAATATTTTTGTTAGAAAAAGAACTGCTATAACGTAGTCGGCTTAACCCTCCTGTAACTATACCCAACCCTCCTTTTTCTAATTTTAAAATTACCCAGTTAGTACCACCACCTAAAAACTTTAAAGCTATTTTGTTTAATACTACATCTGTAAGTATTAATAAAGCTGCCGCATTATATTTTTTATTTTTTACGCTTTTGTCTATCTCGTCGCCTGTCTTTTGTTTTAGTGCTGTTAATCCTTTAGTTAAGGCATTATTAGCAACATGGCCCATTTCTCTACCTGCTGATTTGTACCCAGCGTTCCATGCCCCTTGCATTTCATCATTTGTAATTAATTTACTTTCTACAAGTTCTGTTTTTATAATATCGGCAGCAAACCTTTTAATTGTTTCTTCATTCTTTACTATTTTGTACCCACCTTTTTTATTTGCTTCATCAATAAAGTCATTTGCTTTTACTGTTGCATTTTTCCATTTGTCTTTTCCAAACAACTGCTCATGCAACTGTTTTTTAGCTTCGTCTTTGGTTAATCCTTTACTCACTAAAATAGATTCCATTGCGCTAACAAACCTTATCCATGTATTAGATACTTTTCTATAGCTATCAACTGCATTTAAAGATGCTGTACCCATTACTTGTGCGTAAACCCAATTAGTAGCTTTATTGTTATCATCACCTGTTAATAATTTACTTAATTTTTCCCTCACTTTATCAATAGCATTTCTGTCGCCTTGTAGTAAATTATTCACTTCTCCGAAATCATTCCCACCATTTCTTATAATATCTCTTTTTACAGCACTCCTTAATTCCATAATTTCTCTTTCAGGTGTGCCGTATGTATTTTTGCCGAATAAAGAACCGGCTGCACCACTCATATAATTTTCAAGTCTGTTGAAAGGGTTATTTAAAATCTTTAATAAAACAAAATCAAATAACCCCTTTATATTTTGTGTAATTTTCAATACCCAATTTGCATCCTCATATTTTGCTTGCGCTATTATAGCAGTTGCCTTGTGTTGTAATATCGTTCCTAAATGATTATTAGTACCGTATGGTGATGTAGCCATGAAGTTAGCTGTCTTTGCTAAATCATCCAGTAGTGCCATAGTGGTAATATCGCTACCGCTTACACCTACTGCTTTTCGCATTGCATTTTTATAATCATCTTTAAACTCATCAAATAAACCTTCTGCGTACAAATCTGAAATTTTGTCTACTGCATTTTTTTGTTCTTTTGTAACTGCATTATCTCTTACCCTTAACTTTTTTTGCTGCTTAATTATGGCGTTACTTAAAATCTGTTTCCATCCACTTTTTAAGCCTTTTAAAGCTTGCTCTACTACATCGTCAATAACAGTTTGAGGAGTAGCTTCGGGCATAGATTTTATTATAGCTTCTCTTACTTCTTTGTTTATTTCGTCTTGACTTTTACGCATTAATTTTGTCCAATCTAAAATAACATTTCCATTTTTTAATTCTTTTGAAAACCCAGCAGCAATTAAAATGTCTTTTACAGATTTGTTTAATGGCGTAGCCACTAATTTATAAGCTTCCAGTTCACTATATGTTTCAAAGTTTTTATGTACTCCTATTGAATCAGCAAAAACATCTGAATAAATAGATGCTACACTTTGCAGGTCAATATCAATTCCTGCTGCTTTCATTTTATTAAATAAAGTTTTAGCTGTAACTACTACGTTACTATCTGCTAAAATCATTGAATTGGCAATATTATCAAGGCTTTGTTTTATCCTATTAATTACTGCCTTATCAACTATTAAACAATTTAATCCTGCTGTTGCCATTTTTTAACAATTTAAGTCCTCAATGTCTTTTTTTAATTGAGCAAGTTCTTTATCTATTTCTGCTTTTATTTTTGCTCCCCGAACTACTTTAGGTTTTTTTGGTTTGATGGGTTCTGCTTTGTCAACTTTTTCTTCTTCGTTATTTTCATACTGTTGTGCTGCTTTATCTACAGCATCATCATCTTCTAAAATGTCAGAGATAGCATCTTTTTCTTTTTGCTGATCTTCTGTCATTATTTCTCTTGAATATTTATCGTCTAATACATACCAGTTATAAAGCAACTTTGATATGTTTAAAACTTTACTACCTACTCTTTGGTTTTCTTTATTTATTTGCTGAATAGCTGAATTTACTTTGCTTAATTCTGTTTGTGGTATATTAAATTCATTGTCAATAAAACCTTCCCTTATACCTCCTATTTCATTTTCTAATGCAATTCCGATAGAAAGAAGTTGATCTGTTTTTACATTATTTTTATTAATGTTTTTTATTGCAGAAAGAACTTTTGATAAATATTTCCCTTGGTACTCATCTTTAAATTTATCAATTAATTTTTTACTATCGCTTTGATATAAAGCTAAAATTAATCTTTGCTCTTTTGCTAACTCGCTTGTTTCTACTGTTGCACCTACTTCTTGTCTATGTAATATACTTTCATAATTGGTATCTTCTTTTGTTGCTCCAATACTATTAATTTCTTCTGTAATATTAGCTTTTGAAAATTCATTTTTTTGCCCTGCACTTTGTGTACCTCCCGAATTACCTGTACCGGCAGGATTTAATAAAGCATCAATTTCAGCTTCACTATCACCTAAGTCCATGTAGAACTCTTTTATATCTTCATCTGATATGCCTTGCGCCCTTAATTCTGTAATGACAGCTTTTACTTTATCATCTGGCTGTTGCATGAACTGAACCTTATCTTTTACAGTTATTGCATTTTCATCAAATACTACATAATTAAATCCTCTTGCATTATCGCTGTTTGTTCCTCTTGCTATACTTTCGGCGGGGTATTTTACTCCATCTATACCTTGTTTTAAAAGTTCTAAAGATGCTTTTTTCTGACCCATAGCATCACTTAGAGCATAGTATAAATCTTTCCCATAATAGTTGTTCATTCTAAGAATAGGCGTAGTAAGTTCTCTCAATAAATCACGACCTCTTTGAGATAAATCTTCTGCGTTTCTTAAAACATTAATTACTTTTTCAATTTGCGCTTTAGTTGCGTGCTTATCCCATACTAACCAATCATACTGTGAGGGAGTTTTACCTTCGTGCAGAGATACCTTATATAGATTCTTTTCTACTTTAAATTTATCTTTATTTTCTTTTAAAAAATCAATTATTTCTTGCGATTTTGAGTTGTCGCCTTTAGGATTTTTATTTATTAACCCTTCTATAAAATTAATAGCCTTATCTACGCTACCTGCTGATTCTATATTTAGAATTGCTCTGTTTGCAATCCCTTCATTTTCTTTTCCAAAAGATTTGCTATCGAATTTTGCCTTTGCCAAGGCATTAGCATACCCTTCCGCTATGCCCTTTACATCTGTAAAATACAACCCCCATCCAAACGCTTGCGCACCTTCACCCGTTCCCATTTTAGAAGTAGTAAACTTATCAAATGAATATGGTGAACCATGATAAATGTCGTCTACTTGAAATCTTGCACTACCATCATTTTTTGCACTTTCTTTTATTTCTTTCCCTCCCAATAAATCACCTGCTGCACTTCTTACAAACTTTTCAAACTTTTCATCTGGGGTAAGGTTTTTAATTCCTAATCTATCCCCAACTTTTTTAAAAAAATCAGACAGCCATGTTTTAAACTTAGCCATCATTGTAGGTGAATCATTAAAAACACTTTCTCCTTTATCACCTATGGCTATTACTAATGCTTCTGCTTCTATTTCTGATTGAGATAGATTAGCGTATGCAGGATTGGCTTTTACTTTTGCAATAAGGGCTTTACCTGCCTTGCTTGATTTTAATAACTCTATACCCTGCTTAAAAGTATTAGGTAACATTTGCTGCCAGATGTGTGCGTACTCATGTATAGGAGTATTGGCATTTATTTTATCTTCATTAAGGTAAACTTTACCATCTTTTACAAAACCGTAAATAGTACCGTTCTTACTTCTTAATTCTTTGGCTCCTTCTGTACCTCCTAAAATATCTTGTGCATTACCATCATTAAACATTGTAATACCTACTCTTGGGAATGCTTTTTTAAGTTGTGCTAATAAAGCTGTATAGGCTGTAGGTGTTATTTTCTGTAGGCGCTGGTTAGTTTGCTGTAATTTCGCCCTATGAAACAATAAAAAAGAAACTCCATTATACTTTACACCACTTTCGGTAGTTACTGTAATTTGTTCTGCCGGTATTACACCATTCACAGCTTCGTTAAAACTACTCACATCATAATTATCTGCACTAATTAAATTCCCTTTCGCATCAAAAACAGGGTTTTCAAATATTTCGCTATCTCCATATTCATTGTAACTTATATCAAACTCACCTTCTATTGTAACTTCATCCCCATTATCTTCGGATGGAGAATTTTTTTCCGCTTTAGCTTCGGCTTTGTCGGCAGCTTCTTTTGCAGCACTTTCATCCAGTATAGATTGTTTTAATTCAGCTACTTTATCTTGTAAATCAATTAGCTTTTGTTCATCATAAGTTTCAGTAAGGTTCTTTTTAAGCGTTTCAATATTTGCTTCTTCTTTTTTAAGAAGATCACGAAGGCTGTTTGGGCTTTCACTTAATTCTTTTACATGATTACGTGCTACAGAAAGCAAACTTGTTCCGCTTAATACTGTCCTCTCTTTTAATGTCAGTTCTGGAATTGATAATTCAAAGTAATCACCGCCATAATAAACTAAGCTTGATGAAACTCCATTTATTTTAAATTTAGTTAATGGATTTTTTTGTTTTTGTGCTGTTTTAAGCCCAGCAGCTTTTGCTTCCGCATCAAGTATTTTTTGCTCTGCAGAATACTTTGTTTGAATATCTTTCATCATGGCATCAACCGCATCAGATAGTTTTTCTGTCGTTGTAACTCCATTTATTTCTACAGAAATTATTTTATTGTCGAGGAATGTTCTGTCCTTTACAATCTTTGCTTCATCTGCTGCTTTTATGAGGTCTTTTATATTTTCTCTACCCTTTATTTTATTAGCCAGCTTATATTCACTTTCTTGCTTTTTTTGATAATAAGCAGAAGCACGATTTGTTTCAGTACGCAAATCTTTTTCAGCAAAAATTAATTCTGTTGCAAACTTACTTCCAGATAAAGAAGCACTCATTTCTGTAAAAAAGGAACCTGCTGCTGCGCTTTCATCTTCTGCTCCAGTATCTTCAACTGTATCACCACCTTCCCCAGTCATAAAATCAACAACAAATTTTTCTTTATCTCTTAACCTGCCATAACTCGTTGCATCTCTGGTATCTTTTATTCCATAGGTAAATATGTGAACAGGAATGCCCAGTTTTGTGAATATATTACCGGACCTTAATATCCTACCGTTACGCTGTGTAAACTGATCAGGTCTGTCTGGTGCATCTATGTGATGTAGCCCTATCATTCTTTCGTGAGCATTTACACCAACACCCATTTTATTTGTACTTCCAATTACAAATCGTACTTCACCAGAGTTCATTTTATCCTGCATGGCAAGTTTTGCCGTATCAGTTGTAGTATCTGACATTATTATAATCTCACTTGCAGGTACACCACCGGCTATAAGTTTTTCTTTAATATCCTTATACAAATTGAAAGGAGGTAAGCCTTTTGGTACGCCCAGTATGGTCTGCACATTTTCAGAATTTCCAGATTGAAAGTTATCTGAAAATATCATTTGCGTTCCTTTGTTCTCTGTAGATTCTTTATAAAGTTTTAGAGCATTTTTTACCGTATAATTTACTTTGCTTTCTGGGTCGTCTACTGCTCTTGGGTCTATTATTCTTAAATCAATAGAAGCCTTTTTAGCAATTTGATACAAAACCAAAGGCAACCAGCTTTTATCTTTTTTCTCCTGCCCAGTAGATGCTTTCCAACTATCATACTCCCTCGTTAATCTTTTCATTGCAGCGCCCATCGGTGCAGAAATAGGTATCAATACAGAAGTAAAACCTCCACCTGCTAATTTTGGAGGAGCATTATCTGGGTCGCTTAAAAATTCGGGAATATCATCAGTAGTAACTACATCTGCCATCTTCTTAAATGTAGCTTGTAGTTGCTTTGCGTTTACAAATTCCTTCATACGCTGTACTACCTCAAATCTACCACCGGCATTTTGTTCTAAAGAAGGAACTACTTGTGTAAATGTAGCGGCGAACTGGTCAAAGTATTGTATGCCCATTTCTTCCAAAACTTCTGGCTGTAAGAAACGCATCATAGTCCACGATTCTGCCATTGTATTGGTAATTGGTGTACCAGTTGCATAAACAATATTCTTACCCCCTGTTTTTTCCTTTACTGCTTCAGTTTTCATTTTAAGGCTTAACGCTCTTTGCGAAACTCCTGTATCTATACCACGAATATTCTGTAATCCAGTTTGAAAACCCAATTTTTTATATTCATGTGCTTCATCTACGATTAAACCATCTATTCCCAAATCTTCAAAGTTCATTACGTTATCGGTCCTGCGTGTAGCTTGCTTTTGAATTCTGGCATTTAACTTTAAAACTTTTTCTGCTTCTGATTTTACTTTTTGTTTCCCTCCCTTCTTTTTTCCACCGCCATCACCTTTTTTAACTTCTCCTGTTTCTTCATCTACATACATTTCACCAGACTGGCTTTTTATACCTGCCAGTTCTTCCTTAGACATATACGCTTTGTCTATATCAGATTCCAAACCTTCAATTTCTTTTTCAAGTCTTGCTTTAATAAAACGATCCTCTGTATTGCCTAATATTTCCTTCATTTCCTCAATTCTCTCCTGCAGAAAAGCAGCAACCCTGTCTGGATTATCTGGAATTGAATTGAATTGTGATTGAGGTATAATGATAGCATCCCAATCTCCCTGTGCTATTCTTGCATAAAATCTCCTTCGTTCTGCTGCTCCTTTATCGGCTTCTGATGATACAAGTAATTTTGCACCTGGATATAACTTTTGGAATTTTGCTGCAAAATCTCTTAATGTAGAATTTTGTACTACTATAAGCGGCTTTTTAGCTGTCTTTAACCTGCGCCACTCCATTGCTATGGTTTGCATGATTGCTGTCTTACCAGTACCAACTCCATGCGCTAAAAGTGTTGGGTCGCCAGATACACCTCTTTGAACAGACTTAAATTGATGCTGCCTTAATTTCATGGCTGTTGATGCACCGGGAAAATATTCAAAGGAAGGAAGTGTTTGTTTTTTTTCTACAAGGTTATTAAACTTTTCATTATAAGCTTTTTCAATTATGGCGCCATTGGTATCATGTGTTGCAACCCAGTTTCTAAATTCATCTACCAATCTATCCTGCATATCTTTTGCGGCTCCGGTAAGTGCTTCATTTTTTATTGTACTTGTACCCCCTCCTGGTAAAGAAATTCTATCATTCACAACAGTTGTACGGTTAGCCAGAATATCCTCTATAATATCAATACCTTGATGCTCTCTTACAGCATAAGTTGAGGTATTATTTGAATCTCTGGCTCCCTGCATTTTTTCTTTGTCCATTACCCATATACCAGACTTATCCAAGAACTTTATATTAATATCAATACCAAGCTTTTCCTTTATAAAATCTTTGTACATGAATGCAGGAATCCATGATACACCCATTTTAAATGGTATTTGAGAAATAGCCTTGTCCTCCGGTTGTATTTTTTTAAGTTCCTTTACATTCCTATCGTAATTAGAATCCGTAAGTGCTGCATCTGTAGCTTCTCTTAGTTTTTTTCTAACATTCCCAGATAAATATTCTTCTGGTGTTTCGTATAGCCCATTTAAAGGATTTTGATAAGCCAGCTTTTGGTCTATAATATCTTCAATAACCTTTTCAGTAGTTGAACCAGTAAGCTGCGCAAGGTATTCTGGGCTAATATTATTTCGGTATGAAATACTTATTTTTATCGCATCACTAAGGTTTGCTGCTGTTGTGGGCTCTGCTCTTGGGTAGTTTATTCTTTGGCTGAATATTGCAGCTTTTTTTACTTCTACAGTTTTTTGTGAACGACCACCTTTAGGATTAACGACTGTTGTTTCCTTTACATCTTCTGCTGCTGCTGCAATAGAAAATTCTATATCAAAGTCATAAAGAAAATCGTTCTTATTAATTGAACCATACTTTTTCTCAAATTCATCATAACCCTTATTAAGTGCTGCTCTGTCTGCTTCAATAGCATCAGCATCATTGCTTGACAATTCTTTGGCAACCAAATCTCTTATAGCATCCCTTACCCCTAAATATGCTATAGCTATTTTTTTATGTTCTGGCTTTTTAAATACCGGCTCAAACCCTTGATCGCCATTTGAAATATAAATTTTGCCATTTTCGGCAAACATTTTTCCTATTTTAGTATTGGTAGCAACGCTTTCATCTTCTGGCGTAGCTTCGGTGCTTAAAATATCTGTAGGGAATTTGTCAAACAGTTCTGCAGCTTTAGCAGGTACATCTGTTCCTTCTGCTGCATGAAGTGTCGCATCTTTTTTTCCATACAATCCACCGGAACCAACTTCAAATGCAAACTTCATTTCCCCAATCATGTTATCGGGATTTTTTATGTAGTATTCGTTTACATTTATTTCTGCCATTTCTCCATCTATCACTTCTGAACGAACCAAATTAGTTGCTGCAAAAGCATTGGTATTTCTTACTACAGTATCATTCCGTTTTTGAAATACAAGAACATCAGTTGTTACCTGCGTTCCTGCATTTTTATCAAAGGCATTGTTAGGTAATCGAATGGCTCCCACTAACTCACTATTACCGCCTTCCGGTGATAAAAACCATCTACGGGCCTTTGCTGATATAGCATTATCCATTGTAGATTTAGAAGTTATCATTACAGCTATTCCACCAGGCTTTAATTGCTTTAGGTTTTTTGCTATAAAATAATTGTGAAGATTAAACCCATCTATATCTGGGTTTTTTGCATCGGTAAGAAGCCCTGCCCTTCCAAATGGAACATTACTTACTGCAAGGTCGAAGCTGTTGTTTGGGAAATTAGTTGTTTCAAAACCTTTAACCTGGATATTTGAATCTGGGTATAGTTTTT
Source organism: Ferruginibacter sp. (assembly GCA_043736415.1). Lineage (GTDB taxonomy): Bacteria > Bacteroidota > Bacteroidia > Chitinophagales > Chitinophagaceae > Ferruginibacter. The sequence continues at coordinate 2,915 of JAYTCO010000131.1, read as the reverse complement.
TAAGCAATCTACCGGTAAGCTGATCAAGTTCAACGCCTGTAAGGTTGCTATTATCCTGCAAGTCTTTCGGCATTAATCCGAAGAAATGCCCAATACCTGCACTACTTTCCAATGTGCTACCACCTTTATAACCCAACTTTCTTATTAAATCCCAAATTGGAGAAATTATAAATCTGTCTGTATAGTGAGCATTAATAGTGGAGTTCTTTGCTGTTTGATATTCTGCAGCGCCTAATAATTTATTTATGGCGTAGTTACGTGCTATATCCAAAGAAAGCTTCTCATTAGTGATAAACTTTCTAAGCCCGAAATTTTGTGAAGTTATTTGTGCGTATTTGCGCTGTATCTCTTTTGCAATTTCATCAAAGTTCTTACCAGCAAAATCCATTTTTTCCCCTGCGGCAAGAATTTCTTTCCCGTAGTATCCAATTTCCTGTGCTGTACCATCTATTATATTGTCAAGTATTTGTTCTTCGTACCCATTGCTAATTTCATTTAGGTAGTTTGCCAATCCTCCCCATCCTACAAATTTTGCTAATATTTTCTTTTCCTCTGGAGTAGCATTTCTGTCCTCCGCTTCAAGTGTCCGTAATAAAATAATAGCATCCATATTGGCAGCAACTTTTGCTGGTCCACCTTCTGGTACTATTACATCATTAGGCTCAATGATGTGGTTACGATTATTTATATTTTCGGGTAATGGTTTTACCCTGCCAACTTGCTGCGTATTTGTCGAAACTCCGCTTCCGGCATTCTGGTTGCTGTTGTTTCCTCCATTGGTGCTATTATTGTTTCCATTACTTCCGCTTGTGCTTCCTCCCTCGTTCTGCCCCTGCCCATTAGTTCCGTTACTGCTTTGTTGGCCAGTTCCACTTGATGTTCCAGATGTGCCTTTAGTTGTCTCTTTTGTGCCATTTCCCTTAGTGCCTGTGGATGATTGCTGGCCAGCCACTCCAGACGTTGCCGGGCGAACGGTGTTTGTGTTAGTGCTATTTGCATTTTCTTTGTTTTTATTATTATCGTCAAGATTTGCGCCATTTTCTATTTGCTCATAAGATATACTTCTTACGCTTTCATCCATCTTGGCAGCAATATCGTCTGTCGTGCTGTTGAAGTAAGCAGAATAAACCGCTTTTAATTCAGTAAATATCTCTTTTAATTTAGGACCATACTTTGCGTAAGCATCTTCGGCAATTTCTGAAAACTTGTATTTACCTGCCTTTATGTACAAACCAACAAGTTTTACACCCATTTCTATTTTTCGTGGGTCTAAACCTCCGCTTGTTAAATTACCACCAGGCTTAAAGAAATCATCCCATGCCTGGTCAATTTCGTTTTGTACTTCCTCATTCTTAAATTTCCTTACTATTTTTTTTGGAGTAGGGACCGCTTGCGGTGGCTTTGGAGCCGGCAATGGCGTTTGATTTGGTTCATTATTTTCTGCAGGTGCAGCTTGGTTATTATTCGTTTTTGTTGTTCCTCCGGTAACTTCATTACTTGCTGCTCCAGCTTGACTATTTTCTTGTCCATTCGTAATACTTTTAGGCTCTGCAACTGGCATTGCTATTACTGGTGCTACATACTTTTTTTCTATTTCCTGTCCAACTTTCTTTTTAAATACTTGTAATTGTACAAAAAGTTTTTTATGCTGCTCTAAAGCCATTTTAATGCCTTCTGCTCTTTGCTGATCTTCGGTCATTCCTTTTGTCCTATCATTAAATTCTTTTGACAGAGCCGGCATTATATTATCAAAGCAATCTATTGGCATATTTATTTTTTTTGTCCCTTACACAAATATAATATCTTATTTATCAATATTCATAACCAGTAACACTCACCAATAAATATCCTACAAGTGTTCCTGTAACTGCTGCAAAACCTTGTGTTGTAATACCTATACCTGTTCCTGCTGCAAATTCCCATCCTTCTGAAACTGCTGCTTCTTCTGCTGCGGTACTATTTGCTGTCGTAGGCGCACCAGAACCAACTACCAAAACTACTGCAATAGGGGAAGTAACTGCTACTAACCCTGCTGTATTAAATCTAAGTTTTACTATTCCATATCCTGATGTAGCTGTTGCTATGTATGTAGCTGCAAGTCTTGTTATCCTTAATATTTTACCTGCTGTTACCACTGCTGGAGTAGTTGCTGCTAAAACTGTTACTCCCCCCTTTGTTACTGTTAAAGATTGCAAGGCTTCTGCGGCTGGGGATAGTATAGGAACAACCATATAATAATGAGTTGCATTTCTACCTGCATCTTTTGCATCCTGTGTAGGTAAAAAGTTTACCCCTTGTGTACCTTTAGTAGTTGCTGGTGCAGTTGCAATATCTACTGTTCCTATTTTATTTGCGCCTGTAGGCAAAGCATTTGTGATTGCCGTAACTGCTGCTAATGTTTGTGCTGCCGCTAAGTTTACAGTTCCTATTACTTTTGTAGTTTCAGCAGCAAGTATAGCTGCTGCTTGTACGGCAAATGTTCCTGCATTTGAAACGGGCTGTGTAGCCTGAAAAAATGTGCCTATAACATTTAGTTTACCCGTAATATCTGTTAATAGTTGTCTTAAATTCGTACCATCTGAACCCCCGACTGTAAGATGCGTTGCTCCTGCTGCAACGGCTGTACCTGCGTTACTTCTTGTACCTGCCACAGAGATTATTCCATTTAATTTAGTCCATATAGAACTAAGCCACCCTCTTACTCCTAAACCACCTGCGGGCATTGCCGTTGGTGTTGTAATATCTGTACCAACATTTACGTTTAACCCTAATGCTTGTGTTCCAGTAGCACCAACCAATTGAGAGCCTACAGGCTGCGCTGTATCTATCATTCTTAATGAAGCATTTACTTTTAATCTGTCAAGTAATGTTTCATTGCCTCCTAAATTACCACTTGTTATACCAACCCTATTCCA
>JAYTCO010000130.1:0-2107 GCA_043736415.1 Ferruginibacter sp. | reverse complement strand
TGTCTTTGTACACAAATTATTGTTCAAACATTAAAAATATAATAAGCAATGGCATTTCAAACAATAAACCCATTTACGGGTAAAGAAGGAAAATCGTTCAACGAAATAAGTACAGCTGAACTGGATGAGAAACTCCAAAAAGCAGCAACCTGTTTTGATACATGGCGCAAGACTAGTTTTAAGGAAAGAAAACAAATAATACAAAAAGTGGCAGACCTTATGAGAGAAAGATCGGATGAACTTGCAACACTTATTACCTTGGAAATGGGGAAACGAATAAAAGAAAGTAATGGCGAGGTAGAATTGAGTGCATCTATTTATGAATATTACGCAAACAATGCAGAAGATTTTCTAGCAGATACGCCCCTTGCTCCAGAAGAAGGTGAAGCATTTATCAGAAAGGAACCGATTGGGGTTTTATTAGGTATTGAGCCATGGAACTATCCCTATTACCAGGTAGCGAGATTTGCTGCTCCAAACATTATGGCTGGCAATGGCATCATGCTTAAACACGCATCTAACGTACCACAATGTGCATTGGCTATAGAAAAATTATTTACAGATGCAGGTGCACCCGAAGGTTTGTACAGCAATCTTTTTATTGGTTCCGATAAAATAAATGACCTTCTTGCCAACCCCATTATTAAAGCTGTTTCCCTTACGGGTAGCGAGGCCGCAGGTGCAAGTGTAGCAGCGGCGGCAGGTAAAAATTTAAAGAAATCTGTGTTGGAACTTGGTGGCAGCGATCCATTTATAGTGTTGGAAGATGCGGAGATAGATAAGACTGTGAGATGGGCCGTATCCGGCAGAATGCAAAATTGTGGACAGGCCTGCACTGCTGCAAAAAGATTTATTGTGATGGATAAAGTGTACGACGAATTCCTCGAAAAATTTAAAGCCACTATTGAAAAAATGGAACCGGGTGACCCAATGCTGGAAGCAACCAAACTTGGTCCACTCAGCAGCAAAAAAGCATTAGAGGATTTAGAAGAACAGGTAGAAAAATCTGTGAAGGCAGGAGCAAAATTAATAACCGGTGGTAAACGTTTTGATATGCAAGGCTATTTTATGCAGCCAACTATTCTTACCGAAATACCAAAGGATGCGGTGGCTTACAGTGAAGAATTGTTTGGCCCAGTCGCATCTATTTATCGGGTTCATTCTGAAGACGAAGCTGTAGCTTTAGCAAATGCAACTCGTTTTGGATTGGGTGGCGCTATTTTTACTGCAGACGAACAGCGTGGTCAAAAATTAGCTGAGAAAATACATACAGGTATGGTATTTATAAACCATCCTACAGGCTCACAACCGGATCTTCCTTTTGGTGGTACTAACCAAAGTGGTTATGGTAGAGAACTTTCATCCCTTGGTATAGATGAATTTTTAAATAAAAAACTGGTACGCACAAGTAATATAAACGATAAGTAATATTTCTGCTTTCGTTGGTGCCTTTTTAGAGCAGAGATGTGTACTCTCTCTGCCTTCGTTGGGTACTCATATTTCAAATTATAAAATGCCAAAGCTTGCCTATCATTTAAAAGCTTGTATGATTTAAAAATATCACCAACGTTTCGGCTGATTAATGATCAGGCCTTGGCTTATATAAGAGAGCGTCTATACTAAGCTTCATCCCCTAAACTTTTTTGTATAGCGTGGAATAACAAAGTAAATATTATTTAAAACTTTGCAATGAAGTTTAAAATAATTAATTTATTCATTGCAAACTTTTGTGTGCCGCAAACCTTAGCGGCAGCCCATATTTTATATATTTTCGCCGGTTAAATAATAATAAACTAAAGCAAAGCACGACGTCTAAAAACCAGTACATTTGATATCCAAACTGCATATCATGAAAATAAAAACAACTTCCATTTTTACCCTCCTTTTATTATCCGCTTTTTTTTCATTTGCCCAATCTGTAGACCCAAAATATTTTGACGCTGTGCAGTGGCGCTGTATTGGTCCGCACCGTGGCGGCAGAACAGTTGGTGCTGTTGGTGTGCCATCTCAACCCAATGTTTTTTACATTGGTGTGAATAATGGAGGTGTGTGGAAGACCACTGATTTTGGCCATACATGGAAACCCATTTTTGATGAACAGCCGACC
>JAYTCO010000129.1:0-11878 GCA_043736415.1 Ferruginibacter sp. | reverse complement strand
TACCACTAACAATAAAGTTTTTCGGAAGTCTGTAATCTAAACTGATTCCATAACCGCTTGTTTTTACTTTTTTAGAATTGTTAACCGGGATAGAATATGTAAATCCTTTTGAAGTATCTGCCCGAGTTATCGGAGCATTTGTTCTTGATTGTACAATAATGGTACGGCTGATAAAATCTTTATACTGACCATAATAACCATAAACATCAACCAGTAATTTATCGTTTAAAAGTAAACCCTTGTAACCAATTTCATAAGTAGAAACTGATTCCGGTCTAAAACTATAATCGGTAACTTTTACCGGTGTTCCTTGTTGAAGACTTGTATACGAATAAGTTGGGTTGGAAATAAAATTATATTTGTTGGCTAGTAAAGCATTACCACCAGTTAAACGGGTACCACCCCCAACAGAAAGATCAATAAACTGTTGTTGTGTAGATGGGAAACGATAAGCTGTTTGATATGACAAACGAACATTTTGATTGTCAGCAATTTTAATTAAAGCAGTTGCTCTTGGAGTAAAACGTCCTTGAAAGTTTTCATTTTTATCGTATCTGCCTGCAACAGTAAGTTTAAGTCTTGAAACTATCTGCCGACTAACCTGAGCATAACCACCATATTCATTTATACCAATTTTACCTGCGGTATCTGCAAACAATGTACCTTCGGAATTTAAAAGATATCTTTTAAAGTTTCCACCAATTATTATATCAGCAACATTGCTGGTGTAGTTACTTAAATTTAACTGACCTTCTGCATTATATAAATTCGTTTTATCTAAAAATAAACCGCCACCATTTTTAATTGGTACCGAACGTACTTTGTTAAATATAGACTTAAACTGTTCACTTCCAGGTAATGGTCTGCCAACGTCTGCAGTTGCACGGGCTATTGTTTGTGCTTCAAATTGAGATTTGCCCAATTGTAATGCTGAAAGATATGCAATTGAATACTGACCATACCAAGATGCTGCAATTTCTGCAAGGCCTATAGTACCGCCTGAATTTGGTTTTGGTGGAGATGCTTTCCATACTTCATTCAACAACCTTGTTGTAACGGTCGCATTAAAAGATTGACCTGCATTTTCCTGAGTTGTATAAGCTCTTACATACCAGTTTTTATTATTCAATTCTAATTTGTACTGAGCAATTTTTAAATCTTTTAAAGAGTACCTGTCACTACCGGTGTAAGTGCTTGTACCTGTTCCAAAATATCCTGCAGCAATAGCTTCAATCTTTGGTGTTATTTTATAATGTAAAGCACTTGTAGCTTTAAAGTTTACCGTATTAGGGTTTACAATATCTTTTTCCAGGTAACCGGTACGGGATACATTTATTGGTGCAGAAAGATACCCTGCCGGCGAACCGATACCTGCAAGAATTGGGCGTATGTCAGTAGTTGTTTCATCACCATAAACATTTATTCCATTGTAATTAGGGTCAGATTCTCTTGTGCCAAATGATGGTTTTCCTGCGGCGCCAAGGCCTCTGTAATTTCTGTAGTCATCCCCTATCCAATCTTTGGCAGATATTAATTCTCCTGTAATTTTAAAAGCAAATTTTTCGGAGATTTTTTTACCCCAACGCATACTCCAGTTATAATATGGTGAAGTTGGACGTTCTCTTTTGTCAGTATGCATAATGCCCGTTTTAAATTCGGCAGATAAACCCTGATATTTAAATGGACTTTTACTGGTTATCAATAAAGTTCCATTCATACCACCGGAACCGTATAGTGCAGAAGAAGCACCTGGTAATAATTCAATATTATCAACATCAAGTTGTGATAAACCGACAATGCTTCCCACAGAAAAATTTAAACCCGGTGCCTGGTTGTCTATACCATCAACCTGTTGGTTAAAACGTAAGTTACCGCTTCCGTTAAAACCCCTTGTACTAGGCGTTTTAAAAGTTAAAGATGATGTAGTTATATCTACTCCTTTTAAGTTAGCGACTATGTCATAATAACTTGCAGCAGGTGCAGTGCGGATTGCTGCAGCACTTACTCTTTCTATAGACACAGGAGATTCTAAAATATTTTGTGCTACTCTTGAAGCAGATACAACTACTTCCTGTCCCAAAGCTTCACTGGGCACAAAGTTTACATTTACTTGCTGCACTGCACTTGTTACTGTAATTTCCTTTGTTGTAAAACCTACCGAAGAAAATACCAGTGTAACAGGTAATGATTTAGTAGAAATTGTATAATTACCATTTTCGTTTGTAAATGTACCTGCATCAGTACCTTTAATTGTAACTGAAACAGCTGCTGCGTTTTCTGCAGAACTGCTGTTTTTTACGTTACCGCTGATGGTTACATTTTGAGCATAAGCCGCCACCGAAAAGATGCTAGCCAGCAACAAAGTAAACATGTAGCTTGTAAACTTTCTCATATCTGTTTTTTTGGGTTAGAAATATATTGGCAAAATAAGCAATGTTATTATGTTTTAATTTTTTTTTTCTGACTTATATATTAATAATAAAATAATAGCGGTTGCAGATATCAATTGTTCACCTTATTTTGTGCCATGGCTATTTTTAATTTTAATGGACAAACAAATTTTTACAGCGGGAAAGTTAGAGACGTTTATACGATTGATAACGATATACTCGTAATGATTGCAAGCAACAGACTATCTGCATTTGACGTTATTTTACCAAGAACAATCCCCTTTAAAGGACAGGTTTTAAATGAAATTGCTGCATATATGTTGAATGAATGCAAAGATGTATGCCCAAACTGGTTATTACAAGTGCCTGCACCAACCGTAAGCATTGGTAAGAAATGTGTTCCTTTTCAAATAGAAATAGTAGTTAGAGGAAACCTTACAGGGCATGCATGGCGCACCTACAACGAAGGAAAAAGAATTTTATGTGGGGTGATATTACCTGAAGGAATGAATGAAAATGATTTTTTTGACAATCCAATTATTACACCATCCACAAAAGCAAACCAAGGGCATGATGAGGATATCAGCAAAAATGAAATTATAACACAACAGCTTGCCACCGAAGAAGAATGGAATACCTTAGAAAAATATGCGCTGCATTTGTTCAGAAAAGGTAAACAGCTGGCCGCAAAACAAGGATTGATATTGGCGGATACAAAATATGAATTTGGAAAAATTAATGACGAAATTTATTTAATGGATGAAATTCATACTCCCGATTCGTCCAGATATTTTTATGAAAATGGTTTTACTGAAAGATTACGAACCGGAGAAAAACAAAAACAACTCAGCAAAGAATTTGTGAGGGAGTGGTTAATGGAAAATGGATTTATGGGAAAAGAAGGACAAAAAATCCCTGATATAACAGATGAAAAAGTAGAAGAAATAAGCAACAGATACATTGAATTGTTTGAACAAATAACGGGGAAAACTTTTACCCCTAAAGTATTAGATGACGATAAAATGTATAATATAATTTCATCATCATTACTTAAATTGAGATAAACTATTGTAGAATTAACTACCCGTTAGTTTTTTTGACAACAGATTTTAACTTATATTTTATGGTGGCATATAATTTGGTTTTGAGTTTAAATAACAAAACAATTACTTCAACTTTAAAAACAAAAATTATGGGCAGTTTACTTTACACCATCGCAGTTATCCTTGTTATAATTTGGGCGATATCTTTTTTCGGTGGATTTTATACCGGTGGTATTATCCATATACTTTTAGTAATTGCTATTATAGCCATATTATTTAGGGTTATTTCTGGAAGGAGACCTTTGTAATTTTTTATAAATTTTCAAGATGAAAAAATCAAATATTGTTCTGGCTATACTTGCCGGTGCAGCAATTGGTGGTATTGTAGCAATTATATTAAAAGCAGAAAATGAAATTTCAAACTTGAATGTTGATGAAGAAGAAAATTCTTCTTTTGATAAAATTGCTCAACAATTTTCTGATAAACTTTCATCAGATCTAAAAACAGCAGAATCAAAAATCAAATCAACAGAAAAGAATAATGATTTTTCTAAACATGATGAGGAGGGTGTCTTCCTCTAATAAATAAAAAGTCCTTTTGTAATTCACAAAAGGACTTTTTATTTACAGTCTTTTTATTCGATGTCGAGATTTATTAAAAATCGTATTCTCCTTTTCAATTCCTTTGCGTAATTCTTTTTGTTTATCCTGTGGCAAAGCAAAAATATCTTTACAGTTATTACTGCAGCAACCATTAAAAATTTCAGCACATTTTTCGCATTGTATTAAAAGCAAATGGCACCCATCATTTGCACAATTTGTATGTGTGTCAGCTACAAAGCCACATTGGTGGCACTTTGCAATAATTTCATCTGTTATTTTTTCTCCAAGCCTGTCATCAAACACAAAATTTTTCCCGTGAAATTTATTTTGTACTCCTTTTTCTTTTACTGTATTGGCATAATTTATAATGCCACCTTCTAAATGGTAAACATTTTTAAATCCTTTGTGTAACATAAAAGCGCTTGCTTTTTCACAGCGTATTCCGCCGGTGCAATACATAATAATGTTTTTCTCTTTTGCATCTTTCAACATATCTATTGCCATTGGTAATTGCTGCCTAAACGTATCACTCGGTATTTCAATCGCATTTTCAAAACGGCCAACTTCATATTCATAATGATTGCGCATGTCTACAACAATTGTATTATTATCATTACTCAACAAATTAAATTCTTCTGCTGTAAGGTAGCTTCCTTTATTTGCCATATCAAATTCCTCATCCTCAATTCCATCAGCAACAATTTTATCTCTTACTTTTATTTTTAAAACCCAAAAGCTTTTACCACCTGCAGGCCGCATGTTTTCGGCAGCTTCATGCTGCACAGCAATATTTAACCTCAGGGCCTCTAACCCCGGTGTTTTTTCAATTATCTGTTGAAAATTATTTGCACTACTTTCAGGAAAACTAACCTGAGCGTTTATACCTTCATGAGCTACATATATTCTTCCAAAAACTTTTAAGGAATGCAGTTTTTTGTATAGATCATCTCTAAACTCAACAGGATTTTCAATAAAAAAATACCTGTAAAATGAAATGGTAATGCGTGGCTCCTTTTCAGCAAACAGCATTTTCTTTAATTCAGCCTTGCTTGAGCGGTTATGTAAAACTGACATGATGAAAAATAATTTGATCTTTCCCCAAAGGATAAGAAATCATAAAAAATGATTGGATGCTTGCATGGCAAACCAAAAATAATGATCGCAAATATATTATTTAAAAGAAAACTATTGCTTAAACTTGCGTTTAGAATTCAGAATTAACGTTATTACCGCCACCCAGATTTCGGCTTATCCTTCCACCCAATAATCCTCCTGCGCCAACTCTTATACCTGTGCTTACGTTATTATATTTATCATAACTTAAAACAGCATCCACCCTAAAAATCTTAAAAATATTTTCAAGTCCGCCAAAAAATTCTACATAATTGTTTTTCCTGTTTATATAAAATGCATTGCTGCCTGCAATTAAATTCCAGTTTAATTTTCTAAAAAGTGGAATTTTATTGGTTAAAAAACCATTAAAGTGATGCTCAATATGCCCTAACAAAAACAGTTTTTCTGTTGTACTAAACGCATAATACGAAGCAAACTGAAAACTGTTTACGTATTCACTTGCGGAAATTACTTGGTTCCCGTTAAAGTGCTGAAAATCCTGAATAAATACTTTTTTATTGTTTAAAAAACCGCCAACACCAAGTTTATATTTAAAAGCCCCAGCCAGCTTTAAATTTTTATCTCCCTGTATGGAAAAACGCCATTTGTCAAAATCTACATTGCTATTAAATAAATTATTTATTCCTTTTGTGTAACTGATTGAAAAAGTTGGGTAATTAGAACCTACGGCAACTTTGTATGTGGGAAACTGAATATACTTTTGTCCGGGTCTAAAAGTCAAAGAAAATCCTGCAATCAGCGCCTTGTGCGGTTCAAATTGTGTAGTTATTTTTTCAGTTGGAAAATTGGGGGTTATATTACTGCTGTCACTTTTATTTATGGTAAATTTTGTTGTGTTATTTAAAGGAATTCTGTTTTCATATAATCCGTAAACTGAAAAACGCAAACCATTTTCAAACCTTCTATTATAGCCAACACTTCCAAAATAATTTTCGTACGTTTTTAAATAATTTTTTCCATACAAAAGTGTGCTTATAGTATTGCTTAATGGAAGAAATTTCCCTTCTTTATTAAACTGACTCACCCTTTTTCCTCCACTAATTATGACGTTATACCTTTTTTGTTTGGTTGTTAAACTATCCTGCTCCCTTGTAAAAAAATTAATAGATGCCTGTGGATTTAAGTGTGTATTGTTTATGCCATATCGTATCAATGGTCTGAAAGTGATGCCCGATCTGCTATTGCGGCCAAATTTATTTATGAAACCATTTAAATTTATAACTGCTCCTTCAGCAGGATTGTACTCAGCATTAATTAGCAAAGGATCAATACCCCATGAAACGGTGTTTGTTTTTGTGTAATGCGTACGTCTTAACCCTCTTAAAAAAATATCAAAAGGTTTTATTTTACCCTGATTTTTATTAAGAGAATCTATTGAGCGTTTAGAAAGCAACAGATCTTTACTGGAAATGTAAATACTGTCTTTCTTTTTATAATCCAGTTGTTCTTCTATTTCTAATGGGACAGCTCTTGTACTATCCCAATAGGCAATGGTTTTTTTATTTACATCGCTATCATATTTAATAATGATGTTGTCAAAATATTTTTTAGGGAAATTTGGTGTTATGTTATAATCAGAATAAACACTTAAAAAATTGCCTGCGGCTTCAATACCTAATTGCTTAAAATTAAAATGCAATAACTGGTTTTTCAAAAGCCTTACATTTTTATCTACAGGCACAAATAATTGCGTTATCTGTAGTGTATCCATAATTTCGAGTTGTGAGGATTTTGTTACAAACAAATCAAAACTTTGAATACTCCATTCATCATCTACAATATTTATTATACCGGAAAAAAGAGGTTCATATTTACGCTTGGGCGTTACCCTAATGCTGTTTGTGGAATGACCATTTTCAAAAAAAGTTCCCATATATTTAAATGTATAAAAATTTAAAGCTCCGTCAGCTATAGGCGATATAAAACCACGGGGATTAAATTTATCAGTAAAAAGCTTTACGTTATTGTTGTACAAACTTATAAACGAAGGAAAATTAAAACCAAAACTGCTGCTGCCACTAACACGGCTGCTTATAACTTCAAGCTTAAATTTATCAGGTTGTTTTGCACTAATTTTTGAAATTGATTCTGATAAATAAATAATTCCTTTTCCTCCAGAGTCAAGTCCCATATCCTTTCTGTCCGTTTCAGGTATTTTTTGTCCGAGTATTCTGTTAGGAAGTGTTTTTAATTTTATTAAATCTTTGCCATAAATATTGCAGGTAAACTCATTAATCTGTTTCGCAAAATAATTTCTTTTCTTTATTGCATTTCTTATAATCTCATACGCCGGATCTTCTCCACCATTCTTAACAACAACCGTTTCCATACTTAACTTTTGTTCAATCAATACAAAAGAAAGTTCCGTATCATTTATTAAGTTTATTTTTTTTTCAGAAGAGGTGTAGCCTAAATTTTGACAAACGAGTACATAACTTCCGGATGAAATATTTAATGCATATTTTCCTTTTTCGTTTGCACTTGTACCTTTTGTTGTACCCTTAACTGAAATGGATGCGAAGGGCAATAAATCACCGTTAGAATTAAAAACAGTGCCGTAAATTTTTTGTGAAAAAGTAGGTTGTAAAAATAAAAAGCTAAGAGAGAATAAAAATAAACGCATGAAAAAATTTTTCCGGTAATCGAATTTAAACCTGAAACTGTTACCGAAAAAGTAAAACAATTTAACGGGTAAAAAGTTTTCTGCTTAACCTGCCTGTTAAACCTCCAAAACCCGCTACAAGTCCACCAATTAAGCCCGTAATGGCAATCAGTAAAATCGGATTATCTACTTTAATAAAAAGTAAAGATATTTTGTGGGCGAGTAAATGATTATTTGCTGCACTCATGTAAAAACTTAAGCCTGCCCATAAAAAGAACAAAGCTATAAAGCCTGCTAAAAATGCAATTCCTGCTTTTTGTGGTATTGCAAAAGCCACTACAAAACCTGTAACAGCGATTACCCACCAGGGTAAAAAAAGGCATGCAGCAAAACTTAATAAAGCAGTTAATAAAACAGAAATTAAAAATTTCATAAATAAGTTGATAAGATTTTAAAAATTAATTAGAGAAGTTCATAACCCATTTAACACGGTTATCTTTTACTTCTTCCTTCGTCATCATCCATAAAGAATAATATTTTCCTTCAGCCCATTTATCTACAAAATTGTCGTAGTATACACTACCTGGGTTTCCATTTTGGCCACCAGGATAAACACCATAAGCTTCTGTTTTTGCAGTAAGACTAACTATCATTCTCCAGCTTGGGCCATGGTCTTCTGTTGTAGCGTTAATCATATTTCTCCCCCCGCCCATATTTAAATGCATTCTGCTGAAGGCAGATTGTTTTAAGAGATGGTTAATTCTTGTATCCTTGCTTTTCCACCATTCCAGATTACCTTTTGTTTCCAGGTCTTTTAAAACAACAACTGCTTCCTTAAAAGATTTTAATGCCTCATCGGAAAGCGTCTCTTTTTTTGTAGTGTTGATGTCGTCAAAAAATTTATAAGAACTGTCTCTTATTGTTGCTTCAATTAAAGTACTTTCAAATGGTATTTGTATTGGTTTAGGTGCCTTTGCAAACTCATCATCATAAACATCTGTTTTAAATTTTTTGTACCATTCGTTGTACACTGTTGCGCCAACAGATGCCGCATCATTTCTTAAATTCCAAGATCTTAAAATCGAATAATATTTTGTTTCATCTACATTAAGCATTGCTACATTAATCTGCTTCGTTAAAACCGGTAAAAGTTCTTCCGCATAAATATTGTAGTTATCTGTTTGAAGCGCCATCATATCCTGTGGCGTAATTTGCTGCATGGCCGTAAGTCTTTTATTAATAAGCAAACCCCTTGCTACAGGATATTCTCTGCCCAAATAATATGCATAGGTTGAGTCAGTTGGTTTTTGGTTTGCACTGCTTACAAAACCTCTTTCAGGATTATATTGAAAAGGAATTTCATTTTGTGGAATCATACTCTGCCACATGTAAGAACTGTCAATACCGGGCATTATAAAATCTCCCTGGCCTTTCCATTTTGCCGGCCACTCCCCTTGCGTGCGCATGGCAATATCTCCGGCTTTACTGGCAAAGGCAACATTTTGTCCGGGCACTTTTAAATTTTCAACGGCTGTCACATAATCATTGTAATTTTTTGCATGGTTCATTAAATTGAACATTAATAAATCATTGCTTTTATCGTGTGCTTTCCATCTTACCGCATAGTTTTTATTATTGGTTTGTCTGCCGCCATTAAAATTCTTATCATACATAACCGGCCCAAACACTGTGTAGGCAACCGTATCAAGCATCGATAATTTTCCGGAAATTTTTATTTCCTCCACTCGAAAAGTGGTTTGTTTCCATGCATTGTTAAACCAATATTCTTTTCTGCTCTCGTCTTTAAACTTTATTTCATAATAATCTCTTACGTCTCTGCCACCATTTGTAACACCAAAAGCACAACTATCGTTAAACCCAATAATTACACTCGGCGAGCCGGGAAATGTTGCACCGTAGGCATTAAAATTTGGTGTAGACAATTGCATTTCGTACCAAATTGATGGTAGGTTTAAACCAAGATGCGGATCGTTGCAAAGTATTGGTGCGCCACTTTTTGTTTTGCTTCCACTTACTGCCCAGTTGTTGCTGCCGTTGGCAGGATTAGGTTTTACAAATTCTTCTGCAGCTACAAAACCTTTATTAAGATACATTGAATCTACATTTGCAGGCGCAACAGGTTTCATTGCAGGCGCAGCGTAAATAGTTCCTTTCGGAATGATTGGGTCAAGTGAATCCTGAACCAATGGATAAAGCAAATCAAAATCAGTTTTGCTGAAAAATTGTTTTGCATTCGTCATTTCAAAATCATTATCGTGCCCTGCAAGGTCGTTGCTCATTAATTTTAAAAATAAAGCAATTTTTAGGTTACTCCACTTTTCAGGTTTTATACCTAATAATTTATACTCAACAGGCAAAGTGCTTTCTGTTAATGTATTTATGTAAGCATTTACACCTGCAGTATATGCATCGCAACTGGACTTGGTCGTATCATTTTGCTCCATTTCTTTTAATGCCTTTTCCGCAGCGTAAACCATTCCAAGTCTTCTAAATTCCCTATCATGTTTTAATGCAACATCACCAACCATTTCCGCTGCACGACCTGCCGCTACATTGGTTTGTAACTCCATTTGAAACAAACGAAATTTTGCATGCAAATATCCCTGCACAAAATATACATCGTTTTCCTGCGCTGCAAAAACATGCGGTATTAATTTCTCATCAAAATAAACTGACACTTTTCCTTTAAGATGAGGAAATTTTAAATCCTCTGAAAAGTTTTTATCAGAAGGTTCAGCATTCTGCCACAAGCCATGTTGAGGCGATAACAATGCTCCGAGCTGTGCCGGAACTACAAGCTTTGTATTTAAAATAATTATAAGCACTATGGTGAATGCCGCAGAAAATAGTAATGGTAAAATGCGCATAAAAAATATTGTGAACGTAATTTATACGTTTTTAAAACATTATCGGAAAACGATTTATTGTTTTCAGATATTGTAATATAATTTATCAATGCTGGTTTATATTTGAAATAAATATGAAAAAGAAAAACGCTATCGGTCTTGATAATGATAAAGTAAAAGAACTTGCAAAAGGATTGAACAGACTTTTATCTGAATTTCAATTGTTTTATATTAATGCAAGAGGCTTTCACTGGAATATTAAAGGAGATAAATTTTTTGAACTGCACGTAAAGTTTGAAGAACTCTATACAAATTCTCTTCTTAAAATTGATGAAGTTGCTGAACGTATATTAACATTGGGTCATAAGCCTTTGCACGCATTTACAGATTATGTAAAAACGGCCTCTATAAAAGAAGTAACAGATGTTTCGAATGGCAAAACTGCTATTGAACATGTACTCGATGGTTTTAAAACTTTAATTGAAGCAGAAAGAGAATTACTTGAATTGGCTGCCGATGCAGGAGATGAAGGTACCAATGCATTAATGAGTGATTATATTAGAGAGCAGGAAAAATTTGTGTGGATGTACAATGCTTATCTCGATAATTAATTAGGCAATGGAAAATATTGATGTAAAAAATATTCTTGGGCTTCAATTACCAACAGACCCTAGATGGGTAAACCTTGCAGAAATGCAGCTGGAAGAAATACTGACTGACCATGCATATTGCGAACAGAAAGCAGCCACAACCTGTATTACACTCATTCAAAAAAATTCAGAAAAAGAATTTTTGGTAGAAGAACTAAGCCCGATTGTTACAGAAGAATGGGGACATTTTAGACAGGTACTGGCAGAATTAAAAAAGAGAAATTTAGTGCTCGGCAGGCAACGCAAAGATGTTTATGTAAATGAGTTGCTGAAGTTTATTATAAAAGGCGGCAGAAGGGACCAGCATTTTCTAGATCAGATGCTGATAATGGCTTTGATAGAAGCAAGGAGTTGCGAGCGTTTTAAGAGATTGAGTGAAGGGTTGGATGATGATTACATGCGTAATTTTTACCGAAAGTTTATGGAGAGTGAAGCCGGACATTATACCATGTTTATAAACCTTGCAGAATATTATTTACCAAAAGAAACTGTAAGAAAAAGATGGAAAGAATGGCTTGCTTTCGAAAAAGACCTGATGAATAGTGTGGAAGTAAGAGGTGACAGAATACATTAAAAATATAAATTTAAC
>JAYTCO010000128.1:0-2115 GCA_043736415.1 Ferruginibacter sp. | reverse complement strand
TTATTGATACCCGGTGCCAATGCATTTTTTGTAACTCTAAAATTATAAAACTGGTGTGTAACATCTACACTATCAAATGAGGGATCAATATTTTTTATTGACTGAATAATAACAGTATTTGCAGGGTCGGTTTTAGCTCGATATAAGCAACGATCAATATTTACTACAAAGCTGTTAGTACCCGTTTTTTTTGTTTGAAGATCATTTTCTACAAAACCCGCATCACCATAAACAATGCAATTGCGCAAAGTTGCGTTTAGTGCCGCAGTTTGGTTTGTAGCATCTGCATCAGCAAAATAAACTGCCGGCTTTTGGTGCAGTACAAAATTATTTGAATAGGCTGCAACAGTACAATGAGTGAAAGAATATGTACCGCCTTTTTCTATATAAACATTGTTGCCATTGTTGCTGAATAAACAATTTTCTGCAAGCACATTGCTGTTGTTACATAACAGACCGGCATCAAAAGCATTATCAATAATGGACTGTTTTAAAATTAATTTTGGATTAGAATTTACCGAAGGTTGCAAAACAACAATTGCCTGAAATGCATTTTTGACAGAAGTGAATTGCAACAAATTATCTCTGCTTGTTCCTCTGAAATATAAACCTGGCCAAGATGCTGGAAAGTTTTTGTAAGGATCATCGAGTCTATCGCCGCTAAAAATAATGGGCTGCGTTTTAGTACCGTTACAAAGCAATTGCCCATCCACCAATATTGGAGCATCTGCATGACAATAAATTTTAGTACCTGCATTAATTGTGAGTGAGGCGCCATTTGCAATCTGTAGTCCGCCCAAAATAACGTAGGGTAAATTGTTGGTGAAAGTAATATTGCTGGCTACCAAACCATTTCGTATAAAGACAGCATTTTGCCCAAAGGCTTCAAGCTGTACAAACTTGGTGAGTCCGTTGTAATTAATGGCAATGCTATCGCTGAGAATGAATGGAAGGTTTGCAGTTGTAGGATTTACGGTAATGGTTACAAACACATAAATACTGTCGTTACCCGCTATTTCAATGTTATTCGCTTCCGCCGTAGCAAGCCCGTTTACATTCATTTTATAAGGAGAAAGCAAACCGCCACCCAGTTTTATTTTAGAAAGCAACAACTTCTGATCGTTGTTGTTTAAAATCTTAAAAGACTTGGTTATGGAACCAGTTACGGTAAAAACTGTATCAAATTTTAAGCTGTCTGCAGATGTTGATAGCCTTGCATCTTTCCCTGTAATAAAACTATCTTTTTTGCATGATGTAAATGTGCTGCAGAAAAGTGTAAAGCCTAAGAGAAAGAGAATAAAAGTTTTCATCAAAACAAATTTACAAGTAAATTATTTACTTGCTGTAGTAAGGGTTGCTATACTTATTTTTATTCCTTCAATGTTGTTTAATACCTGGGCACATGCATCTAAAGTGGCACCGGTAGTTATTACATCATCTACCAATAAAATATGTTTGTTTTTTAAAACGCTTTCGTCCGTTACTTTAAAACTTTCATTGACATTGTCCCATCTTTCTGTGCGGTGTTTTTTTGTTTGTGTTTCTGTAAAACGAATGCGCACCACATTTTTTGCAAGCACGGGAATATCCATACTGTTGGATAAACCATCGCAAATAATTGCTGCCTGGTTAAAGCCCCGCTTATATTCTTTATCGGCAAATAATGGTAAAGGAATAAGGTAATCAATGTTATCAAAGCGCTTGCTTTCCAACAGTTTTTCTCCCATCATTTCGCTTAAATAAATTCCTGCTTCTTTGTTACCATTGTATTTCAAATCATGAACAAGAAATTGAACGAGTTCACCTTTTGAAAAATAAAAGCCACTTGTTGCCGCTACTATTTTCAATCTACCAATGAACATTCTTTCTATTGGGTTATTTGAAAAGGTTTCATAACCAGTATGTGGCAATTCATTTATACAACCCAAACAAAGCAATGCTTTATGAGACAACAAATCGCTGCCACATCCAATGCATAAATGCGGATAAAAAAGATGAGTAGCAGATGTCAGCAGTTTTTTAAGCAATTAATTTATTTTATGATCATTAATAATTTCTGTTTTAAAGTTAATTTATCTGCGCATAAAAAAACGCATCTTTTTGGGATGCGTTTTA
>JAYTCO010000127.1:0-5045 GCA_043736415.1 Ferruginibacter sp. | reverse complement strand
CCAACACATAATCTTCAGGTACATCCTGTTGCAGCATTCTCCACATCCCTTCTACATAATCTTTAGCGTGGCCCCAATCTCTTTTGGCATCTAAATTTCCGAGTAATAAGGGGTCTTTGGTTTTGCCGTTCACAATCTTGCTTACGCCGATAGTAATTTTCCTTGTAACAAAACTTTCTCCTCTCAATGGGCTTTCATGGTTAAACAAAATACCATTTACAGCAAACATGTCATACGCTTCTCTATAATTTACCGTAATCCAATATCCGTAGAGTTTTGCAACTCCGTAAGGTGATCTTGGGTAAAATGGCGTAGTTTCAGTTTGAGGAATTTCCTGCACCTTTCCATATAACTCTGAAGTAGAAGCCTGATAAAATTTTGTTTTCTTTTCCAGTTTTAAAATCCTTATGGCTTCCAATATTAACAGTACTCCGGTACCATCGGATGTTGCTGTATACTGCGGTGTTTCAAAGCTTACCTGCACGTGGCTTTGTGCGCCAAGATTATATATTTCGTCCGGTTGTGTTTGTTGTATTATTCTTAAAATATTGCTGCTGTCAGTAAGATCACCATAATGCAGTAAAAATCTACCTTCATATTTTTTATTGTAAGTTATGTGATCAATTCTTTGTGTATTTAATAGTGAACTTCTTCTTCTGATACCATGCACCATGTAACCTTTCTCTAAAAGAAGTTCTGCTAAGTAAGCGCCATCTTGGCCTGTAATACCTGTGATTAGTGCTGTTTTCATTTAATAATTTTTATTAATTATTTTCGCAAATGTATTGCAAATAAAGAAAATAAATCTTGCAGTTGTCAACTGATTTCAATGCAGCAATAGCTCCTCAATATAATTTATGAAAATAGCAGTAAACTGTTGGATTTTAAGAAATAAAAAAATTGATGGAATTGGGAATTTTACTATAGAAACTCTACGGCCATTAATAATTGCTCATCCTTCAATTGAATTTCAAATTTTATGTGATAAAAATTTTACGGAAGATTATTTTGATTTTCCCAACGCTAAAAAGTATCATATTTTTCCACCCTACAGACATCCATTACTGTACTTATTTTTTATGGAAATTGTTGTGGGCTTTTTTTTAAAAAAGCACAAACCGGATTTGTTTTTGTCTATGGAAGGTTTCCTTTGTCTGTCTACGAAATGCAAACAACTTCCAATTGTCTACGATTTAAATTTTGAACACCAGCCACAAGATCTACCATTTAGAAACAGAATTTATTTTAGAACTTTTTATCCCAAATTTGCACATAAAGCAACCAGAATAGTAACAATTTCTGAATACAGTAAAAATGATATTGCTGACACATATAAAATCCCTTTAAATAAAATTGATAATGTTTCTTGCGGAGTAAAAGAAAACTTTTATCCTCTTATTGATAATTCAAAGCAGATAACCAGAGAAAGATATGCGAAAGGTGCGGAATATTTCTTTTTTATAGGTTCTATGCATCCACGTAAAAATATTGTGCGTTTACTGCAGGCATTTGAACTTTTTAAAAAGAAATCGAACGCACCAATAAAATTAGTTTTAGCAGGAAATATATTTTGGGGAGATGAAAGTGTGAAAGCTATCATTTCTATCATGAATGCAAAAGATGATATTGTTTTTACCGGCAGAATAAGCGATGGTGAACTTGTAAATCTTTTAGGCAGTGCTTTCGCTCTTACTTTTGTTCCAACATTTGAAGGCTTTGGTTTGCCAATTGTTGAAGCTTTTCAAAGTGATGTACCCGTTATCTGCAGCAGTACAACATCCATGCCCGAGGTTGCCGGAAATGCAGCATTAATGGTTGACCCTTTCAGTGTTGAGGATATTGCTGAAAAGATGACCCAGCTTTGGAATAATCAATTTTTGAGAAAAAAGTTAATTGAAAAAGGCCGCCTGCAAAAAAATCTTTTTACATGGAAACGCACATCAGAATTACTTTTTGAATCTATACGAAATTGTATAAAATTATAAATGTTCTTCCCAATATTTTATAATGTCTCTTAAACTTTCCTGAATAGAATATTGTGGTTTCCAACCGGTAGCATTCATTAGTTTTTCGTACGATCCAATAATCACTTTATTTTCAGACGGGCGAAAGTTTTTTTCATCTGTGGAGTGAAAGATATGTTCTCCGATAATTGTTGAAAAAAGTTCAATCATGTCTTTAATCAGATAACCTTTTCCGGAACATACATTGTAAGTTTCGCCCTTAATACCTTTGTAAAGTAATAAATAATAAGCTCGAACAACATCTCTTACGTCACTAAAATCCCTTGTAACATTTACATCACCTGTTAATAATTCAATTCTCAAACTTCCCTGTTTGGCTTGTTGTACAATTTGTTTTGCAAAAGATGATATCACATATTCAGACTTTTGGTAAGGTCCAATATGGTTAAATGATCTTGTATGCACAATATCAACACCATAACTTTCTGCATATATTTTTACAAGTTTTTGTTGTAAAACTCTTGCAACTCCATACGGGCTTGCAGGGTCCGGGCATTCTGTTTCTTTTAACGGTAAACCCGCATTGGCATTACCATATTCTTCAGTGGAACCAACAGAAAGAATTCTGCAATCAAGTTTAAGTAATCTAACCGTTTCTATAATATTTAAAAAGAAACTCGTATTATCCATTACAGAATCGGCAGGAAATTTCCAGCTGTTTGCAACGCTGCTTCTGCCTGCTAAATGCAATATATATGCAGGATTAAATTCTTCAATTACTGAAGCAATTTTATTTTTATCTAATAAATTTATTTTTGATAATGAAATTTTTAAACCCTCAAAATTTTCATTATCAAATTCAGGGTATGTTTCATTGTAAATGCCCATTACTTCACTGCCGGGTTCCTGTTCATTTAAATAATGTAGAAAATGTTTTGCTGCAAAACCTGCTATGCCAGTTATTAAAATTTTCATTTGATCTTCGGAGTTATTGGATTGGAAATAATTTTGGCGGCTTTTGCTGCAATATTACCCCAATAAAAGTAATTAAAAAAAGAGGAAGGAATGATTGCCTGAATGTCTGCATTAAAAACTGCTTCAGCAAAACATACCCAATTAAAATCATTAACAACAATTAATTTATTCTTTGCAATCTCTTCAGGAATGCCATAAGCGCCACTTGTGCAACTTATGCTTGTAAGGTTGTTGCCAAGCGCTTCAACCAGTTTTGTTTTTATGCCGCCACCTGTTATTACCGGGTTTAAAAAAATATCAGCTCCTTTAAAAAACATATTTATATCATCTACAAAACCTGCATAAATAATATTTTGGCTGCTGTAGTTTTTTAATTCGTTGTAAGAAGTCGGTAACCCTTTGCCACAAATAATAATTTTATACTTAAAATCCTTATTCTCTAAAAGCAGTGGATTGATATTTTTGATGATATATTCTATTGCTTCAATATTTGGTTTATAATCTAACGTACCGTTAAACAGGAGAATTTTATCGGTTGAATTAATATTATATTTTTGCTTTATTTTATCAGCAGCTTCTTTTTTTTCAATATCTGTAGGAGGTTGCTTCCAATGGATTCCATAGGTAATGACATCACATTTTACAGCTTCGAGGTTAAAATTATTTACGGCAAAATCAAGATCTTCCTCTGTTACAAAAAAATTATGATCGATAATTTTATGGGTATTTTTTTCGTAGATCCAAAGCATTTTCCACCACCATCTTCCCATACTTTTAAATCGTTCGGCTTCAATATTATGCGATAATAAGGATAGTTTTACTCCCGTACTTTTCTTTAACAGCCATGCAAGCCAACCATAATATGGATGGACAATTATTAAATCTGTTATTTTATTTTGTTTGATTATTTCTTTTAATTTAAAAAAGAGCAAGGGATTTCCATATCTTAATTTTGAAGTTCCCAACACGCCATAAAAAGAATTGTTTAATTCATCCGGTATTTTATTATTGGGTACAGAAACAAAACTTACAGGATAAATTTTTGACAGATATTCATAAAAACTTGCAATGAATTTTTTGCCGCCCGTACGGGCAGGGTAAACATTGTAAGGAGCCAGTAACGCTATCTTTGGGCTTTGTAGAATGGTTTATGGAGTTTTAATTTTAATATCATTTTTATTTGTTCGCTTCCATTCAAAAAATAATGTGGCTAACAATAATATAGATAGTAGCCATCCTGCAACCGCACTTATTTTTTTACTTATAAAAAAGATGGTTGGCTCAAATTTAAATTCCACCACATGTTTCCCTGCAGGTATTACCATTGCACGCAAAACGTAATTTGCTTTAAAAAACGGGACTTCTTTTCCATCCAGATAAGCCTTCCAGTCTTTGTAATAAATTTCGCTAAAAACTGCGACATTGTTTGTTGCAGAATTACTCTCATACGAAATTGCATCGTTGTCATAGGTTGTCATTTTTATGGTTGATGAAATGTCAGCCGGACTAAAAGCTGTAACAATTGGTTTAAACGATTCATCTACAACTGCACTGTCTTTTGTATTTAAATTGGTAAGACCTTTCATTTCAGCAACAGGTCCTTTTACAAAAGTTATTCCTTTTATAAACCACGCATTACCCAAAGCTAGCGGGTTTTGTATTGCCTGTATTTTATCTCCTTCACCCGTAATAATCCATTTTGCGTTAAGCATATTTAATACAGCGGCGTTGGGTCTTCCATTCATTTGATAAGTACTCAGATCATCATAAATGCCCAGTTTTGCAGCATGGTAACCTCCAATTGATTTGTGATAATAAGAAGTTTTTGCCTCTTCAAATGGGCTTCCTACACTTGCATTAAACACCCGGTAATTCGGGTCTTTATCAGCCAATATTGTTCTGTCAGCATTGGTCATGGGAAACTCTACTGCATCATAATTTTCTTTGTTATCAAAACTTTTTGCATTTAAATAATGCGTGCCTACACCAAGCAAATCAATCGTTGCAGCTAATGTAACGCCGGCAAGCATAAGGGTGTATGAGAATTTATTTTTTATATATAGGGCTATCAAGCCTGCAGCTATTACAACAAATATTAAAGAGCGA
>JAYTCO010000126.1:0-2122 GCA_043736415.1 Ferruginibacter sp. | reverse complement strand
ACGTTAGCGGATTGATCAATGAGATCAAAGAAGGTGACAAAGTAGAATTTGAATTGCAGAATGGTAAAAAAGGAATGAATGCAGTTAATGTAACTGTTATAGGATAATATCATTTTTATCAGTTTAAAAGGCCACCCGAAACGGTGGTCTTTTTTTATTGTTTTATTGTGAAACTTCTAAACAACAAACAACTATTTTTACTTTTTAAAAAATCAAATAAAAACATGAAAAGAATTTTAATATTTACTGTTGCATTTAGTACAAGTACCGTTTTTGCCCAGAGCTTGAAACTGGAAACAGGAAAGAAAATAACATCTACTACCACTACTTCAGTTAATATGGATATGGGTATGGGTGGGCAAATGAAGATTGATGGTAATACCATTAACTTAATTGAAATAACCGGAGCCGATACTAAAAATTACAATGCAAAAAATACAACTGTAAAAATGAAATTTATGCAGGATGGTATGGGACAAACAGTAAATTTTGATTCAGATAAAAAAGAGGATAGAGAAACTGCTGCCGGGAAAGAGATCAGCAAGATGCTTGATGTACCTGCAACTGTTATGATAGATAAATATACAGGTAAGGTTACAGAGACAAATAAAAAAGTGGTTGTAGCAGATGAAACGAACCCTATGGCAAGTTTAATGGGTAATGTAAATTCTGCTGAAGCTTTAACAGCAGCAGCATTTTTTTACATTCCCAATGGTAAAAAAATAGGCGATAAATGGTCAGATTCTGTAAATGAAGCTGGAATGAAAGGGTTAAAAAACTTTGAGTTGAAAAGTATTGTTGAAAATGTTGCTACAATAGCAATTACCACAAAAAGCAATGGCACTATTTCAAAAGAAGCGCAAGGTATGCAGTTTAATATTACAATGAATGGCACGGGCGATGGTGTAATTGTAGTAGATACAAAAACTTTTTTGGTTAAGAAAAGTGCACTAACTAATGATGCAAACGGGACTTTGGATATGATGGGACAATCATTGCCGATAACTATAAAATCAACAGCCAATACTGTTTTTCAATAGATATAAAAATGTTTTTTTTATAAAAAGCCGCCATAAATATGGCGGCTTTTTATATTTATAATTTTATTTAATTTACATAAAAAATATATTTCGTGGTTAAATAGTTTTATTGCCAATCTCTTTTTTGCAGCCAGTAAAAGCCTGCTGCTGCAAACATACAAATAGATGAAACAGTAAACCATAAGCTAAAAAATCCGAATTTATGTGCGTACAGTGATCCCAGGCTACTTCCAATAACCTGCGCAATACTCCAGCCCATGGTATACATACCTGCATAACTACCACGGGTTCTTTCACTACTTCTTTCAATATAAAAACTATTCATAAACGGCATGGAAACCATTTCAGCTATTGTAATTAAACCCATACAGCTAACAGCAATTAAAACACCACTTAAAAAAGGAACATTCAGCATCATAAAAGCCATACCCATTAATATACAGCCGTAACTCATCAATATTAAATAAGGGCGCCTTCCTTCCAGTTTAAAAACCAGCACCATTTCAAACAAAGCAATTAAAATTCCATTGGCAGATAATATCAACCCAATATTAAATTCACTTAAAAACAAAACCTGTTTAAAATACAAAGGAATATTTGTAAAAAGCTGAAAAAAGCATGCTGCAAATAATATCTGTATAAACAAAAAATAAAGAAATTTTTTATCCCTGTATGGTGATTTTATTTTTACAGTAACAGATTTATCAGAGGTTGATTTATGCTGCTGCGATTTTGTAATTTTTGGGAGAATGGCTATCAACATAAACGCTGCTGAAATATTTGTAAATCCATCTACCCAAAATAATAATTTATAGTTGATAGCAGCAAGCAATCCGCCCAATGCACTGCCTATACCCCACCCCAAATTTATTGAAAGCCTTACAAGAGAAAAAGATTGTGTTCTGTTTTCCGGTGTGCTGTACAAAGCAATTGCAGTAGCGTTTGCAGGGCGAAAACTTTCATTGATCATACTTAAAAGAAATGTGCAAATAATAATAGAGAGATATGAATTCATTTGCCCCAAAACAATAAACATAATCCCTCCTAAAAACAATGCGCCGAATTGTACATAATAAAACCCA
>JAYTCO010000125.1:0-11953 GCA_043736415.1 Ferruginibacter sp. | reverse complement strand
AAGGCGGTATCACAACCATGGGTTTGATTTTTGCCATTGCTATCGCTGTAAACAAGGGTGTGGTTGGAATGGGGATTAATGTATAAATAAAAACAATCAAAGGGATTTTCCATTTTTCTCCACTCAGTTTTTCGCCGAGAAATTTAAGTTCAGCATCTTTCTTTTCATTAATAACCTTTGAGGTTAGCCTTGGTATATATAAAGTCATCAGATACCGGCCCATTGCAGAACCTACTACTCCAACAACCAAAACAAGCCAAATATTTAAATGAAATTTAATCTGAAAAAATACCATAACAGACCATGCGGGCGGTCCTATGAAAGGGATAAGATCAACCAATAAAGAAGAAATAAATACCAATACATAATAAAGCATGTACTAAAGATAAGCGTGTTTTTGCCGTTGTTTGTATGGAGAAAAAAGTCAAGCAGAAAAGGTTCTGTCAAAAAATGAATTTGCTTCAAAAAAATAAATAATGTTGGGATTTATATTTTTTCTAATGTTTGGTGTCGGCACCAACCGTTAGAAAAAAACGAAAAATAGTTCAAATGTAACTTACCCCAAAATCTCCCTTGTCATTTTGCTCTTATTATTTTTATTAAACGATAATAGAATTGCTTATGTACGATTTAGGTAAAAATAAATATTGTTCTAAATGAAAATTCTATTTCTATTGAGCTACTTATTACTGTTTGAATTATTATTTACTAAAAACAAAAAACAAAAAAATGAAAAAGAACAAAAAAGTAACAACAAAAATTAAGGGTAAAAAACTTTTAGAAAATATATTTAAAATTTTACAAATCTTTATACTACTAATGGATATATACCTTCATTTTTGATGAAGTTTTTCACTTATAGCAATGTCTCTAAAATGACATTCGCTTAGCATTTTATTTACTGATATAATGGTTGGTGGCGTGCCTTTGTTGCTGTTCAAATATTCACCTCGTTAAACTCGAGACTTCCCACCATTATTGAAATTCCTTTTTTTAATAGAATGTTTTAATTTCTTTACGGGTCATTAAATTATTTGGACCAATATGTTTACATCCCAGTTAATGAATGGGGATGTGGTAACTATATTTCATTTAAAAATAATTTCCCGTTACTTTTAACCAATGAATATCTCTCTTAAAAATCAAAGAATACTTGTTACCGGAGCTTCCCGTGGAATTGGAAGAGCAATTGCAAAGCAACTTTCTCAATCGGGTGCAGAAGTTATCATCCACTATAATAGCAATAAGTCGGAAGCCGATAAACTGAAGAACGAACTTGAAAATATAAGTTTTACAGCCGCATGTAATCTTGCTGATACTGCTGAAGTGAGCGGCTTCATTCCCAGCCTTGTTGACAAATATGGTCCGATATCGGCGCTGGTAAACAATGCCGGAATTTCGCCAAGTGCGGCAGATTCGTTGCCAACAAATGAGTGGTTAAATATTTGGGAAAAAACTTTTGCTGTAAATACAAGGGCTGTAGGAATTTTATGCAAAGAATTTGTAGAACATGCAAAAACGCAGCAGAATGGTAGAATTGTAAACATCTCTTCCCGTGCAGCATTTCGTGGCGATACAACAGACTATATTGCTTATGCTGCAAGCAAAGGGGCGATCGTAAGCCTCACCCGATCAATAGCCCGGCATTATGGAAAACAGGGAATTAAAGCATTTTTAATAGCTCCCGGTTTTACCAGAACAGATATGGCAAATGCAATTTTAGAAGAATACGGTGAGGACTTTGCGTTGAATGACATTGCCCTCAATGAACTTACGACTCCCGAAGATATTGCACCCATGGTGACTTTACTTTGTAGTGGTTTGGCCGACCATGCAACAGGAACATCTATTGATATGAACGCCGGTTCATATGTTCGGTAATTATATCTCATTGGTATCATCTTATAGCAATTTTCCTCAAACCAAAACAACAAAATAATTTAAAATGAGTATTACAGATTTAAAAACAATCGGAATTTTAGGTGGGATGAGCTCCGTTGCAACAGGCGAATATTATAATCTTATAAATAATAAAGTTAGAGAAATTAAAGGCGGACTAAATATTGCGGAATTGGTTATAGTGAGCGTAAACTTTGGCAATATTGAACAATTTGTACGTACAGAAAATTGGCATGAAGCAGGTGATTATTTAATTGAAAAAGCCAAGCGAATAGAAGCTGCAGGAGCTGATTGTTTGTTTCTTGCTACCAATACTTTGCATAAAGTTAGAGATGAAATTAAAGCGGCTATATCAATACCGTTCATTGATATTTTTGAAACTGTTTCAAAAGAAATTATAAAAGAGGGTAAATCAAAAATTGGAATGTTAGGAACCTATGCAGTGATGAACGATAAGTTTTTTGCAAATGCTTATCAGCAATTTGGTGTAGAAATAATTAATCCAAATGAAGATGAAAAAATGGAAATAAATAGAATCATATTTGAAGAGTTGACAAAAAATAAATTTTTGCCGACATCAAAAGAATATATGATTCAGGTAATTAAAAATTTGGCTGATAAAGGTGCACAAGGAGCTATTTTAGGCTGTACAGAAATTAAATTATTAATCAGTCAAACAGATATTGCTGAAATTATGTTGTTTGATTCTACAACATTACATTGCGATTTAGCAGCAAAAATATGTACGGGAGAAATCAAATTAAATGATTACTTAGCTGTGGCAGCAACAAATACAAAAACTATATAATTAACCTAAAACTAATTTTCAACCTTACTAACTAATCAATATTCCAAAACGTTTTAAATTTTGTTTTCCAAAAATTATTATAATGAAAAAACTATTGCTGATTTTTCTATGTATTCCTTTTTTTGCAAAGTCACAAACACTTCCTTCTATCGAAGAAAAAACAAAAAACTTTACAGTATATCCTGGTTTTATTAAATTTTATTGGGATGCAAATGCCGGTAAAATTTGGATGGAAATAAACAAACTTGATGCTGAATTATTGTACCAAACTTCTTTGCCGGCAGGTTTAGGCTCTAATGATATAGGATTAGATCGTGGAAAATTAGGAGCAACATCTATCATTAAATTTACCCGTGTTGGTAATAAAATATTGATGGTGCAACCTAATTACGAATATCGTGCAATTACGAATGATGTGGCAGAAAAAAGAGCGGTTGAACAATCTTTTGCACAGTCTACATTATGGGGTTTTGCAGCTGAAGCAGAAACTAAAGGCACCGTATTAGTTGATGCTACTGCATTTTTTATGAGAGATGCTTTACAGGTATCTAACCAATTACAAAACTTTAAACAGGGAAATTATAGCATTGATCTTTCAAGGTCTGCGATGTACATGCAGCGCACAAAAAATTTCCCATTAAATGCAGAATTTGAAACGAGCATAACATACATTTCCAAAGATGCTAAGAATAATAATATGGTTTCCACCGTTGCACCGGTTTCAGAAGCTATTACCCTGCGCATACACCATTCGTTTATTGAACTCCCGGATAATAAATACAAGCCACGGGAATTTGATGCACGTGCCGGTTACAACGCCATCAGCTATTTTGATTACAGCACACCTGTTACGGAACCCATCAACAAAATGTTTATCACACGCCATCGCCTTCAAAAAAAAGATCCTTCAGCTGCTGTAAGCGAACCTGTAAAACCGGTTATTTATTATTTAGATAATGGCACGCCAGAACCAATACGCAGTGCATTGTTAGAAGGTGCACAATGGTGGAACCAGGCCTTTGAAGCAGCAGGTTATAAAAATGCTTTTCAGGTAAAAATATTACCCGAAGATGCTGACCCGATGGACATTAGATACAACATGGTAAACTGGGTACATCGCTCCACAAGAGGATGGTCATACGGTGCATCAATTGTAGATCCACGTACCGGTGAAATAATTAAAGGAAATGTAACCCTAGGTTCGCTGCGAGTGAGGCAGGATTATTTAATAGCGCAGGGATTATTAGCCCCTTTTGAAAACGGAATGCCGGCAGATAATAAAATGCTGCAGATGAGTTTACAGCGGCTAAAACAATTGGCCGCTCACGAAATCGGCCATACGCTTGGGCTCATGCATAATTATATTGCAAGCACACAAGGCAGGGCAAGTGTAATGGATTATCCGTCTCCGGTTGTTACAGTAAATAGTAAAGGAGAAATTGATCTTGATAATGCTTACACAAATCAAATCGGCGATTGGGATAAAGTATCTATAAATTATGGCTATGCTGATTTTGTTGCCGGTACAAATGAAGCAATGGCATTAAATAAAATTATTACAACTGCACGTAAAAACGGGTTAACGTTTATTTCTGACAGAGATGCAAGAGATCCCGCAGGTCTGCATCCCGCTGCGCATTTATGGGATGTGGGTAAAGATGCTGTTAGCGGATTAAAAGATGTATTAAAAGTTCGTGAAAAAGCATTGGCACAATTTGGTTTAAACAACATTCGAAATGGCATGCCAATGGCTATGTTGGAAGATGTGCTGGTACCCATTTATTTGTTTCACCGTTACCAGGTTGAAGCTGTTGCAAAACAGGTTGGTGGGTTAAATTATTCGTATGCACTCAAAGGAGATGGGCAGATAATAACCCGTCCGCTTACAAAGCAAGAACAGTTAAAGGCCTTAAATGCAGTGGTAGATTGTATGGAACCAAAACTGTTGGCATTACCTGAAAGTATTATTAAATTAATTCCGCCACGACCTGCCGGTTATGGGTACACAAAAGAATTGTTTAATCGTAGAACAGGGCTGGCTTTTGATCCATTAGCTGCTGCAGAAAGTGCAGCTGATTTTCCATTATCGTTTTTATTTAATCCTGCACGTTTAAACAGAATGGTACAGTATCAGGCTGAAAACGATGGACTGGGTATTGACGAAATGATAAAAACTTTAATGGATAAAACCTGGAGAGCTCCACGATTAAAAGGTTTGGAAGGTTTAATTCTTAAACAGAATGAACAATTGTTACTTACTTATTTGTTGGGTATTTCTTTAAATACAGAAATATCTTTTGCTACAAATGCAGCAATAACAAAATCCATAGATGATATAAAGACTTATGCAATTAATCAATTGCCTATGGCCAGTTCAGTTAACAAAGGTTATTTATTACTAACCCTGGAAAGAATTAAAAATCGTTTGGAAGGCAAACCATTTGTGCCGGAAACATTGCCGCCCGGTTCTCCAATTGGATGTGCTATGGATTAACTTTATTTTGTTTTTCTCTATACATCAATACTACCTCAACGGGTTAAAGCACACCTTTAAAATGGTGCTTTAACCCGTTTGAAATTACATCAGTATGAACAAGCTTGTGTTTATACTTAACCGGCCTGTAATATTTTAAAAGGAATTTTTAGGTAGAAAAATTAAGATGAGGTATTATCCTTTACATTAAAAAGATGTGTGGTAAAAGTATTGTTTGGAGAGAATATAAATAATCCGCAATGAATTTGTCTAAAACAGGTTCAGATAAATGGTATTAAAAAAAAGATTATTTCCTAAAATACAAAATAGAGCGGCATAGATTATTGTAAGATTTGAAAAATACTTGTGAAGAAATTTTAAAAAGTATTTGCGGCAGTATAAATTAATAACTCCCTTTATTTTTATTTAGTAATTCTTATTTCCTTGTGCATTATTTCTCCCCCTAAAAAACCTGTCCAGCCCATTAGTCCGGCAGCAACTAAAGCTATAATCAATATAATTATGGGCATTATTTTAAGTGTTTTTAAACGGTTTATAAACAATGCTGCGATTGAAATAAGTCCTAATATAATCATAGCCCACTGTGCAAAATCGGCTGCTTGTGCATGAGGTTCAATAATTGCTCCATCGGCAAGTTTTGCATTCATTATAAACTCTTCAGCCTGCTCGCCTGTTTGCTTTGCTATAACTGCAAATACAGCGAGTACAATAAATAACCAATAAGACATTTTTATTACAACTTCCGTTTTGCTTATAATACCATAACCTAAAATAAACAGGCCAATTATACTTCCAATTATGGGTAGGTGATTAACTAGTAAATGCCAATGAGCAGGGTTTAAATTCATAATTTAATTTTAAAAGGATATTTAATTTTGATCTAATTTCTTTCAGTTGAATCTGGTTGCCTTTAATTAATTTCTTTAAATAGTCAATATTTTACAGTTATAAGTTAGGTAAACTTTCTCGCCTCCGTTGAGTTCGACTTATTCAATAAGGAAGCAACAAAGGCTAAGCAATTTTTCATAAGTTATTTGCTGCTGCAAAAAAACGAAAGTTAAGGTTTAGTAGGTTGATCTTTTGTACCGCAATGCAAAAAACCTTTCTTAATAATTTTCAAAACTTTGGTTACTATCCACACAAACCCGCATGAATTAATTTCCATCACTCAATATCCCCTCAGTAAAATACAAACAAAGATGATCTGCCAAACAAAAAGTAAGTAATTTAGATTGAGTATCTCAATGGCTAAAAATGTTGTTATGGTATTCGTGTATTTATTTAATTTAATTATCAAGTTTATTCATGGAAGACTTTCCATTTCTTCAGTTATCTGCTTACATGGGATTAGTTGCGACAGGGCTTTTAACTTTAAATATCCTGTTAGGTATGATGCTCAGTACTGGTTACAAAAAACATGTTTATTGGATACAGTTGCCGGAGCGTATTAAGCAAATCAATATTTATAATTTACATAACTGGACAGCTTACATCGTTTTAGTGTTGGTGCTTTTGCATCCCACGCTTTTACTCTTTGCACCGGGAACCAAATTTAGATTAATTGATATTATTTTTCCAATAAATGCACCACATCAAAAATTATTTGTTGCATTTGGAACACTTTCCATGTTTGCCATTATTACAGTTATAGTAACTACCCAAAAATTAGTAAAGAAAAAAATGAGTTTTAGAATTTGGAAAAACATTCATCTCATTTCTTATGGCACGCTCCTTTTATTTATTGTTCACGGTATTGTAATGGATCCAGAACTTAAAGACCGACCGCTAATGTTATTAGATGCAGAAAAATTATTATCAGAACTTTGCCTTATTATTTTAGTTGCGGCAAGTTTTCTTCGGTACAAATACCACCTTAAAACAAAAAAAATAAAATAAAATAAAAAACTTGCTCTTAATACCACAGAAATGATCAAAAAGTTGTATGTGTGATTTGTCTATGTGGCATGGAAAAAGCTTTTCTGATAATTTACAATCTTATATTATTTGCTTTTGTTTAAGTACAATAGAGCAAAGAAAAAAGGTTAAGATTACTTGCCTGCGCAGAATTAAAAAGATGTTTTTATTTTAATTATTACTTTATGCTTATCTGTTTTGTATTGGTTAATAAAGGTTACTTTTTATTTCATTTTATATTAATAATGTATTTTAATAATACTGTATTGATTTTTCCGTTCAGTAAAGATAAACCGCTCAAGGGCTGCGGCGGAGGGAGCGGTGTGTGCCGCTCTTTTGCGGCATACGATACAGCGACTAAGGCCGGATAAATGTTGAACATAGCTGTAAAAAAACACAGCCCCAAATAAATATGCTGTAAATAGCTGATACAAATTATACGGGCTATTTGTTACAGAGACTAATCTTTTTAATAAGATTTTCTTTTACCCCGCTGCTCCATTCTTTTTTTAAAATGCTTAATACAATACTGTCTCTTCTTTCGCCGTTAGATAAAAGTAAATGGCTTCTTAAAATTCCTTCTTGCGTGCATCCAATACTTTTTAATGCAGCTATGCTTTTTTTATTTCGGTTATCGGCTTTAAATTCAACTCTTTCCATTTGCAGTTTTTCAAAAGCAAATTGAAGCAGTAAAAATTTGCAGTTTTTATTTAGCCCCGTTCCCTGAAAGTTTTTTCCATACCACGTATACCCAAGATGAAGCGTTTTGTTTGTTGTCTGTATATCATAAAATCGGGTACAGCCGGCATATTGCTGTGTTTGTTTATCAAAAACAATAAATGGATATTCCGTTCCCTGGGCATAAAGTTTTAAAGCTGTATCAATATATTGTTTCAATTCTTTTGTACCTGTTAATGACACTAAAGAAAATTGCCATATTTCGGGCTCAAAAAGAACAAATTTTTCCAGGTATTGATAATCATCTGTTTGAATACGGCGCAACAGTACACTTTCATTTTCTAAGATAATATCCTGAGTGGCAAGGTCCATTTTACTTTATTCATGTGTATAAAAATAACTATTATAAGATTTACAAGGTAGATATTAGTTTCTTCTTTAAATAACGCTTTTACTTTTACATTTGTAACTCATTTACAATTTTACAGTTTTAAGGCTAATTACTTTAGCGGTTAGATCTGCCTTTAAAAACAATTTTTACATAAACATGCAATTACTTACAAAGCCATCTTCGAAAATTACTGCTGCCACTTTACTTATTGCATTAGGAATTATTTACGGAGATATTGGTACAAGCCCGTTGTACGTTTTAAAAGCAATTGTTGGTGAAAGGGAGATTAACGAAACGTTGGTTTACGGAGGCGTATCCCTCGTGTTTTGGACATTACTTTTTCAGACTACCATTAAATATGTATGGCTTACCCTGCGGGCCGATAACCAGGGTGAAGGTGGCGTTTTTTCATTGTATGCCATTGTACGTAGGTATAGTAAATATTTGGTAATACCAACCATACTCGGCGCTACAACACTCTTGGCAGATGGCATTATTACCCCACCAATTTCAGTGTCGTCTGCTATTGAGGGATTAAATTCAGTAACCGGCATGGAAAAAATTATTGTGCCCGGTAACGGATTAACAATTGGAATTGTAATTTCCATTATTTCTGTATTGTTCTTTTTTCAACGGTTTGGTACACAAATAATCGGTAAGGCTTTTGGGCCTATAATGGTTGTTTGGTTCAGCATGCTGCTTATTGTTGGAGGTGCAGAAATAATTAAATATCCGGGTGTTTTAAAAGCATTTAATCCCTATTACGGTTACCAGTTATTGGTTAATTATAAGGAAGGATTCTGGTTGCTTGGGGCCGTTTTTTTATGTACAACCGGTGCAGAAGCGTTGTATTCCGATCTTGGTCATTGTGGTATAAAAAATATTCGGATTACATGGATATTTGTAAAGTTAAGTTTGGTTATAAATTATATGGGCCAGGCGGCTTGGGTTATGCACCAGCCTGCCTCCTTTTTAAAAATTGTGAATCCGGTTACAAAAATTACATCGCAGGAGATGAATCCATTTTTTGAAATGATGCCACATTGGTTTTTATTACCCAGCATTGTAATTGCTACTGCTGCAACAATTATTGCCTCGCAGGCGCTGATTAGTGGATCGTTTACGCTGGTAAGCGAAGCTATGAATTTAAATTTTTGGCCGAGGGTAACTGTACGCCAGCCAAGCAATATAAAAGGGCAGATTTATATTCCAAGTGTAAATACAATCTTATGGTTGGGTTGTGTATTAATGGTTATTTATTTTAAAACCTCCTCCAGCATGGAAGCGGCTTATGGCTTTTCAATTGTAATAGCCATGATAATGACCACCATTTTGCTCAATTATTTTTTACTTTTTAAACTTAAATGGAAACAGGTTTATGTAATTATCATAATAGGTTTATTTGCAATAATTGAAGGATCTTTTTTTATTGCAAACGTGGCAAAAATAAAAGAACGCTGGATGTTTTTGTTTTTCGAACTTTTTATTTTTATGACAATGTATGTGTGGTATTACGCCCGTAAAATAAACAACCGTTTAATGAAATTTGTAGATATCGGAAAATATACTGCACAGCTGTTAGAACTTAGTACAGATGATGCTATTCCAAAATTTTCAACGCACTTAATTTATTTGTCAAAGGCTAACAATAAAACGCAGATTGAAGAAAAAATAGTAAAATCTATTTTTGCAAAAAAACCTAAAAGGGCGGATGTATATTGGTTTGTACACCTTAACAGAACAAGTGAACCGTATACTATGAGTTATGATGTGTCTGAACTGATAGATGATAAAGTAATGAAAATAAATATAAATATTGGTTTTAGAATACAACCTAAAACTGAATTGTATTTCAAAAAAATTGTACAGGATCTTGTAAAAAATAAAGAACTCAATTTGCACATCAGACCTGACGGATCTACAAAATATAATGCCGAGCCGGACTTTAAATTTGTTGTAATAGAAAAGTTTCTTTCCATTGAAAATAATTTTGCTGTTAGAGAAGGGCTTCTTTTAAAATCGTATTTTCTGTTAAAAGATATGGGGCTTAGTGATGAAAGGGCATTTGGCTTGGAAAAAAGTGATGTTATAGTAGAGCAAATTCCATTAGTTTATCAACCACTTCAGGAATCGGGTTTAAAAAGAAATACCACACAATTACTCCCATTCGCTGAACATTAATATTTTACGGAAGAATTTATCTGAAAATGCGCTGTTTAAGGGTATAAATTGGAGACGTTTTTATATTGTTTGTAAAACTTTTCCTTATAAATTTGTTTAGTTTCAACAAAATGAAATTAAAATTTATTTCGTGTCCAAACAGTTTAACAAAGTCTCGGCAGCAGGTATAATTATTGCACTTGGCATTATTTATGGCGACATTGGTACTTCCCCTCTATATGTTTTTAGTGAAATCATAAATGGTAAGGTTATAGATGAATTGCTGATTATTGGTGGGCTCTCGTGTATTATTTGGACCCTTACCTTGCAGACAACCGTTAAGTATGTTATCCTTACTTTACAGGCAGATAACAAAGGTGAAGGTGGTATCTTTTCATTATACACATTAGTAAGGCGACAAAAAAAATGGCTTGTATTACCCGCAATGATAGGCGGGGCGGCATTATTGGCCGATGGTATGATAACACCTCCCATTACGGTAACAGCGGCGGTGGAAGGTTTAGATAATTTACCGCTTTTACATGGTATTGAATTAAAAACCATTATTATTATTGTACTTGCAATACTTTCTGTTTTATTTTTTATGCAGCAGTTTGGCACTAATTCTATAGGTAAATTATTTGGGCCTGTTATGATACTTTGGTTTGCTATGCTGGCCGTATTAGGCTTTGCTCACATAACTGATGATTTGGAGATTCTAAAAGCCTTCAATCCTTATTTTGCTATTAAACTACTTACACAATATCCAAAAGGGTTTCTGCTTTTGGGAGCTGTATTTTTATGTACAACGGGTGCTGAAGCTTTATACAGTGATCTTGGACATTGTGGGAGAGCCAATATCCGTTACAGCTGGATATTTGTAAAGTCTGCATTAATTCTAAATTATCTTGGTCAGGGCTCTTACCTGCTGCACAATTTTAAAGGAACTGTTTTTGCAACAAAAGAACTGCTGGAAAACAAGGTATTTATGGCCGAACACTCCACGGCTGTTATTATGAGCAACCCTTTTTATGGGTTAATGCCTGACTGGTTTCTTACTATAGGAATTGTGATTGCAACTATTGCTGCTATTATTGCCAGCCAGGCTTTAATAAGCGGATCTTTTACCTTAATTAGTGAGGCTATTCGTTTAAACCTTTGGCCACGCATGAAGATTAATTATCCATCAGAAGCAAAAGGACAATTGTATATACCGGGTATAAATACTTTACTGTTTATTGGCTGCTCCGCTGTTGTT
This sequence comes from Ferruginibacter sp., assembly GCA_043736415.1. Classification (GTDB taxonomy): domain Bacteria; phylum Bacteroidota; class Bacteroidia; order Chitinophagales; family Chitinophagaceae; genus Ferruginibacter. Next base: position 351 of record JAYTCO010000125.1, on the reverse strand, counting down.
TTATATTTTCAAACATCGGGCGCAATGGGCGCTGCATACGGCTTGGCCATTACATTATGTATGCTGGCTACTACAATACTAATGGCAAATTATATGGTAAGTAGAAGAGTAAACCAATACCTGATTTACCTTTTCCTGCTTGTCTTTCTTATTATTGAAATAAGTTTTTTAATAGCCAATTTAAACAAGTTTACACATGGTGGTTATGTGGCTTTGGTTGTTGCAGGTTTACTTTTTGGCATAATGTACATCTGGTACAGGGCACGTAAAATTAAAAACCGTTATGTTGAATTTGTAAGGGTAGATGAATATGTACCGAAGCTCGAAGAATTAAGCAACGACACATCTGTA
>JAYTCO010000124.1:0-2126 GCA_043736415.1 Ferruginibacter sp. | reverse complement strand
ATGCATTTGGTGCTTTTTTGGCATTGGCATTAAGTTTTACGCTGGTTATACAGGCAATTGCAAACATGGGTGTTAATGTAAATTTATTTCCAAACACAGGTGTGACATTGCCATTGGTAAGTATGGGTGGTAGCAGTTTTTTGTTTACCTGTTTATCTATAGGAATTATTTTAAGTGTTGCACGAAATGTAGAACAGCAAGAAGGTAAAATTGCAGCGCAAAATGCAAAAATTATTTCAGCAGAAAAAGAAGCAGTAGTTGCATAAATGAATGATGTAAAAAACATAGTGAATGAAATTATTTCTGCACCGAAAAATGCAGATACCAAATCGTTACGCATTGTTATAGCTGGTGGTGGCACGGGTGGACATATCTTTCCTGCAATAGCAATTGCAAATGCCATTAAAAAAATAAAGCCACAGGCGGAGTTTTTATTTGTAGGTGCAAAAGATAAAATGGAAATGGAAAAAGTACCGCAGGCAGGTTACGAAATTAAAGGTTTGGATATAGCAGGTTTCAACAGAAGTTCTTTGATAAAAAATATTGGGTTACCGTTTAAAATTATTAAAAGTTTTTTACAGGTTTCTACAATATTTAAACAGTTTAAACCGGATGTGGTTATTGGTGTTGGCGGATATTCAAGCTATCCCGTTTTAAGGTATGCGCAGAGCAAAAATATTCCAACTTTTATACATGAGAGTAATTCGTTTGCAGGCAAGAGCAATATTATGTTAGGTAAAAAAGCGGTTAAAATATTCACGGCATCAGAATCGATGCAATCTTTTTTTGCAGAAGAAAAAATTATTTTAACAGGTAACCCTGTACGCCGGGCTATAAGCCACAACTCAGTTACAAAAGAACTGGCGGTAAATTATTTTGAATTAGATCAACATAAAAAAACTGTTTTGGTTGTTGGTGGAAGCCTTGGTGCAAAATCTATAAACGAAACGATAGATAAAAATATTGCTTCGTTTACACAAAATAATCTGCAGCTTATCTGGCAAACCGGTAAACCTTTTTTTGATAAAGCTACGGCTGCAGTAAATGCTGTTGAAGGTATTTACATGAAGGATTTTATTACACAAATGGAATATGCTTATGCTGCCGCAGATGTTGTAATAAGCAGGAGTGGAGCAATGGCAGTTTCAGAACTTTGTCTCGTAAAAAAGCCGGTGATTTTTGTGCCTTATCCATTTGCTGCAGAAGATCACCAGACAGCAAACGCAAAAGCACTTGTAAATAAAGAAGCTGCTATTATGATTAAAGATGCCGATGCTATGAATGAATTGATGCCTGCACTTTTAAAATTATGTGCAGATGAAAAGGCACAGAAAATAATGACAGAAAATATTGGCGCACTTGCAGTAAACAATGCAGATGAAATAATTGCATTACAAATATTAAAGGCTATTAACAGAGCATGATAGACATCAATAAAATATCATCAATATATTTTGCCGGGATCGGAGGCATTGGCATGAGTGCACTTGCCAGGTGTTTTAATATGCGTGGTGTAAAAGTTAGCGGGTATGATAAAACGAAAACAGCGCTCACTAAAAAACTGGTTGAAGAAGGAATTGAAATTCATTATGAAGATGATGTAACCCTTTTGGATAAAAATGCAGACGTCGTGGTTTATACACCTGCAATTCCATCAACCCATAAAGAACTAAATTATTTTAAAGAGAATGATTACATACTCTTAAAACGCAGTGATGTATTGGGTTTGCTTACAAAAGATACTTTTAATATTTGTGTTGCAGGCACGCATGGTAAAACAACTACCAGTGCCATGATTGCTCATATTTTAAAAGACAGCGGTTTTGGCTGTAACGCATATTTGGGTGGAATAACCGCTAATTACGATACTAATTTCTGGCAAAATGAAAAGCAGGTTTCAGTGGTAGAGGCTGATGAATATGACAGAAGTTTTTTAAAACTTGCACCGGATGTTGCTATTATTACAGCTATGGATCCTGACCATTTAGATATTTATGGAACAGCAGAAAATATGGAAGATGCCTTTATTGAATTTTCTACCAAAATAAAAAGCAATGGTTGTTTAATTATAAAACACGGCTTAAAACGTGGTGGTGATTTTAAAATAAATGATACCTGCACTTATA
>JAYTCO010000123.1:0-2130 GCA_043736415.1 Ferruginibacter sp. | reverse complement strand
AATTCGAAATAATTTTATTTGCTCTTAATAAATTTAAATGCTGCAGAATTCATACAATATCTTAGACCTGTTGGTTTTGGACCATCGTTAAATACATGGCCTAAATGTAGACCTGTACTTGATTCTATAATTTCATCTCTTGACATTCCGTAGCTATCATCCTTTACAACCGTTACTTTATTTTTACCAATAGGTGCATAAAAACTTGGCCACCCGGTACCTGATTCAAACTTGGTTTCTGAGCTGAATAAAGTATCGCCTGTTGCTGCACTTAGATAAAAACCTTTTTCATGGTTATTAGCATAAGGGTTGCTAAAAGGAGTTTCTGTACCACGGTTTACCATTATTTCATACTGTGTAGGCGTAAGAATTTTTTTCCACTCCGCTTCTGTTTTGCCTTTAGCAAAAGTTGGTTTTGCATTTGACTTTTCACTTTGCTTTGACGACTGTTTGTTTGTTTGTTGAGCGGTGCACGCACTTGCAACAATGATTAATGCAAAAAAAGCTGTTAAATACTGTTTCATTATTTATTATTTAAATTGTTTGTTAAGGGTTAACTTTTTTTAAAACAATATATACGAGACTTTTAAATTTTAGTTACATAAAATTATGTTATAGAAATTTATCTGGGTATTAATTTCGGAAATTTGTTTTCTAAATCTTTAAAGCAATGTATTGAATAGCAAATATTAAATAGGAGACTTATTGCCTTACATCAAAATATAAATGGTTGTGATTTTTGCATTTTGGATTAAAAATACTACTGCAATTTGGGCATTTGTAGTTGCTGTTAAAATATTCATTAATGGATATTTCGGTTTTGCATTGCCCACACAAAACTGCATTTGTGTTCCATTCTTTTTGCGGCCATAAACCAACCTTGTGGTCAGCCAATTCTTCATGACAATGTATGCAGGCATAATAAGTATTACAGCATTTAAATTTTATGGCAATAATATCTAAGGGAGATTGATAATGTTGACACCGGGTAAAATCATCGGTCAACTTTCCTTGTACTACAATTTGCATTTGGTAAAGGTAGGGCCTCACCCTCGTTCCCTCTCATGAGGAAAAAAGCCTCACCCTCATTCCCTCTCCTGGGGAGAGGGAGGATTTGAAGATTGAAGCGGAGAAGGCACACCATTTCCGAAAAAAATGGGATATAATGTTCCCTCTCCCCAAGAGAGGGGGAACGTGTAGATTAATTTAGTTTTAGTGAGGTAAATTGATGCTTGTTTATACAAATCCCGAAGGGGTTGAATACTAGTTACCATAGATGTAATCTATGGAAGCTACTGCGCAGCAGAAAAAAGCTGAAAAAAGATTCACCGCTGAGCCATAGCCCGGATTGAAGCAAGTACCCCGCAGTGAAGTGAGGTACGAACGAAACGAGGAGTACTGCGAAAAGCCGGACCACTGTTGATTAGAAGAAAATGCTGAGTGCTTCAAATAAAAAACCCTCCAAAATTTGAAGGGTTTTTCTGCATATTTTTTCATTTGCACAATTGCAAATTATTCTTATCCATTCATGCTCGTTAAAAACTCTGCGTTGTCTTTGGTGCCTTTCATGTTTTTTAGCAAGGTATTTAAAGCTTCTTCTGGGTTCATATCGGCCATGTGCTTGCGCAAAATCCACATGCGTTTAAAAGTATCTTTGTCCAACAACAAATCATCACGCCTTGTGCTTGATGCTACAATATCGATAGCAGGATAAATGCGGCGGTTAGATAATTTTCGCTCTAACTGCAATTCCATATTACCTGTTCCTTTAAACTCTTCAAAAATAACTTCATCCATTTTACTGCCCGTATCTACCAATGCTGTTGCAATGATGGTAAGAGAACCGCCGTTTTCTATTTTACGTGCAGCACCAAAAAACTGCTTTGGTTTTTGCATGGCGTTTGCCTCTACACCACCACTTAAAACCTTACCGCTGCTTGGCGCAACGGTGTTGTGTGCACGTGCAAGACGAGTTATAGAATCTAATAAAATAACCACATCGTGGCCACACTCAACCAAACGTTTTGCTTTGTTAAGTGCAATGGTTGAAACCTTTACGTGCTTATCCGCCGGTTCATCAAAAGTTGATGCAATAACTTCTGCACGTACACTGCGTTCCATATCTGTAAC
>JAYTCO010000122.1:0-2136 GCA_043736415.1 Ferruginibacter sp. | reverse complement strand
ATTAAACACTGCCACAAGTTTTACAATATAAGTACCCGCTGTAAAAGTAATACTTGGAATTGCACTGTTGCTGGTTTGTCCATTACCGAAATACCAAGTATAGCCCACTAAAGTGCCGGTACTGTTAGCTTTAAAATTAATAACCGCAGGACTGCAAAGAATCGTATTTCCATTAGGACCCGCATAGGTGAACGAAACTGTTTGGCTAAAACCGTTTAAATAAAAAAAGCTTAAAAAAAGGGAAATTAATAGTCTAAACATTAAATAACAGTTGTGACAAAAAATACGTTTAAATTTTTACTTAAACTCTTTTGTTGAAAACTTTTTGTAAAGATTTTCCTACCTTCTTATAGTTAATTCGTACACATAAAAATTGTAAGCGAGTTTTGTATTTCTTACAATTGGTATGGTAGCAATAGAATCTACTTTGCTGTAATAATTTGCAAATGCTTTTTTAGCATCAAAATAATCGTAAGAATGAACAATGGCATAAGCTGTATCCATTTTTACATTTGCCGTATCATATTTTAACCGCCATGCATAATGGTGAACATCTAAAACCGAACCTAAGCCAATCATTTTTATATTTAGCGGTCGGGCAAAGTAATATTCATCGTGAGCGCCCCACCATGTATTGCAAACCATGGGATGTTTTGATGAGCTACTTCGGGACTTGTAAATTGCAGCAAATTTTTCACCGGCTTCCTTCCAGCCATAGGCATCTAAACTAATATCTGTTTTACCTAAACCTAAACCAACTTCTTTGCTGAATGCGCCAGGGTAAAAATTAACTGCAGCTGCAATAAGAATAAACAAAATAATGGTATAGCTAAAAGCTGATCTGTAAAAGATTTTAAACTTATTAATGCTCATTTCTGAGAGTCCAATTGCAGCTATTGGCAACAACGAAACATATGCGGGTCCGCTCCAGTGAGGTAGTGTTGTGCGGAACATTGATAAAAAGAAAATAACGGTCAGCAGCGGAATGCCCATCAGCTTAAAAACTTTAACTGCACTATTAACATTGGAATTATATTTCTTGGTAAAGAAAATGGCAATTAATCCAACTGTAAATGGATTATTTATTACCAACTGTCCAACCGTTTCCCGAAGCAAGCCAATAAAGTTAAATCCGCTTTTTTCATTTACCACAACCCTTTCTCCATGAAACCGAAAAGTAATAAAATCATTCTGAATATTCCAGATAAGTATGGGCGAAATAATTACTGCGGTAACTGCTGCTGACAGATAAAACCATTTGTTGCTGAACCATGATCGTCTGTAAAAAACTGCATACAAAAAAATGCCACCCCATAAAAAAACCGCATGCACCTTACTCATAATGCTTAGCCCTGCACATGCACCAAACAAAACCCATGGCAATAGTTTTTCATCATTACGCAATATTTGTGTTATAAAATACATGCTTGCCGTCCAAAATACCATTTGCGGTGTATCGGGAAAAATAAAAAGCCCGGCAGTTATTGATGCGTAAAGAGAAATATTATATAGAAATACCCCTGCAAATCCAGCCTTGGCTGTACTGATAGCGGTAGTGGTTCTGTAAATAAAAAAAGAGGAAAGGGCGCAAGCCACCAAACTTCCCAGCCGTATAAAAAAAAGATGATCCTGCAGTCCGAGGTTAGCTGTAAAAAACCTCACCCATAATGCAACTATTGGCGGGTGATCAAAATAATTTATTTGAAGTTGTTGGGCAAAGGAAAGATAATAACTTTCATCGTTACCCAAATTAAGAAAGGTTGATAAAACCAGTCTGAAACCAGTAAAAATAACTACCAGCCACATAGCTTTTCTGGCAAAGAGTTTATCAGTCTGAAGTACTGAAATCATAATTATAAAATGTTATGAACAAAGATATATGCATAATGCAGTTGCCAGTATGTAATACTAGTTGTTTATCATTTTTAGGTTTAAAAGAATGTTCCTTTAAGTTTGTGGATCTTTCTTACGATTTATTTAAGTGTGTTTGCTACAGTTATGTTTAATATAAAGTTTTTAAAATTTGGGGTGGTAGGATTATCAGGCGTTGTTGTCGATTTTTTTGTAACCTGGCTTTGTAAAGAAAAATTAGGTATTAATAAATATGTGGCTAATGCTATTGGATTTTCATTGGCC
>JAYTCO010000121.1:0-12012 GCA_043736415.1 Ferruginibacter sp. | reverse complement strand
AAAAATATTAACCTGGCGAACCTTTATGTAGTCATTATATTGAAGTGTATCTCTAATGCCAAGACGGTTTCCGTATGTTGATGTATTGATAAAACTGTATTGTAATTCTCCACCAAATGCAGCAGAATATTTATCCTTATCAAATTCAAAAGAACTTCGTCCCCCGGAACCTATTTCCTTTTTTTCTTCAAAGTTTCTTATTGCAGGATTTTTAAATTTAACCAATGAAAGATAAGCCCCGGTAATATTTTTCCAATGGCTGCTAAGTTTTATCTCATCTGATACAGAACTATAAAAATGCTTCAGGTATATAGCCGCTTTCTGATCTACCGCACCTCTAAAAATTCCTGCTGCGGGTCTTGCTTTTCTTGGATTTGCTGCAACCTGAGCAGCAGTAAGTCCACCGGGAGTTTCATAAAACAAATCACTGTAAACAATATTGGCATTTATTATATTTTTTTTGTTTAGAGAATGGGTAAGCGCATAACTTAATACGTCCCTTCTCATTTCAGTATGTTCTCTGTACCCCTTACTTTGCTGGTGAGATAATGCTATACCCTGTTTGGTTTTATCGTTGCTAATATTGTACAAAGCGGAGGCATCAAATAATCCATATTGCCCGAAGCTTATTTGCAGCGAACGGTTAATTTTTTCAGCATCATTTTCAAGCAACATTACACCTCCTGTACCGGCGCCGTACATGCTGCCACCAGGGCCCTTAATAATCTGTATTTTATTTATACTGTTTACCGCAAGAGAATTAAAATATGTGTTACCGCTTGCATCAGTATATGGTACGCCATTAAGATAAATTTTTACATTTCTCACACCAAATGCGGAACGCAGTAAATTTCCACGGATGCTGATTCTATAACTGCCCGGGCTACGCTCATCCATTTTTACACCTGCTACTGTATTTACTGCAGATACAAAAGATGTTTGATCTGATCTGTTTAATGAGGCTTTATTTAAAATTGAAACCGCTGCTGCGGCATCTGTAATTGTTGTCTTTTTGGCGTAAACATTTACATTCATTTCATCCGATATAATTGCCTCATTTTTTAAAATGACATTTAAAATCATGTTCGGTTTTGCAACTTCAGTTACAGTGTTGTAACCGATTAATGAAAAAGACAATAGTATTGAATCCCGATTGGTTTCAAATAAATATATGCCGGCAGCATCTGTAATGCCCGGGTATAAAAAATTTACACCTGTTACTGATACCCCTGTAATTGGCAGTCCTGCAAGGTTTTTTACAGATACGGCATATTTAAATTGTGCAAAAGAAGTTGTAACAGAAAGCAGGAACAAAGTAAAAATGTAAATTTTTTTAATCATTTTGGTAGATACTATTTGGGGTTGACGTATTTTAAATATAGGCAATAAGGCCACACTCATACCTTAGTTTCAAATACTCTACCAAGAAAATAATATCTTTTTGCCAACTCATTTAATGAAGGCTTGCAAGGGTCATAAATTTTAATCTGCATCTTTAAATTTTTTTTATTCTCATAGTTTTAAATTTTTTTTCAAAAAAAGATTTTACCTGCTGTCATTTTCTTTATCTCTACAAAAGCAATTATCCATTAATAAATCTATCTTCAAATCATGAGCAAATCAAAACTAAACCTTTTCGATTTTACCATGATCATGGTGAGTCTTGTTATAGGCATGGGCATTTTTCGCACACCGGCAAATGTTGCAGCCACATCTCCCTCACCGTTTATGTTTTTTTTAATCTGGATAACCGGTGGTGTCATAGCCATTTGTGGCGCACTAACCTATGCAGAAATTGGTAGCAGGTTCCCGGTTACGGGTGGTTATTACCGCATTTTTTCTTACGCATATCACCCATCCATTGCATTTGCTGTTAACTGTATTATTTTAATATCCAACGCTGCCTCTCTTGCGGGTGTTGCCCTTATTGGTGCGGAGTATATTATAAAAGTTGTTTTGCCAGATGCTGTAAATGCGCAGCAGGTACAAATTATCATCGCCATATCCTCTATCATTATTTTTTATGCAGTAAACCTGGCGGGTTTAAAAATGAGTGCACGCACCCAAAATGTGTTGACGCTAATAAAAATAGGCCTTGTGCTATTGCTCATTTTACCTATATTTTTTTACAGCGGTGCAAACGAAATCAGTGTGGTTTCAAACACAATTGCCAGCCCGGTGCTACGGGAATACATTAAAGCGTTTGGATTGGGCTTGGTGGCTGTAAGCTTTACATATGGCGGTTATCAACAATCTATCAATTTTGGTGAAGAGGTAAACAATCCATCAAAAAATATTCCATGTGGCATTATTGCCGGGTTGCTCATCATCATCATTTTATACCTTTCTGTAAATTATGCTTATTACAAAGTGATTGGTTTTAATACGCTAAAAACATCTACCAATATTGCGGCAATTATGGCCGGACATCTATTTGGAACTGCTGCCGGTAAAATACTTTCTGTATTGCTTTTTTTAAGTGTACTTGCTTATGTAAATGTATTGCTAATGGCAAATCCAAGGGTTATGCAAGCCATGAGTGAAGAAGGAATGCTGCCCAAAGCTTTTGGTAAAAGGCACATAACTACCAATGTACTTTTTACATCGCTTAGTGTGTTTGCAAGCCTTTGTGTGCTCATTGTTTTTTGGGCAAAAACCTTTGATGAGATTTTAAGCTTTACTATTTTTCTTGATTGTTTTGGAATGGTATTATCTGCCGCAACTATTTTTAAGCTTAGAAGAAATACTGCACATTTGGATGGAACGGGCATTTATAAAATGAAACTGTTTCCATTGATGCCATTAATATTTATGGCAGCATATACTTTTGTGTTTGTGGTTATTTTTATAGACAAGCCATGGACCGGGCTCACAGGTTTGGCAATACTTGCAGCCTTCACAGGTTTGTATTTTTTGGTAGATGAATTAAAAAAACGAAAGATGATTTCGTAATTTCCAAAAAAGTTGCATTGTAAGAAAAAAATAATTACCATGGATATATCCTACATCATAAACGAACTGGGCGAAGACAGGGAAAATTATTTTAATGCTGTAGCGCCACCAATAATACAAACCAGCAATTTTGTTTTTAATACGGTTGCAGATATGCGCAGTGCTTTGCAGGATGAGTACAGCACTTATCTCTACAGCAGAGGCAAAAATCCTACGGTAGATATTTTAGCAAAAAAACTTGCCGCCCTTGATGGCGCTGAAGATTGCTTGGTTTTTAACAGCGGCGCTGCAGCCATTTTTGCAGCAGTTTTGGCAAACGTAAAAGCCGGTGACCACATTATCAGCGTAAAAGAACCTTACGCATGGGCAAATAAAATGTTTACTGAAATACTGCCACGGTTTGGCGTTACCACAACCTTTATTGATGGTACAGATATAAATAATTTTGAAACTGCTAAGACAAATAATACCACACTTATTTACCTCGAGAGTCCCAACAGTTGGTCTTATGCAATGCAGGACCTGAAAGCCGTTGCAGTTTTTGCCAGGCAACACAACATCATTACGATCTGCGACAACAGTTATTGCACGCCTATTTATCAACGACCAATTGAATTGGGTATTGATCTTTCTCTCCAGTCTGCCACCAAATATATTAGTGGCCACAGCGATACAATAGCCGGCGTATTAAGCGGCAGCAGTAAAATGATTGAACGGATTTTTAAAAGTGAATACAATAATATAGGCAGCGGCATACAACCCTTTAATGCCTGGCTGCTTTTGCGAGGCTTGCGCACATTGCCATTAAGGCTCGAAAAAATAACTGCATCCACAAACACAATCCTTGCTTATCTTAAAACTAATAACAAAATAGAAGATGTTATTTTTCCTTTTGATAAAGACTTTCCTCATTACGAACTTGCCCAACAGCAGATGAGTGGGGCATGTGGCTTGATAACAATTGTATTAAAAGAAATTGATTTACCCGGAATTGAAAAGTTCTGCGAAGCCTTAAAACATTTTAAATTAGCAGTAAGTTGGGGTGGGTATGAAAGTCTGATTATTCCACGCTGTGCCGGTGTTACAACCAATAATTTTAATGGGCTCACAAAAGAGCACCGCATGTTACGCCTCTACATTGGTTTGGAAGATCCAGCATACCTAATCAATGACTTAGAAGTTGCGTTTGCTACTATACCATCGTAGTTCTCCTTACAGCAATAAAAATTTTTCGGAATATACGACTACAAAGAAATAGCAATTATGCTATTGTTAGAAATATGTTGTTGGGTTATTTTTATAATCCTGAAAACCTTAAAACCAACACCTATGAAAAACACAGCAAAGAGGCATCTTTCTTTAAGTGCCATCACAAAATCTTTCAGCAGATTATTTAGGGGATTTTTTTTTACTAGCAGCCACGCAGACTTTAAAAGATTAAAGAATTTTATCTGCTAATTTTTTACCTGACTCTATCTTACACACTTATTTGTTTGCAAATAACCTGCGTTACCATTTTTACTAACCCTTAGTAATAGTTTATCCTGCATTAAAGGTGCATTTAAACGAAGCTTTTTCCGCTTATAAAAATCCTTTCAATTCTAATGATACAAAGGATATTTTTGTAAATGCGAATTTTAGTACTTATTGCAGTTTTTTTAGGGATTAAACAGGTTACGTTTGCCCAGCAAAAATGGAACTTACAGTCTATTGTTGATTATGCAATGGCAAACAACATTAATGTAAAGCTGCAGGATGTGCAGGCAAGAATTGCTGCTGTCAATCTTAAACAAAGCAAACTTTCGCAATATCCGAATGCAAATTTTAGTACCAATACCTCAATAAATTCAGGTAACAATCAGGATCCTACAACCTTTAGCCGTATAACCCAAACCTTTTTGGTGGCAGGGCTACAGTTACAATCCAGTGCAGATATATTTAATTTTTATAGCAAAAGAAATAATATTGCTGCCAATAATTTTGAGGCACAGGCCGCCAATGCATCTACAGATAAAATTAAAAATGATATAGCACTTGCTGCTGCCAATGCATACCTGCAAATATTACTTAGTAAAGAGACAGAAAATATTGCCTTGGTGCAAATTCAACAAACACAATCACAACTTGGTATTACCCGCAAACAGGTTAATGCAGGAGCTTTGCCTGAATTGAATGCATCTCAGCAAGAAGCACAACTTGCTGCTGACAGTGTAAATTATATAAATGCAAAAGGAAATACAGCCCTGAACTTTCTCTCGTTAAAGACGTTAATGAATATTGATCCCGCTACGCCATTTGAAATAGATATTCCTCCTATTGACAAAATACCCGTAGAGCCAATAGCCAATTTACAACCTGATTACGTATTTAATATTGCTTTAAAAAACCTTCCGCAGCAAAGAGTAAATGAACTTAGGCTAAAGGCTGCCGAAAAGAGAGTCGCCGCTGCCAAAGGTTCTATGTATCCAACACTAAGCACATTTGCCAGCCTTGGAAGCAACTACAATAATAAGTCCCGCAGTGTTACAGGTTTCAACCAAATAACTACAGTTGTGCCGGTGGGTACGGTAAAAGTAAATGGTACAGATTATACTGTAACATCTCCTTTTACAAGCTTTAGTCCTATATCTTCCAAAAGTGGTTTTACAAACCAGCTGTCAGATAATTTTAGGCAGGCAGTGGGTTTTAGCTTAAACGTTCCCATTTTTAATGGCGGCTCTCTGCGCAGTAACTATGAAAGGAGTAAGCTTAACATCAATACCATACAACTACAAAAAGAGCAGGATAATCAAAAACTAAAGCAGGATATATACCAGGCCTACACTTCTGCAACAATTGCATTGGAAAAATTTAATGCAGGTAAAAAAACGGTGGCTATTAATGAACTCAATTTATCTTATGCAACAAAGCGTTTTAATGTAGGCATGCTTGGTACTTTTGATTTAATAACCACACAAAATAATTTGTTACGGGCTAAACTTGAACTTGCACAAAGCCAGTTTGATTATGTATTTAAAATGAAAGTGCTTGAGTTTTATAAAGGCATGGGGCTGAAATTATAGTATTAAGTATTGAGATATGAGTATCAAGATTAGATATCATATCACAATGATTTAATTTTTTTTAATTATAAATAAATTATGTGATATACAGACCTAAGATGATCATTTTTAATCTTCATACTTGTGTCTTTATTCTATCATCTCAATACTAACATCTCAATACTTAATACTGAATTATGAACAAAACAACAAAATGGATTTTAATAAGCGTAGGAATATTGTTTGTGGTGCTGATTGTACTTGCCAAGGTTGGCGTTTTTGGCAAAGATGAAGGCATAAAAGTAACTGCTGAAAAAGCTGCCGTACACAACATTATAGAAGTGGTAAATGCCAGTGGTAAAATATTTCCGGAAGTAGAAGTAAAAGTGAGTCCGGATATTAGCGGTGAAATTACTGAGCTTACCGTTGCTGAAGGTGATACAGTAAAAAAAGGGCAATTACTAGCCCGTATTTACGCAGATGTTTATAATATTCAGCGGAGCCAGGCATCAAATGGAGTGGCCCAAAGTCAGGCACAGGTAAATATTTCTCAGGCACAGGTAAGCAATTCTGAAGCGACTTTAAACGCTTTAAAGGCACAGCAGGAGCAGGCCGAAAGGAATTACAATATGCAAAAAAAACTGTTTGATGAAAAGGTTATCAGCGCAAATGAATTTAATGTAGCAGAAACAAATTTTAAAACAGCAAAAGCAAATTACAATGCTGCTGTGCAAAGCATAAGAGGCAGCCAGGCAAGTGTACAAAGCGCAAGGGCAGGTGTACAAAGCGCTAGAGATAATCTTGCTAAAGCAAATACTGATCTTGGCAGAACGTCAATTGTAGCTCCCATGAATGGTGTAGTAAGTTTATTAAATGTAAAAAAGGGAGAAAAAGTAGCAGGTAACAGTTTTAATGTGGGTACAGAAATGTTGCGTATTGCTGATATGGATAAAATAGAAATCAGAGTAGATGTGGGCGAAAATGATGTACCAAAAGTAAAGTTGGGAGACAGTGCGCTGGTTAATGTAGATGCCTACAGCGCAAGAAAGTTTAAAGGGATTGTAACACAGATTGCCAGCAGCAATAATGGTGCAGCAAACAGCGCATTAAGTACCGCTACAAGCGATGTTACCCAATACAAAGTTTATATCAGAATATTAAAGAATAGTTATGCTGACTTGTTGGGCAAAGGCTCATTTCCATTTAGGCCCGGTATGAGTGCAAGCGCAGATATACAGACCAAAACCCGGCGCAATGTAATTACGGTGCCCATAAATGCAGTAACCACAAGAGATAAAAATGACAGCCTTGGCGCAGATAAAAAGAAAGTTGCAGCAACAGATAATATTGCCGAAAAAAATACATCTGATAATGATATTGCTGTTGTGGTTTTTGTAAAAGGTGCGGATAACAAAGTGACAAGAGTACCTGTAAAAACCGGGATACAGGATATTAATTATATTGAAATAACCAGTGGAGTAAAAGTAGGAGATGAAGTGGTAACAGGCCCTTATGATGTAGTGAGTAAAACACTAAAAAAGGGCACACAAATAAAGGTGGTAGATAAAAAAGAACTTTTCGAGAAAAGTAAATAAAATTATAATTTAATAAAAAAGTGAGTGATATAAATAAAACATATCACTCATTTTTTTATATGTGAAAAAAAAAGTGCAGTTTTGTAGTACCCGTATAAATACCTTAAAACGCAACAGGCTTGAGAAAAATATTTGCATCATCACTATTTATGTTGATGTTTTTGCATAGAAGTGCAGGTCAAAATATAACTGTTCGTGTAAACAGTTTAAATGATAAGAAAGAAACAGTGGTATATGCTACCACAGCAATTTTGCGTAATACAGATTCATCATTACTTTTTACACAAACATCAAATAAAGAAACAGTTTTCCTTCTTAAAAATAATACAGCTTACATTCTTAAAATAACAGCTGTAAATATTAAAACATTTTATCAAAAATTACAGACGGGCACTAACGATACTACTTTAAATGTGGTATTGCAAACAGTTTCAAAGCAATTAAGCGAAGTTGTGGTTAATAGCCGCACACCCTTGCTTAAGCAGGAAGATGATAAAACGGTTGTGGATGCTGAACAGCTTGCAGGCAGCAGCACAAATGCTTTTGAAGTGCTGGAAAAAACTCCGGGAGCCATAGTAGATCAGGATGGGAATGTATATTTGAACAGCTCAACACCTTCTACGATCTATATAAGTGGCAGAGAGATAAAATTGAGTGCTCAGGATTTGGCAAACCTGCTAAAAAACTTACCTGCCAACAGCATCAGCAAAATTGAGATTTTACGCAACCCATCGGCAAAATATGATGCTGCCAGCAGTGGTGGTATTATAAATATAGTTTTAAAAAAAGGTGTCAAACTTGGTGTAAACGGAAGTGTTGATGTATCGCATTTTCAAGGCGTGTATGGTTCAGAGGCAATAGGTTTTAATGTTAGCAACAGCAAGGAAAAATTAAATACTTATCTCTCTTACAATTTTAGTAAGAAATTAAACGGCGAAGATCTTTCTTCTAACAGGTATACAAATACAGGGGGACTGTTTAAACAATACGCATTTACAAGATTTAATAATACAAATAATTATGTTGGTGGGGGTATAAATTACGATGTAAATAAAAAATTGAACATTGCTTACGATGCAAGAATAAGCGCTACCCAAAACAACAGCGATGTAAACAACAATATTAGTATTTCATCATTAAGAACAGGTAACATACTTGGCAAAAATATTTCTATTGTTAACAACGAAGGGCCATCTCTTTACGTAGGAAATGGCGTCGCAGCTAAATACAAATTGGATACATTAGGAAGTGAGTGGAGCAATACACTGGATTATACTTACTTTAGAAGCAACAGCAATCAGGACTACAGTAACCTTAATATTTTTCCTGCAAGAAATACGCTTTTGGGAGATGGTAATATTTTAAACAACAAAAATATACTGGCTTATAAAAGTGATGTTGTTTTAAAAACAAAGAAAAAATTTACTTTAGAAATTGGTACAAAACTTACTTACAGTTTAAGTAAAAATAATTCTGTTTATTTTTCAGATACCAGCACAGGAAAATACGTTGACCGTTTACAAACAAACAGATTTAGATACACAGAAAATATAGCTGCAACTTATTTACAAATTGCCAAAACCTTTGGTGGGTTTACGATTAAACCCGGTGTAAGGCTTGAATACACAGATATAAAAGGCCGGCAGCTTATTCCTGCTGATACCACTTTTGCCATTAAACGTACAGATCTTTTCCCCTATATTTTTATAAGACATAAAATAGCAAAAATATTTGGCTTTAGTTTGGTGGGTAATGCAATCTACAGAAGGAGTATAACAAGACCTTTTTATGAATCTCTTAACCCTTATCCACGTTATGCAGATCAATATACTTATGATATTGGTAACCCCCGACTTCAACCGCAGTTTACCACTAATTATGAATTAAATATTAATGCAGATGAGTTTCCTGTTTTTTCTATAGGGTTAAATGATATTAGAAATATTTTCACCACACTTACCTATTCCCGTGGTGATACTTTATTTCGTACTTATGATAATTTAGGAACCAATAAAGAAATTTACATGCGTGCAGTAATTGGTATTCCGCCTGGTAAAAAATATTTTTTTTATGCAGGAACTCAAATGAATATAATGAATTACAAAGGCCAGTATGATGGGGTTCCTTTTACTTTTCATAAAAGCAGTTTTACTTTCTTCTTATTTCAAAACTACAAGCCCACAAAAACGCTTACTTTAAGCCTTAACAGTTTTATGCGTGTAAATACGGTTATCAATTTCTTCGAGTTAAAACCTTTTGGAGGGTTAACTTTTTCAGGCAACAAAAGCATTTTAAAAAAGAAGATGAATATTATAGTAACCGTAAATGATGTATTTCGCACAAACAGAAATTCATTTATAATAAAGCAACCAAATTTTGTAGCTGATGGTTACACTTTTAATGATACCAGAAGAATTGGTATTGCTTTAAAATACAATTTTGGGCTTAAACCAAGAGTGGAAAAACGTCAGGGTTTTGAAATACCGCAGGATGCAAATCAATAAATATTAGGGAAATATTTTTTCAGCAATAAGTACACTTTCAGGCTTCCCAACATCCAGTAATTTACCATCGCTGTGGTCGTAACAGTTTATTTTAAAACCTTCTGCGGCCAGTCTTAAATAAAGATCTATCAGAGAGAATTTACCTTCTTCTTTTATATGTTGAAATATTTTCGGTGAAATAATATGAATGCCACTGAAAGCTTTTTTATTGCCGGGTTTTCCTTTTTGCTCTCCGGTTATTTCATTTTTCCAGCCACATAAATTATTATTATCAT
Organism: Ferruginibacter sp.; assembly: GCA_043736415.1. Taxonomy (GTDB): domain Bacteria; phylum Bacteroidota; class Bacteroidia; order Chitinophagales; family Chitinophagaceae; genus Ferruginibacter. The sequence goes on along the minus strand of JAYTCO010000121.1, from coordinate 1,645 downwards.
CAAATAAAAGATATCTGCTCGTGCTTCTGTTTGTAACCGCTAGTGTAGCCAAAACATTTGATTGAAGATGCAAATTATGTATTTCATCAATATTGAGATCTGTAAGTATATCAGCATTCATCAAGACAAAGGCTTCGTTAGAATCTTCAAGAAAAAAGGCAGCTTTTTTTAAACCACCACCGGTTTCTAATACCATATCTGTTTCATCGCTTATTGTAATATTACTTCCCCAAGCATTATTTTGTTGTATTGCATCTTTAATTTGTGAGGCAAAATGATGGACATTTACAACAACATCTTTTACATTAACAGATTGCAGGTATTCTATATTTCGTTGCAACAATGTTTTGCCATTTATTGGCAGCAATGCTTTGGGATGGCTTTCTGTAAAAGGTTTCAGCCTTGTGCCAAGGCCTGCTGCGAGTATCATTCCTTTCATACAGGTTATTAATCTTTAATCAGTTTATAGTTGGTTGAAGGAATAAATATGTCGTTTGTAAGAAGATTAACCCTTGTATTTTCCGCTAAACATCCCTGCAAAGAAATTACTTCGTTCAGGTCCGTTTTAAATTTTGCTGTTAATGTAGAAGGGATTTCAGCGTTTCTTTTTTTTAGTGCCTGAAAAGAATACAATCTTACAACAGGATTTTTATGGGTCGTTGCCAAAATAATTAAATCTGCTGTTGTTGCCAAAGAGGTAAGAAGAATAAAACGTTGGTATTGTGAAGATGCACTATTCGAGAATCCTACCGTGCATGTAGTTTCATAAATATTAAAAGCTGCCATTTCTTTTATAGCATTCGGTAGGGTTTTTGTATTTTCTTTTTGTGCAAAACCACCAAAACCTGTTGCCAAAAAAAGTACAAGAAAAAATGTCTTTTTGAATAGGTTCATCATTTTTATTAATTTGAAATTATCAATTAATCTTTGAGGGTAATTAAAACTTTAGAGAACTAATTTAAGCAATAATTAATTATCTATTATTTCTGCGTCAAAATTTTGTTCAATATGTTTTACTACAGTTTTTACGCCGTACTTATTTTTTAAATGCCGTGCAAGCGCATCAGCAGCATATACACTTCTGTGCTGACCGCCGGTGCAGCCAAAATTTACTTCCAGTACTTCAAAATTTCTTTTTATGTAGTCTTCTACAGAAATATCTACAGTGCTGAAAACCCCTGCAAGGAATTCTTCCATGCGGGTCTTGTCTGCCAGATAATCCTGTACAGGCTTGTCTCTGCCGGTTTCTTTTTTATGTGCTTCAACTCTGCCGGGATTTAAAATTCCTCTACAGTCAAATACAAAACCACCACCATTATCAGATACGTTTTTTGGGTAACCGCTTTTTAAAAAAGAAAAGCTTTTTATGTTTACAACCAGCGGCGTTTCTTCAGTTGCTTTAATAGGTTCAAACCGGTTTACAATTTCATCGTCTACAATTAAGGAAAGTATTCTGTCAAATTCTGGCACACTTATTCCCATTTTATTATTCAATAAAAATGCTTTTAAATTTTTTAAGGCTAATGGAATGCTGGTAAGAAAATGCGCTTTTCTTTCAAACAAACCTCTAAAACCATAAGCACCTAAAACCTGCAATAATCTTATTAACACATAACCATTGTATTGACTTACAAAGCGCTGTCTA
>JAYTCO010000120.1:0-12012 GCA_043736415.1 Ferruginibacter sp. | reverse complement strand
TGCCAAATCTGTCTCTATAATTTCCTCTAAAAAATTAAGGCTTTTCTCTTCGCTCATACTATTATTTTGAAGCGCAAATTTAAGGGTTGTTGGGGCGGTTAGCAAATACTCATTGTTGGGCGGTGGTGACGGGCTGTCTGTAGTACTCCTCGTTTCTCCGCCTTCGGCGGATGCACTGTGGGGTACTACTTCCCATCCCTGCGCCTTTCGGCTTTGGTTCTTTTTTCAGCAATACTTTAAGGGTTGTGCTTTTTGGGAAGGGTTTAATTATTTTTAGAGTATTTAAGTTGGGTATTCTTTATATTTCAAATTTTGTCAAGACGCTTAATTAAATTGGTAAGTAATTTGTAATTATTCGAGGTTTGAATAATTGAAACTAAAGTTTGTACATTTGACTATGTACAACTGCAGAATAAAGGCTCTTGAAGTAGAACACATCGGTGCTTTTGAAAAACTTGAATTAAAGTTTCTTCAAAAAGAAATATCCAGTAGGGCCGAGATACATATTTTTACTGGGAAAAATGGAACTGGAAAAACAACATTGCTAGAAATGTTGGCTTCGGGATTTCAAAATTATAATGGGAACAAAAATATTGTTGCTAAAGTTCATAAACAGTCCCAAAACATAAAACCTCGAATGGTCTGCAGTTATGAACTTTTTTCAGATGGAAGTGACGTAGACACTATACCTTATTATGGTTACAATATTCTTCTTGAGCAACAAGGTGGTGGAATTTTATACTATGACAATAATAACACACCCCTTGGCTTAAACTATCTCCAAAAAATAAATAATTTTGGATCTGGTAATTTCGACTTTGCTTTTTTTGCATATTCGGGTTACCGTAGAATAATGCAAACTAATTTGACTGCTATTCAGGAACTAAATAATAACCCTTTAATAGACTCGTTGGATTTTAATAATTCCATAAACCCTCAATTGTTAATTCAGTGGCTTGCAAATACTATCACTAAAAAAGCTCTTGCATATTCAAGAGACGATAAAGAAGTTGTAAAAAAGTATACTGAGACCATAAACAGAATAGAAGAAGCAATATCTGAAATTACTGGTCAAATAGTAAAATTTGATTTACTAGATAATCCTCTAAGTATATGTATTACCGTTGACGGATTAAAATTGGATTTTAATTTACTTCCTGATGGAATGAAATCTATCGTTAGTTGGATTGCGGATTTACTTATGCGTATGGATAGAATTCCGTGGAGTAGTAGCATTAATGTTTTTGACAGAAATTTTATTCTTTTCTTAGATGAAATCGAAGTTCATCTTCATCCCGAGTGGCAAAGAAAAATATTGCCAGTGGTGCAAAAATTATTTCCCAATGCACAAATATTTATTTCTACCCACTCTCCATTTGTAGTAGGTTCTGTGGATGGTGCTTGGATTTATAAATTTAAAAAAGAAGCGCATTTCAGTGTTTTAGATGGTGCGCCAATTTTATCAGAAGACGGCAAAAGCTTTCAATACATATTAGAGGAAACCTTTGATATACAAAATCAATTTGGAATAGAAGTTGAAAAAGATTTATCCACATTTTATATTCTAAAATCGAAAATATTAAAACAAGAATTAGAAATAAACGATGATGCTTTTGTAAGCTTAGTAAAAAAACTAGCCAAGCAAAGTATAGAATTAGAAAATATTTTAGGAATGGAAGTTAAACAACTTGAAAGATTGATTAACAAAAAACTTGTTGTTTAATACATGCTAAAATTTATAAGATTACAACAACCAGAAGTTTTAAATACAAGATGGGAGAGATATGGTGAAAGCTACAGGAAAAAGAGAATTGCTAACGCTGGTTTTAAATTCATTTGGCCTACCATTGCGGGCATTACCTTAAATAAAACTATACTACCTACTTTACTATTGCAAACTCAAGAACATTGCACTTATTGTGATCATTATCCATTAAGAAGGGGAGATGATAGTATTGACCATTTCAAGCCGAAGTCTGTAGAAGCATTTTATAATTTAGTATGTCAATGGGAAAATCTATATGTTGCATGTAAACATTGCCAAGACAGTAAAGCTTCACTTTATTCTGATGATTTGTTAAGACCTGACGATATAGATTATAATTTCAGGAAATATTTCAACTACAATTATGCTACACATAAATTAGAACCAAATGAAACAGAATCGCTAGGGAACCAAATAAGGGCTGATGAAACAATTAGGATTTTTGATTTCAATCATTTAGCTCAAATAAAAAGTAGAAAGTTTGTATGGGATAAATTTGTAAAAGATGATAATCCGGTATTGAATGATTATAATTATCGATTTATTTTATGATTAAAAATTAAATAATCTTTTGCTTTAATTTTTGAGATCCTGCCCCTTGTCCTTTACTTAAAAAAAGTAGCCTTTTTCGACACATAAGTGAGTCTTAAGTTCACTAAGCGTAAAAATAACCAACTCAATCAGATGTAGAGTTTCAAGTTGATGTCACAGATTAAGATACCAACTCGAAAATTATCACCAAATCATTATCCTCATCATTCAAAACCTTTCGCATTGCGCTATTCCTCCACTCTGCCCATATGTAGAAATATTGTTACTTTGAAAAATGTGAAACTGCTTACAAATGAAAACTAAAATTTGCGCCATCTGTAGCAAAGACGATACAACACTTTACCGCATACAAATAGAAAAAGGTAAGCTGTGGATTTTTGTTTGCACTGCATGTTGCAATGCCGCCAAAACCAAAGAGCATTATAAATACGGCGGCACATGGAAGGGTTACAGGCATTAGATTACAAGCTTTTAATCAATTTGCATTACAAACCAACACATAATTTTAAACAGACCAAACACTAACTACATATTTTAAAAAACTTTGCAGCAATGCCTAAAAGAAACTCACCAAACGATATTAAAAACCTTGACGATTTAAATGATCTTCAAAACATAGTTGTAGATAAAAGAAACCTAAAACGCAAAACAGAAAAGCGTAACAGACGAGACAGACATTATAATAAACTGTTCATTAAAATTGCTTTGAAGAACCATTTGGAGGGTGGGGAAGAGGTAAATGAACCGATAATTTGAGGATCAAAATCTTTATTGGTAACTTGACAAATAAAAAACAATTAAATTAACCGTTGAATAATAAATGCAATCACGTAAGCAATGAATAAACCATCAATCTTCATTTCTCACATCACAGAAGAAAAAGAAATTTCTATAGCTTTAAAAGAACTAATTGAAACAAAATTTTTAAAGACTGTGGAGGTTTTCGTTTCTTCCCATGAGGACAGCATTAGATTAGGAGATGATTGGTTATCAAACATCAAAACTTCGCTGAAAGATTGCAAACTTTCAATTATTATATGTAGCCCGATCTCAATAGTAAGGCCTTGGGTTAATTTTGAAGCAGGTGCTGGATGGATCAAAGATATTCCGGTAATACCATTCTGTCACTCGGGATTAACACCAAGTAAATTACCATTCCCCCTTAATTCATTTCAGGGTGGAGAATTGAACAACCAGCATGATTTAATCAAACTATTTAAACGAATTGCTGATATCCTCAAGATTGCTTGCCCTACTATTGGGAATAGTGACTTTTTAAATGCAGTATCAACTTTTGAAATAAAAATAAAAAATGGACTTTTAGTCAATGACACGACTTTTATCAAAAATCTGTTATTCCGGCAAATAGAATTGATAAAGTTTAGTATTTATTCTTCAGCGCTTCCACTAGAAAAAGTCAACGAACTATATCATCAACAAAATAATATTGGTGATTTCAATTTCACATTTACTCAAGTCGATAACATCTTTAATATTTCCTTGCTGCTGGTTACAACTAGAAAGAAAGTATTTCAAGTTTATTACGAATCCTTGCATCAATTGGTAGAGAATATTAAATTCTTACTAACAGCTAAAAATATTACAATCGCCCCAACTGTCCGAGAATTGCTGAATATAATTTTGATAACAATAGTCAAAGTCGATGATTGGTTTAGCGAAATCAACTTCATGGAGAGTCACGACGATAAGACCTTTAAAGAACTATCCATAAAAATGATTAAAGACGAAGAGTTACCGCCGGTTCGTCGTGAAACAAATAATCTCATTAATTGTTACATAGATTATTATGAAAGTCTTTTATTCTATAAATCTTGGTTGGCCGATTACGAAGATGAAGTAAATAATATTATTAATGGCTAGGTATCAATTTCAAAAAACTACACATTTATGATGGACTTTCATCTCCTCCGCAATAAAAGTTGAAAAAAGATTCCTAGCTCAAAGGCTGCGGGATGGGCAGTAGTAGCTTATGCACAAATAACCTATAAATTATAATAGTACTTGCGTGCAAAACTACTACAGACAGCCTCAACTACTGCTCCAAATAGTTACTTCGACAACAGCCCCAAAAATTAATGCAAAAAACAGATAATAAAACAGCAGTTTCTTTTTGTAACTTTTTCTTTTTTCTGCCCTTGTGGTTCAATAAAACTGCAGAGAAAAAAGTACAATAGATTGCGCAGAGTCTTACTTATTTCTTCATCTCCTGCAGCATCTTAATAATAATATCAAGCTTCTCCGTTTCTATTTTGTTTAAATGTATTTGTAGTTCTTCAATTTCTTTTTTTGCTTCTACATTGGTGAGGTAGTCATTGTCTGCCTGAATGCGGTCTCTTTGGCTTTGCCGGTTTTGCGCCATCATTATAATTGGTGCTGCATAAGCGGCTTGCGTACTAAAAATTAAATTGAGTAGAATAAATGGATAAGGATCCCAATGCAGTACAAATGCTACAATAATTAACGCCATCCATATCAATACAATCACCGTTTGCCAAATGATAAATTTCTATGAGCCCATGCCATTTGCTACACTGTCAGAAAGCTTGTCTCCAATACTTGATTTTGCAATGTGTTTCTGGTGCCAGTTTATAATAGATATGGTAGGATGTTTTGTAGTTTATGAAAAAATTAAATGTATTAATATTTATCAGCCCTTTTTAAACAAAAAAATACCCGATAAAAAATCGGGTAAATCTAAAATGTAATATCTTAAGTCTTTTTTCATTCTACGCTCTTCCCATCCTTCTTAAGTAAGTGGCGTGAGATACAAGGGCATGGCGCATTTTGCGGTGCTCAATATATTTTACATTAAATTCTTCGCAGGTCTTTTTAATGATCTTACTTATTTCAGGATAATGCACATGTGAAATTTTAGGAAACAAATGGTGTTCTATCTGAAAATTAAGACCACCAACGAGCCATGATATCAATTTGTTTTTTGTTGCAAAATTTGCAGTGGTTTCTATCTGGTGGATAGCCCACTCATTTTCAATATCATTTGTAGCAACTGTAGGCACAGGGAAAGCAGTTTCTTCAATAGTATGTGCTAATTGAAAAACAACGCTAAGTACTAAACCTGCAAACATTGCCATTACTAAAAAACCAACCATCCAGGGTAAAAATCCTAAAATATAAATTGGCAACGCAATCATAAAAATATAATAGAAAACCTTTGCCGCCCAAAATGCAAAATGATCAAATGCACTGAATTTTTTTATAGGGACACTACCGACTTTTTTCTTAAAATATTTTGTATAGTCCGTTCCAAATACCCAGATTACTAATAAAAGCGTGTATAGAAACCAAACATAAATATGCTGAAAACGGTGGATTTTATATTTTTTTTGTGTTGGGCACATACGTAGTAATGGCTTTATTTCAATATCGTCATCAATGCCATCAATATTTGTGTAGGTATGATGTACAATATTATGTTTGTTGTTCCACATCAACATACTTGCACCTAAACCGTTTACAGAAAACGCAGCAATTTTATTCCAGAAAGCACTGTCACTAAAACTTCCATGTCCACCATCATGCATTACATTAAAACCAATTGCTGCTGTAAGTCCACCCATTAAAAAACACTCTCCGATGGCGAACCAAGTACTAGGCGTAAAGAAAAGTACATGCACATACAAAGCAACATACAATGTCCAAAAAAGTACTGCTTTAAAATAAAGTGAAAAATTACCTGTGCTTTTTTTCTTGTTTTCTACAAAATAATTATTCACTCTTTGCTTAAGTTCTTTGTGAAAGTTTATTCCGGTCGAGTTCTTAAATTTTGGGGTAGCAACCATTTTAAATCTTATTTATAATCGTTTATTAAGTTGTTTCTTTTACCAGCGCATCCAGATTTTTAAAACCAATCGTTTTTTTAGATAAAAATCCTTCTGCATATTTTACTCCAATCATTTTGCCAAACATGGCTGCACGGGCATATACACTTTCTAAAAATTCAGGAGAAGAGATGTATGTCTGTGGTCCGCCCGGATTTTCAACATTAAAAAATTGTGTTTTGTACGCTTTTACTGATTCAATTTTTTGCTCCATTTCTGCTGAAACATCAATTAAAAAATCCGGTTTCAAATACCTGTCCTGTATAAAATTAAAAACAAATTTTGGTCTCCAGGCAGTTTGTAATTCATCGTCTAAAAATGTTTCTATTTTTGATAATCCAGATAAAAAGGCTGCTTCCTCTACAAGTGCTGCACTTCGTCCATGGTCAGGATGCCTGTCTTCAGGAGCGTTGCAAAAAATAATTTCAGGTTTATATTTTCTTAGAACTGTTATTATTTTTCTTTTGTTTGTTTCATCATTTTCGAAAAAACCATCTTCCATCATTAAGTTTTCTCTTGCATCCGCATTTAAAATTTCGGCCGCTGCTGTGGCTTCCTCTTTTCTTATTTCAGCATTACCTCTTGTACCAAGTTCGCCTTGTGTAAGATCTACGATAGCAATCTTTTTTCCATTCTTTTTTTCAGCAATTAAAACGCCTGCACATCCAAGTTCTACATCATCGGGGTGTACCCCAAAAGCCAAAACATCTATCTTCATAAAATATAGAAAACTGTTGACCTGCAATCTACGATAAAAAGGCGGTGGGGTATTGCCAAACTACTCACAAACACCTAAAAACGATAATATTAAATTACATAATCTTGCTGTGTGGCGGATTACTGTAGCCGTACATTCTCTGTACTTCTCTTACAATATGTTCAATAGTGGCATCGTCAGTGTCAGCATCGTAAGACTGTTTCAGGTTGCTGTCAAAAAAGAAAGCCACCGTTTGGTAAAGCCTTGCAGTAATTCCTCCTTTGTACTCTTTAATAATTTCGTAGCAGTTGTTGCCCGTTTCCCTGTTAATTAACTTCATCAACACTTTACCCTGATAAACTGATAAATTTGTAAGTGGATCAGTAAACTCTTTTTTAAGTTCTTTCTCTCTGGATTTTATGTAATTTTTTCTTTCTTCCTTGCTTTTTACATTCACCATTTTTTCATTTATATCATTCATAACTGTACCTGCTCTTCGAGCATATGGGTAAGTAACATAAACCGCATTTCTTAATCGGTTGTATTTTGCATTTGCTTTAACCTGCGCAGGGGTAAGTTTTGCGTAGGCATAAGCGAATTCCAGCGTTTTCATTTCAAGTGTATCGCCTTCATAAATAATTGCCTGTGTTTTAACTGTATCATTTATACCGGTTTGTTGTGCATAGATTAACTGCACGCTGCAAAGCATACAAACATTAAACAACATAAAATGTATTATAAACAATTTCACTACAGTAAACCACGTTTTTATAATTATTAAAGTTCTTTAATTAATACCGTATAAAATTTAAAGGAACCTTAAATTTTTAATAAAGCAGGTGGGGGCGGTTTGGCTTTTTAATAGAATTTTAAATTTGTCCGGGCTTTACGCAGTACTCCTCGTCATTTCGCTACGCTCTATTCCTGTGGGGTACTTGCTGCAATCCCGCCGCTCTTCAGCCTTAAAACATTTTTCAACATTTTAAAATTTTGTATTGCTGTATTTATATAAAGCAAATAATTGGCTACGCATTGGCCAGCAAAAACATGTAAAACACAAATGCAACAGATAACGTAAGAATAATACCTGATTGTAGCTTTGTAAATTTCCCTCTTTGCAGCATACTTAAAACCAAGCCTGCAGCCATTATAACAAGCCCAATCCAAACCAAATTTATAAGGGGGAAAACATAGGCTTTAATTGTTACATAGTCAATAAGTGTATTCGATTCTTTTATACCTACGCGTATTTTTTTATTTTCATCTATACCAATAAAACGGACAAACAAATTTTGTGCAAATACGGTGTCGTCTATATTTACAATTCCTAAACTGTCAACAAGTACCAGGGGCTTTGCATTAAAAGTCTGTTTTTCTTTGCTGGTAACAGTTATATCTGCCATTAACGCAACTTGTCCAGGTTCTTTTTTGTATTTTTTATCAATAGGGTTATTTACAACTTTGTTTAACACCAAATAACCATTGCTGTAAAATGATGTGTCACCCGCATTCAGTTTTATTTCACTAAATTTTACGGTATCTTTTTCCTGCCCAGTTTTATTTAATGCATAAGAAACGTAGGTAAAAATATCTCTGAACAAATACGATTTTGTATCAGGATTACTGCTCATATTGTTATCCTTCATCTGGTAAACATCAGGTTCTAATCCAAATTGTTCAAGCGTTTTACCGCTAGTTTTATCTTTCCTTTGAAAATTTAATTTGTAAAATTTTCTGCCTTTTTCATTACCGGCGGAATCCTTTAAAAAAGTTACTTTGTAGTCATCTAAACTCGCAGGTACTTCTCTTAAAAGTGTTAAGTTTTCTCTCGGGTTATCCACCTCTTTTGTCATTGGGTCTTTACCACTGCTTGGCAATGTTATGCCGTTAACTGTACTGCTGCTGATAACTTTTTTATTACCTGCAGAAATAAGTATACCAACGAGCATCAGCATAAAACCTGCATGGGCAATAGGACTGCCTGCTTTCAATATTTTTCCTTTCTGTACCGTCCAAATATAAAAGGCATTGGCTACCAAAGAATAAATTACTGCAAATGCTGCCACATAAATTGCACCTAAAAAACCTGCACCTTGTTTGTGATAAGTAAAAGGGTAAAAAATTACCAGTGCTATCATTATAAGAACTGCAATTAATGTTGGTAACCATATTGCTTTAAACAGGTATTTTCCCGCTGTTGTTTTGTATTTTAAATATTGGGCAATGGCTGTTAAAAACCCAAGTATAATTGCCACCAACACAATTACTTTGTTGTAAGAAAACTCAATATCTTCCGGTGGTGCAATTTTTGTCCCGAATATTTTATTGTAGACAGGCACCGATGTTTTTGCAATAATAAATACAGCAGTTAAAAAGAAAACTAGGGAACCAATGTACATCCAAAACTCTCGGGAGTTGGTATTTTCTTCTTTATAAATTGTAGGTATTTTTTTGTAATGTTTTGCCAGTAAGAAAAGAGAAGGAATTGTAAAAGCAAACAGATAAAGCAAAATAAGCCCATTCATTGCTTTGAAAGATATTAGCAATCCAAAAATGGTAAATGTAATGTCTTCACCTGTCTCAGTAAAAGCATGAACAGAAGTATCTCCAAGCACACCCGTTCTTGTAAGAAAAGTAGAATATAAAATGAAAATAAATGTAAGAAATGCAAACAGATAACTTGCTCTTAGTGAGTGCCCCGTTGCTTTGTAAATAACCATTGTATGCATTCCGGCTATCAATAATAACCAAGGCACGAGTGATGCATTTTCAACAGGATCCCAGGCCCAGTAGCCTCCAAAATTTAAAGATTCATAAGCCCATTTTCCTCCCATCATAATACCAACACCTAAAATTGCAGCACACATTAATGTGTAAGGCAACGCTTCTTTAACCCAATCACCATATCTTTTTGTTTGTATGCCTGCATAAGCATAAGCAAACGGAATAATGGTGGATGCGAAACCTAAAAATAAAATCGGTGGATGAATGACCATCCAGTAATTTCTTAAAAGTACATTTAACCCTAATCCATCTTTAATAAAACTGAGGTAATTAGCACGGGCAAATATGGGAGCACTAATTTCATTTCGGGTTAAACTAAAAGGGCTGTTACCAATTTTAATATTGCCAAAATGAATTCCCAAAATCATCATCAACAGAAAAAATTGTGCAAAGCCAATAACAGTCATTACCGGAGCTTCCCATTCCTTACTTTTTTTAATAAGGAAAATTCCCAAAACTCCATGCCATATAGTCCATAAAAGAAAACTTCCTTCCTGGCCTTCCCAGATGCATGACAATAAATATTTGTATTCTAATTCGAGAGATGCATGTTTGTAAGCATACATATATTCAAAAAGATGGTTGGAGCAGATATATAATATGCAGCTAAAAACTACAAACACACCTGCAACTTGTATATAAAAAGCAAGCCTGGCAGTTTTAAGCCAGTTTTGTTTTTCAGTTAAATCAACAATTCTGGAAGCTTTAAAAAAAGAAATAGTCGCAATGATTGCTGCTACAAAAGAAAGTAATACGAAAAAATGTCCTATTTGTCCCGGTAATAAATGTTCACCTTCAAATTTCATGTATGCTATTTTGAATCCCTAATTGGTTATTTCATTGATGTCTGTTCCTTCATATCATTTTGAAGTTGCTGTTTGTCGTCTTTGTATTTGCTTGGGCATTTAAGTAAAATATCACTACATTCAAAATGTTCATTTCCCATTTTTCCTTTCATTACAAGTCTTTCACTTTTTTCAAGGTCCGCAGGCATACTGTTGTGAAAAACAACTTTTGTTTTTCCGCCAAGGCTGTCAACTGCGTAAAAAGTTAGGTAATTAGGGTTTTTAATGGCGTCATATTCTACAGGGTGTGTCTTATCCAGCTTTGCAATAATATGTACAAACTTTCCTTGCTTTTCTTTTGCGGAGCCTATGGTATCGTATGTAGAAAAATCAGCTGAAAAACTAATCAATCCCACTATCAATGCAGCAATTCCTAATAATAATATAATATGTGTTTTTTTCATTTTTGAAATATTCCGCAAAGTTAATTCAATTGAGCAAGCCTTATTCTAATAAATGCCTAAATTTTGCTTTTGGTAAAATTTATTTAACACATTTTATAGTCAAAAACATGAGCTGTTAATAAAATAACATGATAGTACAGGATTAATTTGCTCCCCTATCTTTGCAGGAATTTTCAAAAAACTAATGATGCCCGACCCCTCACAATTTGATCCTAATTCTGTAGGTAATCCTAACAATAACATTTTTGGTCTTCCTTTTACAGAAGAAGAAGCAAACCTTATAATTGTACCGGTGCCATGGGAAGTTACGGTAAGCTACAACGCAGGCACAGCAAGGGCTGCAGATCATATATTTCATGCAAGCCTGCAGGTAGATTTGTTTGACAATGAATTTTATGATGAGTGGCGAAAAGGATTTTATATGCGCATTCCGGATAAAAAGATTCTTACAAAAAGCGATTATTTAAGAAAGGAGGCTGAACTATATATAAATTATATTTCTCACGGTGAAATTGTAATGGAAAATAAGTTTATGTGTAAAACCCTTCGGGATATTAATGAGGGAAGTATTTTCTTAAACAATTGGGTATACGAACAAACCAGAGACCTTTTACAAAAAGGAAAAATGGTTGGTTTACTTGGAGGCGACCACAGCACACCACTTGGTTTTTTTAAGGCAATTGCAGAAAAGCATGAAGATTTTGGCATTCTACAAATTGATGCTCATATGGATTTGAGAAAAGCTTACGAAGGTTTTAATTATTCTCATGCATCTATTATGTACAATGCATTGCAGGAAATTCCACAACTAAAAAAACTTGTACAGGTAGGCGTTAGAGATTATTGTGATGAGGAACTAGCATACATGCAACAAAGTGAAGGAAGGGTGGTGGCGTTTTTTGATAAGGATATAAAAGAAAGGCAGTACGAAGGTGAAAACTGGAAAACTATAACAGACGAAATTGTTGATTCTCTACCCCAAAATGTTTTTATAAGTTTTGATATTGATGGCTTAAATCCAAAACTTTGTCCTCACACAGGAACTCCTGTACATGGAGGTTTTGAAGTGCAGGAAATATATTACCTTTTTAAAAAAGTGCTGAAA
>JAYTCO010000119.1:0-12058 GCA_043736415.1 Ferruginibacter sp. | reverse complement strand
CTGTAGAAATAATAAAATAATTTGCCGATATTTGTTCAGCGCACCTGCCTCACGGTAGGCTGCGTTTCTCTTTTTACTGCATCACAAAAACCGAAATTAATTCTGTGAAGAAGTTTACAACTACACTTAAAAATATCTGGAGCATAGAGGATTTACGTAAAAAAATAATATTTACACTAATCTTATTATTTATTTACCGACTTGGTTCCTTTATAGTTTTACCCGGAATTGACCCCAACAAACTTGCTAATTTAAGTAACAACTCTAAGGGCGGCATGTTAGGTCTGCTTGACGCTTTTGTTGGTGGAGCTTTCTCGAAGGCTTCCATTTTTGCATTAGGTATTATGCCCTACATTTCTGCTTCCATTTTTATGCAGTTGATGACTATTCTTGTGCCTCAAATGGCTAAGGTTCAAAAAGAAGGAGAGAGTGGCAGAAAAAAGATTAATCAATGGACACGCTACTTGACAGTTGCTGTTACTGCATTTCAGGCAGCGGCATATATTGGTTATTTGAAAAGCCCTGGTAACGTTGAGGCACTTATTCCTGCATACGGTAATTTCTTTTGGATATCAACTGTTGTTATTTTAACCGTAGGGACATTGTTTGTAATGTGGCTTGGTGAAAAGATTACAGACAAAGGATTAGGTAACGGTACTTCTATCATTATAATGGTTGGTATACTTGCCCGTTTTCCACAGGCTATCAGAGAAGAATTTAATTCCCGTATTACGATGGGTGCAGGAGGTTTGTTACTATTACTCATTGAGATTGTATTTATGATCGCTATCATAATGGGTCTAATAATGCTTGTGCAGGGAACAAGAAAGGTGCCTGTGAATTATGCAAAACAAATTGTTGGTAACCGCCAGTTTGGAGGTGCACGTAACTTTCTACCTTTAAAAGTAAATGCTGCAGGTGTAATGCCTATCATATTTGCGCAAGCAATTTTATTTTTTATTGGTTTTGCTATTGGTCTAGGAAAAAGTTCTAATAAAGCATTTTTAAGCGATCATACAAACGTGTGGTACATGCTTATATATTCTGTAGCTGTTATTGCCTTTACATTCTTATACACAGCCCTTATTTTTAACCCTAAGCAAATGGCAGATGAGTTAAAAAGAAACAATGGCTTTATCCCTGGTGTGAAACCGGGTCAACCAACGGCTGACTATATCGGAACAATAATGGATAGAATTACTTTACCCGGAGCTATTTTATTAGCTTTAGTAGGAATACTTCCAGGTCTTTTTCAACTTGTGTTTAGAATGCAACAAAGTTTTTCTACTTTTTTTGGAGGTACGTCTCTCCTAATTATGGTAGGCGTAGTTTTAGATACCCTTCAACAGATAGAAACACAATTGTTGATGCGTCAGTACGACGGATTAATGAGCAGTGGCAGAATGCAGGGTCGTCAGGCAGTAACGTCCGGCATCTAGATTAATATTTTTTATAAATTTATATTTTAACCCTGACGATAAAATCGTTGGGGTTTCTTTTAATTTTACCATATCAATGATACAATATAAAACTAAAGAAGAGATTGAAATTATGCGGCACAGTTGCATGCTCGTTGGTAAAACTCATGCAGTTATTGCTGCTCGGTTAAAAGAAGGTATTACAACAATTGAAGTAAACAGGCTTGTAGAAGAATTTATAAATGATAATGGTGGAATACCTTCTTTTAAAAACTATAATGGATTTCCATATGCAACCTGTATATCGGTTAATAATGCAGTGGTACACGGATTCCCTTCTCACGTTCCTTTAAAAAACGGTGATATTATTTCTCTTGACATTGGAATTTTTAAGAATGGTTTTCATGGTGACAGTGCTTATACCTACGCTATTGGTGATATATCTGATGATGTAAAAAAACTATTAAAAGTTACTAAAGAATCTCTCTACTGTGGTATTGAAAAAGCAAGACAGGGAAATAGAATTGGTGATATAGCCTTTGCCATACAGGAACATACAGAAAAGAAAAACGGATATGGCGTTGTAAGAGATCTTGTAGGTCATGGTCTAGGCAGAAAATTACATGAAGATCCACAAGTACCCAATTATGGAAAGCGTGGCAGTAAAGAAAAATTAAAAGCAGGGATGGTATTGGCAATTGAACCGATGATAAATATGGGGGTTAAAGAAGTGCTTCATTTGGAAGATGGCTGGACGGTGCTAACAAAAGACGGACAACCTTCAGCGCATTTTGAACATGATGTACATATTACAAAAGATGGGCCTGACATTTTAAGTTCTTTTGTAGAAATTGAAGCAGCCGAAAAAGCAAATATTAATTTAAGCTGGAGTTATTAAAGTAAATAATGAATAGTGAATTGGAAATGATCAATAGTAATTATTGAATTGTCAAAAGAAGAAAGAAACTAACTTTTAAGGAATGAATAAAAAAAAACTTGTTGTGATTGGTGGTGGTGCTGCAGGTTTTTTTTGTGCTGTAAATGCAGCAAGGCTGCAACCAAATATTGAAGTAATTATTCTTGAAAAAACAGGAAAATTATTAAGTAAAGTAAAAGTAAGCGGTGGTGGAAGATGCAATGTTACACATGGTTGCTTTAGTATGGGTGATATGGTGAAAAAATATCCTAGAGGTGAACAGTTTCTTAAAAAAGCATTTCACCATTTTTTTACAACAGACACCATTCAATGGTTTATTGATAGAGGTATTGAAACAAAAACCGAAAAGGATGGAAGAATGTTTCCATCTTCAAACAGTTCACAAACAATTGTCGATTGCTTTCTCAACGAAGCCGTAAAATATAATGTGCAAATTGAAATAAACACAGATGTTGCAGATTTGCATTTTCAAAATAATAAATGGATAATAACAACCTCTTTTAATAAAGAAATAGTAGCAGATTTTGTTTGTATTGCTTCTGGTGGTTTTATGAAAATGGCTAATGCAAAATGGCTAGACCTACTTGGTCATACAGTAGCACTACCCGTTCCTTCTTTATTTACATTTAATATGCCTGCCAATGCAATTACAAAATTAATGGGGTTATCAGTTGAGCATGTACGGGTAAAAATTTTGGGCGAAAAATTGGAAACTGAAGGTCCGTTACTTGTAACCCATTGGGGATTTAGTGGTCCTGCAATTTTAAAAATGTCTGCTTATGCTGCATTAATTTTGGCAAATAAGAATTATGACTTTACTGTTATTATAAATTGGCTTCCGTTTTACAACGAAAATTCTCTCAGAGAAAAAATGCAGTTGTTGAGGTTTGATATGGCTACAACCAAAATACAAAATAAAAATCCTTTTCTCTTGCCTACAAGATTGTGGGAATATCTGCTATTGGAAAGTGGAATTAAAGAAGGCATTAAATGGGCAGATTTAAAGGCAAAGGAACAGAATCTGCTGATAAAAAAATTATGTCTACAATCATTTAAAATAAAAGGAAAAACAACTTTTAAAGAAGAATTTGTTACAGCTGGCGGAGTAAACACGGAGGAAATAAATGTAAATACAATGGAAAGTAAATTACATAAAAATCTCTTTTTTGCAGGAGAAGTTATAAATATTGACGGTGTAACAGGAGGCTTTAATTTTCAAAATGCCTGGACAACCGGATGGATTGCTGCAAAAGCAATTGCCAGTTATTAATTCCTCTTTTCTTGCTTTTTAACAAAGTACTGAGCATCTTTTATCTTCTTTAAAAATTGTACTATTTATTAAGTTTGTAACTTTCGATCTGAATGAAAATAATTGATAAATATATTTTAACGAAATATCTTACTACTTTTTTTTTCTGCATATTATTGTTTACTGCTATTGTTGTGGTTGTAGATATTAGTGAGAAAACTGATAATTTTTCCAAATCAAATTTATCTGCCTATCAGATAATGACTGACTATTATTTTGGTTTTATTCCCAGAATAGATGCGCTTCTTTTTCCTTTGTTTGTTTTTATTTCAGTAATATTTTTCACATCAAAAATGGCAGGTCGTTCAGAAGTAATTGCTGTATTAAGCAGTGGCGTGTCTTATCATCGATTTATCAGGCCTTTTCTTGCAGGAGGTATAATATTGTCTGCAGTTTTATGGTTTGGCTACCAATATGTGGTGCCAAAAGCAAATAAGAAATGGGGCGATTTTGAAAAGCGTTATATCGATCCAAGTAGTCCTGCCGGCATGAATAACAGCACTTATAAACAAAATATTTATTTTAAGTTAGATCAAAATAGTTACATAGGTATTAGAGGATATGATACAATTTCCAAAACGGGTAACGGGTTTTTTATTCAACGTTTTTCAGACAATAAATTATTGTATAATTTAAGAGCTTCTAATTTTAATTGGGATACCATAACGACAAAATGGAAGTTAACTGATGTGACTGAAAGAACGTTGAACGACATTAATGAGAAAGTAACTAAAACACCAATTAAATTGATGAATTTTAATTTTAAACCAATTGATTTAAGAAAAGATGAATATTTAAAAGACCAAATGAGTACGCCCGATTTGGAAGCTTTTATAAAAATGGAAAAAATAAGGGAATCAGATACAGTTAGTTCTTTATTGGTTGAGCGTTACAACAGAGATGCCATTCCTGCCTCTGTAATTATACTTACAGTCATTGGAACTGTGCTTGCATCCCGTAAAGTTCGTGGTGGCAGTGGCGCCCATATTGCTTTAGGTGTTGTTTTAAGCATGACCTATATTCTCTTTAGCAGATTCTCTGTTGTGTTTGCTACCAAAGGAAGCTTTACCCCCTTGCTTGCATCATGGCTACCCAATATTATTTTTGGTCTGCTTGCTGTTTTTTTATACAGAAGAGCTTTACGTTAAAATTATCGTTGGAGATATTTAAAAAAATTATTTTTTAAGAAATTTTTGTTTTATTTATTTTAAATCATTTGTTTAACAGTACTTGCGGTCGTAATTTTAAAGCATATAATTTTGCTCATCATAATTGCGGTAACGTGATATAAACAATTTGTTTTTAGCGTTATCATCATAAATATTTTTCACTGAAATAATTTTTTAAAATGGGCATTATAAAAGACAGGTTTAAAGCAAAGGCTGATGAAGTAAGTGCAGAAATGAAAGAAATGCTGAAGGAGCATGGAGATAAAAAAATTGGTGAAGTAACACTCTCCCAGGTTTACCAGGGCATGCGTGGTATTACCGGTTTGGTGACGGAAACATCTCTGCTTGACGCACAGGATGGTATTCGTTTTAGAGGTTATTCCATACCGGAGTTGCAGGAGAAATTACCAAAAGCTCCAGGAGGCTCAGAACCATTACCCGAAGGACTTTTTTACTTAATGCTTGTTGGAACATTACCAACCGAAGACGATGTCCATCATCTAACAAGTGTATGGCAACGCAGAAGCCACGTACCCAACCATGTTTTTGCTACCATAGAAGCTTTGCCTGTAAGCACACACCCAATGACCCAGTTTGTAGTAGCCATTATGGCTTTGCAAACAGAAAGTCAGTTTGCAAAACGTTATGCAAAAGGCATGAATAAAAAAGATTATTGGGAAGCTACTTTTGATGACAGCATGGATCTGATATCCAGACTGCCAAGAATAGCAGCCTACATTTATAGAAGAAAATATAAGAATGGAGAACACATTCAACCTAATGGTTTGTTGGACTGGGCAGGAAATTTTGCACACATGATGGGTTACGAAGATGAAGGATTTATGGAATTGATGCGTTTGTATATGACCATACATGCTGACCACGAAGGTGGTAATGTTTCTGCTCACACAACTCATCTTGTAGGTTCTGCATTAAGTGATCCTTACCTAAGTTTTGCTGCAGGTATGAATGGCCTCGCCGGCCCATTGCATGGCCTAGCTAACCAAGAAGTAATTAAATGGATATTTGAACTAAGAGAGCAAATCGGTTCTGATACTCCAACTAAAGAAGAGATAGCAACATATGTCGAAAAAACATTGAACGAAGGTAAAGTTGTACCGGGTTACGGGCATGCAGTATTAAGAAAAACAGACCCCCGCTTTACTGCACAAATGGAATTTGGAAAAAAACATATGTCGGATGATACACTGGTACAAACCGTGTGGAATATTTATGAAGCAGTGCCGCCAATATTAAGTTCTAAAGCAAAAATTAAAAATCCGTGGCCCAATGTAGATGCGCACAGTGGTGCATTGCTGGTTCATTATGGCATGAACGAATATGAATTTTACACAGTACTTTTTGGTGTATCTCGGTCTTTGGGCGTGCTTGCTAGTTTGTGTTGGGATAGGGCATTTGGTTTTCCTTTGGAAAGACCGAAATCTATTACCAATGAACTTGTAAAAAAATGGTTAGAAGGAAAAGATGAAGTGTGGGGAGACTAGTAATAACAATAATTTTTGTTGCTAAATCTATATTAAAAATGCCTCGAAATATTTCGGGGCATTTTTTTAAATTCTTTTGAATGGTAGCTTTATAAAATTATATTTGCAATCCTTACAATGGGGAATTAGCTCAGTTGGTAGAGCGCTTGCATGGCATGCAAGAGGTCAGCGGTTCGAACCCGCTATTCTCCACAAAGAGCGGCTGCATCGATTTTTTAATCTTTGTTGCCGCTTTTTTTTATTACACTTCAATTCTTCTTTGTTAATATAAATAAGAAAAAGTATTCTACTTCTATTTCAATATTTCTAAAACGATTGTAAAAACATTCATTATCAAATTAAAAAATCCAATTCAATAAATTATACGTGTTTTAGTTTTTAATATTGAGTAAGAAACTCTTTTCATTATCTTACAAAAAATGCATCCCAAAATATGAATTGCCTGATTGTTGACGATAATAAAATTGCCCGAACCACCATGAAGCAACTGGCCAGTCAGGTAAAAGATATTATACTGGTTGGTGAATGCGCCAATGCAATGGATGCATATAATCTTTTGCAGGAACAACAGGTTGATTTGATTTTACTTGATATTGAAATGGATGGTATGACGGGTTTAGAGTTGGCAAAAAACCTTGGCAATAAAAGACCAATCATCATTTTCACGACTTCCAAAAAAGAATATGCCGCTGAAGCTTTTGAATTAAATGTTGCTGATTATATAGTAAAACCTGTAACACCTTCACGCTTTATACAAACAATCGATAGAGTTCGGGATATATTACAAAGCAACATTGAAGAATTTAAACTTAACGATGAAGAATTTATTTTTATCCGGGATTCCAATATCGTTCGTCGTCTTAAATTAGATGAAATACTTTTTGCAGAAGCAATGGGCGACTATGTAAAACTACATACACTTCAAAAATACTATGCTATTCATGCCACATTAAAATCAGTGGAAGAACGCCTACCTGTTCTCAAATTCATACGGGTTCACCGTTCCTTTATTGTAGCCATCAATAAAATTGATACCATACAGGACGGAGCCATAGTAATTAACAGCAAACCGGTACCGGTTGCAGATGCGTACCGTGCTGCTTTAAATAAAAGGATGAATATATTATAGCATCTCCCAACTTTCGTTTTTCCTTTTTGAACTACACATTTTCCTTTGTTGTCTTTTTACAAGTAAAAATTTACTGCCTCATAATTATTTTTATGATACGTCATCAGATAAAAAATTAATCGTAGCAGTTCTTTTTTAAATATTATAATGAGCAATTAGTTTAAAGGTCTGTTTTTTATCCAGACCACTTTTAAAAATTTTAAAAATGAAAATCATTTATACCGTTTTGTTTTTTGCAGATACACTTGTCTTATTAATATTAGCCTTTGTTTTCTTTAAATTGGTTGATACAGGAACAAGTATTACCCCAATTATTTTATTAATTAGTGGTATTGTTTGTTCTATTGCTATACTTGTTTATCTGCTTTTTAAGTATATCAAAATTCCTCCTTCTAACAGGCATCAATAATTTTGTTATAAATTAGCACAATACAATTATTAATGACTGGTAAAAAAATTATTTTTTACATACTTGCTGCCTTTATATCGGGCAATCTTTTTATTATTTATATTCAATATAATTCTGCAAAAAATACTACTGCACTTATAGATGGGAATGAAAAAGTATTAAGCGAACTCAACGTCAGCAATAATCTTAAGGAACTTGAAAAGGATATTATTTCCGTAGAAAGTAAAATACGTGGTACTGTTTCTACAACTGATTTATCCTACATTGATGGGTTGGAAATAAAAATAAACGAAATTGAAAATAATCTTCATCAGCTTCAAAAAATATCGGATGATGATTATTCTATTAAATATATTGACCAGCTTGATGATCTTATTCACAAAAAATTATTATTTAGCAGGCAAATACTTGATGTTTACCAAAAAAATGGTCAAGCTGCTGCTGAAGCATTTATTATAAAGCAGGCGGGTAAAAAAATAACTGATTCAATTTCCGGCGTTACCTTTTTAATAGACAGTACAAGAAAAACCCTCCTCACAAAAGTTACTAACTCAATTAATAAAAGCGGTAAAAAAGTTCAACAGTTAAATAGTATTTTAATTGCGTTGGTACTCGGCAGTGGGCTGATTTTGTTCTGGTATATAATTAATACCGTACGCAAACAAAATCAATTAATTCAGCAACTAAATATTTCTGAAAAAAAGGTAAAGGAAGCTGCAAAAATTAAAGAAAAATTTATGGCCAATATGAGCCATGAAATAAGAACACCAATGAATGCGATACTGGGCTTTACCAATTTATTGGAACGAAAAGATATTGATGCAGAATCAAAAATTTATGTTCAGACAATTCAAAAATCAGGTGAAAATCTGCTGGCAATAATTAACGACATTCTTGATTTATCAAAGATAGAAGAAGGGATGATGCGTATAGAATCGGCGCCTTTCAGCATTCGGGGATTGGTACATTCTGTAGAAATAATGTTCAGGAATAAAGCAGCAGAAAAACGATTACAATTTTTAATTACGGTTGATGAATTAATACCCGATATATTAGAAGGGGATGGTACAAGGCTTACGCAAATTTTAGTAAATCTTATTGGTAATGCCTTAAAATTTACAGACAGTGGAAGTATTGAAATTAAAATTACTAATGAAGGCAGTACAGATAAAATTATAAACACCGGAATTGCTGTAACCGATACGGGAATTGGAATTGAACAAGATAAATTAGAAAGAATATTTGAGCGGTTTCAGCAGGCAGAAGATACAGTTACACGTAAGTACGGAGGAACAGGGCTGGGTCTTTCAATAGTAAACGATCTTGTAATGTTACAAAACGGAGCTGTTACTGTTGAGAGTGTGTTTGGTAAAGGCACAACTTTTAAAATAATAATTCCATATGCAATTTCTTTGCAGGAATTCGATAAACAACAATTTGCAACCCGTAAACCATTCATACAATCCAATTTTAAAAATATTTGTGTGCTGGTAGCAGAAGACAACGAAATAAACCAAAGTTTTATCCGCCATTTATTTAAAACCTGGCAATTAAATTTTGATTTGGTTAGCAATGGTAAACAAGCATTAGAAATGCTTGCAGTAAAAAACTACAATTTGATTTTGATGGATATTCAAATGCCGGAAATGGACGGTTACACTGCATCGCAGCAGATACGAAAAAAATTGAAACTCGATATTCCTATTATTGCTATGACTGCCCATGCCCTTAATGGCGAAAGAGAAAAATGCCTAAGCTTTGGTATGAATGAATACATTTCAAAACCAATACGGGAAGAACTTTTGCACCAATTAATAACTCAGTTTACTCAGGTAGAACCAAGTGTTATTTCAGCCAAACAACAAACTCAAATTATTGATGCAGTCAATTATAAATTCATAAATCTGCAATACATGAAAGAAGTAAGCAACGGTAATTTTGAGTACGAAAAAACTGTTACTGAACAATTTATTGAAATTATTCCCAATGATTTGTTAGCACTTGAAAACGCATGGCAACAGCATAATATTAAAAAGCTAAAGCAACTTGCACATAACATGAAAACTTCAGTATCTGTTATGGGTTTAAATAAAGTATTGGAACCTTACTTACATGAACTAGAATATGAAGATTTAACTGACAATTCTTTCAATACTAATTTTACCTCTTTAAGAACTGTTTGTGAAGCATCTGTTGAAGAAGCTAAACATTTTTATAACCAACTTCCACCAGAATTATAAAAAAAGAATTAAACTAATTAATAATTTAAGTTAAACAGGCTTTACTTAACTCAGACTGAATAATTCAATAAATTTATTAACCCTTCTATATTTTTTTTATAAGATCATCTTATGTGTGCTCTTTTTCTGGCGACTGTATTTGCCTTTTCAACGACTGGCAGTTTACAAAAGGATTTTATGTTTAGAAATTTACATTATCTGTATAACCTGATAAAAAAAAACTAAAAAATAAACAATGAAAAAATTAATTATTGCCATCATTGCCATCACAGGTTTCACTGTTATGGGCTTTGCTCAAGCAGTTCCGGCTCAAAAAGCTGATGCATCTAAAATGCATGTTGTAAAAATTAAAACAACTAAAAAAGTAGACACTAAAACTGTAGCTATAACCAATGCAGCCCCGGCAAAAACCAAGACTGTTGTTATAACTAAACCCGCAGTTATTATCAAAACAAACACAACAGCACCACTTAAGAAAGATGGTACGCCCGATAAACGATTCAAAGCAAGCTCAGTTACTGTTGCAGGTCCATTAAAGAAAGATGGCACGCCGGATATGCGTTATAAAGTAAATAAAAAACATTAATAATTTGGGGTTTTTAGGATTAATAATACAGCCACGGTGAATTGCCGTGGCTTTTTTTTGTAGAATTGGAAACATTTAATTGATAGAATTTTTTCACCGATAGGTTATGCCCGTTTAACGAGTGACTGTTTTAATAAAGCATATTTACGATCACTTTTACATTTCTAAAAAAAGCTGAATATGCTAAAAATCTTTTTAAAAAAAAGTATTTATTTATTAAGTATAATATTATTTGTTTTTTTGCCTGGCCATGTTTTGGCACAGCAAACTAGTGCAGATACCCTTCATTTAACTATAACCAAAGCTGAAGAAATTTTTCTTCAAAAGAATTTAATATTACTTGCCAATCAATATAATGTTGATATTAATAAAGCATTGGTACAGCAGGCAAAACTCTGGGATAACCCTATTCTTAATACCGACCAAAATATTTATGATGGTAAATTTTTTAGACATACAACTACCAATGATATTAAGTATGGTCAAATTTATATTCAAGTACAGCAACTCATACGCACCGCAGGTAAAAAAAATAAATTAGTACAATTATCAAGAGATAACGTAACCCTTTCTCAGCTTCAGTTTAATGATATTTTAAGAAGTTTAAAATACAGTCTACAAAGTGATTTTGTAGAAACTGTGCATCTGCTAAAAATAAAAACAGTATACGATAATGAAATTGTAGAAGTTGAAAAGTTAGTAAAAGGTATGGATGAAATACTAAAGCTGGGCGATATTTCTTTGAAAGAAAATATAAGATTAAAGGCTTTGTTGTTTAGTTTGAGAAACGAAGAAATAAACGTAAATACAGCTTTAATACCGATACAAAGTGAAATAAAATTATTATTACAGTTAGATGAAACCGGTTTTATAAAACCTGACCTTACTTACAGCTTACCAAATTTAATAATAGAAAAATTACCTCAAAATGATAGCCTGGTTAATCTGGCATATGCAAATCGTACAGATATTTTACTCTCAAAATCTCAATTAGATTTTCAAAAGGATAATTTGACCTACCAAAAATCTTTGGCAAAGCCTGATGTTACACTTGGGGTAGAATACGATCAAAACAGCAGTTATATCCGCAATTTATATGGATTGACTGCATCAATTCCTTTAAACATTTTTAATAGAAACCAGGGCAATGTCAGTGCGGCAAAACTTGGTATAAAACAACAGGAGGTACAGGTAGATTTTCAAAATAATAAAGTAAAAAATGAAGTTCAGACCTCTGTAAACAAAATAAAATACTACCAACAAATAAATAATAAAGAGCAATTAGATTTTTCGAATACTTACGATAAGCTTTTTCAAAATATGTTAGAAAGTTATCAGCAAAGGCGGACAAATCTT
>JAYTCO010000118.1:0-12093 GCA_043736415.1 Ferruginibacter sp. | reverse complement strand
CCTGCAGTTTTTAGCAATGCAGATATTAAAACTTTTAGAGACAGTGTACCGGTTGATGGTAGATATGTTTTTGGTGCATATCCGTTAAGTGTAGATGCAGCATATGCAAGAAACAGAGCGGCAGCCAACCAATGGACTTTTTATTATTTAACGGTTGCGCAGGCATCTGCTTATTTGCAGGATGAATGGAAACTTACCAAAGATTTTAAATTTACTTATGGATTAAGAGTAGATGCACCTTCATACCGCAACGCAAGTTTTAAAAATCCAAACTTTAACGGCGACGGAACTTTTAAAGGAACTTTTCAGGAAGGCTCACCAACAATTGCAAACAACGACCCACAGGTTTTGTTTGATGCTAATGGCAACAAAGTTACCAATGGCGTAGGCAAAGATTTAGACAATACTAAATTCCCTACAAGAAAGCCATTACTATCGCCAAGAATTGGTTTTAACTGGGATGTAAATGGCGACAGAACTGCAGTTTTAAGAGGCGGTACAGGCTTGTTTACGGGTCGCTTTCCCTTTGTATGGTTAGGCAACCAACAGGCTAATCCTTACACGGGTTTTTATAATGCAACAGATAAGAATTTTCAATGGCCACAGGTTTGGAGAAACAACTTAGGTTTTGATTATAAACTAAAAACCGGAACCATATTTTCTGCTGATGTAGCTTATACAAAAGACAGAAGAGCCATGATGGTGCGTAACTATAATCTTGGTACACCAACAGGTGTTTTAAATTCCGGAACAGGCGATAACAGAAAAATTTACAAATCAACGGATAAAGGCACTGATGGTGCTTTTACAACCAACAACACCTACGTTTTTACAAATGCAAAAAACACTGGCTACCAGTTTAATACCAGTTTACAGGCAGTACAGTCGTTTAAAAATGGTTTGTATTTACAGGCTTCTTACAATTATTTAATTGCTAAAGATGCAAGTTCCATCTCTGCAGAAATTTCCAGCGATGCATTTGACAGAAACCCGGTTTTAAACAATGCAAATGAAGCAAGAAATTCTACTTCTTTGTACGGTAACAAACACCGGTTTGTATTGGCAGGTATTAAAAAGTTTGAATACGGCAAAGAGAAAATGTATGCTACAACTGTTTCTTTGTTTAGCAGCTGGACAAGTGGCGATCGCTTTGCTTACGTGTATGGTGGCGACATAAACAATGACGGTACGGGTACAAATGATTTATTGTATGTACCAACAGATGCAGAAATAACTACGATGACCTTTACAAATTATCTAGATGCATTGGGTGTAACACAATCACCGGCCGCACAACAGGCAGCATTTAAAAATTACATAGCATCTGATAAATATTTAAGCAGCAGACGTGGTATGTTTACTGAAAAATACGCGGGTTCTACACCTTGGTTTAGCCAGATAGACATTCGTATTTTACAGGATTTCGTTTTTAAAAATGGCAAGAAAAATAATACCATCCAGTTTAGTTTAGATATTCAAAATTTTGGAAATTTACTAAGCAGCAACTGGGGTGTAAGAAAACTTGCAACAAACTCCGGATTCTATCAGCCAATTTCGGTAGCAGGTTTTAGCGGAACCGGCAAGCCACAATTTAATTTTGATCCTTCTACAAAAGGCACATTTACTGCAAGTCCTGATTTACTTTCAAGATGGCAGATGCAGTTTGGAATAAGATATATTTTTTAGAAAATAATAATGTTTCAAAAAAAAATCCCATTCTGTTTTTAGAATGGGATTTTTTTTAGGAAAACTGTTTGGGGCTCTGATCTGTTGTAACATTAGTGAAGAATTTGTTCGGGCTGTTTGTAGTAGTGCCGCAGCAGTTTTTATTAAATTTTTTTGTTCATTAATTGCGGCAGCTACTACTGTCCATCCCGCAGCCCTATGTCATTAGTTAAGAAAAAGCTGTCAGGTTGAGCTTGTCAAAACCGATTTTATGATTGATTTTACTGCACCGACTTCGACAAACTCAACCGCCGTGGTTCGTGGCACACGAAACACAGCTTCGGTAAAACTTTAGGTTCCTTTGCCTTGGTTCGTGATACGCGAAACAAAAAAACCAACCCCCATCAAATACTTGATACAGTTTAGTTAAAAATCCCCCGCCCAGGTTCGTGGCACACGAAACAAATTAATCTCCATCAAATACTTGATACAAATTAATTAAAAAACCAAATTCATCTAATCCCGTTTCATAAAACCTTGCTGACGAATAATGATAATCAAGATCGTCTTTTGATAGCTTCCATTTACCACTTACAGGATTAAAATGTATGTATTGTAACTTTTGTTTGGCTACTGATCTACTATATATTTCAACACTCAATGAATCCCTTCGCCAAAGTTCATGTTTCTTATTAGCAACGGTCACTTCATACATTTTTGATTGACTTCTAATCTTTAATTTTTTTAAAAATTCATGAGCAGTATATTTTAAGAAACTTCCTTGTGGTGTTTCCTTACCGTTTAATTTATTTTGTCGCCAAATAAAATGTATATGATTGGGCATTAACACAAACGCAAATACGGTAATCATACCCTCATCGGATAACTTCTTTAAATAGTTAATTATCATTTGCTGGTTATTATCCTCTTGTAATAATGGCAACCAGTTGTGGATAGTAGCGGTAAAAAAATAAATTTTATTTGTAGTAATATATGATTTGCGAAGTATTATTGGCATGATACAAAATACTATATTTTAGTTTGAAGTGCAACAGCATTTTGTTTCGTGTGCCACGAACCAAGGCGAGGGTTATCACCAATTAAAATAATTTAAATAATTGGAGTCTTATAAATCAAATTGAATAGAATTGGTTATGGTTGGTGATACTAATCAATAGGAAAAATACTGTATTTTAAGTTGAGGTGCAATAAGGTTTTGTTTCAAGGCTAGGGGTTTTGTTTCGTGTGCCACGAACCAAGGCGAGGGGACAAAAGACTAAATGGAAATCATCGTTATTACAAATTATTAAACCATTCATTTTTGATATCGATGGTTTCTTGTAGGTGAGTTTCAACTCCCAATTTTAATTCTTTCAATTTATCACAAAGTAATTCTCCATCAATTAAGTCGATCGGAGGTGCACCATCTCTCGTTGCTTCTTTTAGTGCTTCTCTTGTAAAAGTGCCTGTGGTTATAATTAGTCCTTTATCTGCTCTTCCTTGCATAGCACCTCTAAAGTCTCTAATCTGACTTGGACTCACAGAACCTTTATATCGTTTACATTGAAAAATAACGTGAAAACTAAGAAGACCACTTACTCTGACGATCCCTTTTCCATCAATTCCACCGTCACCAACTTTCCCAGTTACTTCCACCTGAAAAAAACCACTTTCTCTTAAAATCCTTTGTGCAAGACGCTCGAAAGCTGCCGGACTGATATTATAAAGAAGATTTAAAAGCTTTTCTTTCCATTCTGCCGTATTATCAACTTCTTCTGTTATTTCACTTGCTGTTATTTCTGTTTCAGAATTTGAAGTTTTGTTGTTCGGACGACTAGTTGTGTCCTGTCCTCTTACTGTCTTGACAATTTCAACATGGTTTAATTTTGAGATATTAATGTTTGAATTTGCTAAAGCCCAAATCCCTCTTGAAGAATTTTCAAGAAGTCCAAATTTTTTTAAGTAAGTTCTACTCCATGCCAGTCGATAATCAACCTCTGTTCTCGTGCTATCTTCAGAGTGAGGAATTAGTAAAACCTCATCAGAAATTTTTGCAATTTCATAGACTTTAGCATTAATTTCCTCTATACTTCCGGAACCACCTAATTGAGTAAGTGCAGTAACTGTAGGAATTATCAATTCATCGAATGTAGGAAGGTCTATATTTTGTTTTTTACGTGCCATTTATTTTTATTCGATTGTGAATTATATAAATTTTTTTAAAAAATTATTTTAGCCAATCTACGTCATAGATTTTATAAATCAATTTTCAGATTTTCTTCTTTAACAATAATTATTTAGTCACAAGTTTAGAGCAATTTAAAATGGTGATTGAACCTGTTGAAAAAAGCTAAACCGCTGAAGGGCTGGCGGATGGGCAATAGTACCCCACAGGAATGAGCGCAGCGAAATGACGAGGAGTACTACAGACAGCCGCAACAAATGTTTGACAAAGATCTTCTGCTCAAAGCCCCAAATAAAAAAAGCCCCGACAATTTATTTTATTGGGGCTTTTTATAAAAATAAACTACACTTATTTCACTCCATATTTATCTGAGTATTTTTTGTTCATTTGCTTATGTTTGTCGTCCAGATTTAAATCTCTACCCTGTATAAAAGCTTTTACAATAATGTTGGTTCTCATATCCAACGCATCGCCAGTGCTGATAATAATGTTTGCATCTTTACCTACTTCTATACTTCCGGTTTTATCTGCTATGCCTAAAATTTTTGCTGCATTTAAAGTGATGGCCTGCAATGCTTCTTCTTTTGAGAGGCCGTAAGCTGCGGCAGTACCTGCACAAAACATTAAGTTTCGGCCCGTGGTAGTTGCATCTTCGTCAGTTAATGCAAACAATACTCCTGCCTTTTGCAAAGCTGCAGGAGTTTTAAAGGGCTGGTCAATATCATCATCAACCATTACCGGTAATTCATGCGTTTGACTAAGTATTACAGAGATGTTATTTTGTTTAAGCAATGGCGCAATTTGCCAACTTTCTTCTGCACCAACAAGGGTTACATCAAAACCAAATTCATTTACGAAATCAATAGCGGTAAGCATTTCCTTTACAACATCACAATGTATAAACAGCTTTTGGGTTTTATTAAACAAACCCTTTACAGATTCAAGTTTTAAATTTGTACCTGCATTGGCTGATGCATTATACATTTTTGCCTGTCTAAAAAACTGCTTTACAGTTTCAATTCTATCTCTTGAAATTTTTAAAGGATCGCCGATAGGTAAATCACCATTTCGGTTAGGTCTAACAATTAATGACGGCATGTAAAAATGCAGGGCGTTATCTTGTTTGTAAACCGCATCTTCCCAGTTCCATGCATCAAACTGCACTACTGAAGATGTGCCTGCAATCAATGATCCTTGTGGTACTACATTTGCAAATAAAATACCATTGCTGCGCAGCGTATTTATTATTTTAGATGCAGTATTATAAGCGACTATACTTTTTACATTTGGGTTAAGTTCACCGAGCTCATTAAAATCATTACTGCCTTTAACCTGGCTGCCAATTTCTCTTAACCCAATATTTGTATTGCTTAAAATAAAACCCGGGTAAACCTGCATGCCCGTAGCATCTACAACATTTACATTTCCTGAAGGTGCTGTTAAATCAGCGCCAACCTTTTCAATTTTTCCATTATTTATAAGGATAGAAGTATTGGTTAAAACCAAGCCTGTACCCGTGTGTATAGTTCCGTTTTTAATAAAAGTAAAACCTTTGTAGCTAACAGCCGGCGAAATATTATCCTGTGCTTTTAACACAGAACAACATGCAAGTGATGAAAGTATTATTATGTATTTTTTCATTTAATAATTTTTAGCCTTAATATTTTAAAAAGCAATTTTGTAAAATCTGTTTTTGATTATCTCCTTATTTTTCATCTGCATTTTCAACCTCTAACAAACCGTGTGCATGGTCGTAAGTTTCGCACTCGTTCAATGTTTTCATAGATGCTTTAGCAGGTGCTGTTGCAGCACCCTCTTTTTTCTCTTCCAATAATTTTTGAATGATTCGATTGCGTTCTGCTGCTATCTCTTTTCTCATCACAACATCTTTTTCAAAATCATAATAAACGATTCCATCTACCAAAGTTTTTTCAGCTCTTGCATAAACACTTAACGGGTTATCGCTCCACAACACAAGATCAGCATCTTTTCCTTTTTTTATACTGCCGGTTTGTTTGTCAATATGCAACATTTTTGCAGGGTTAATGGTTACCATATCAAACGCCTGCTCTTCAGTAAGTCCACCATATTTTACAGACTTTGCAGCTTCTTGATTTAGTCTGCGGGCCATTTCGGCATCGTCGCTGTTGATAGCCACGTTTAAACCTACCTTAGTCATAATTGCAGCATTGTAAGCAATAGCATCCTGCGTTTCCATTTTGTATGCCCACCAATCACTAAAGGTAGAGGCGTTTGCACCATGGGCTTTCATTTTATCAGCCACTTTGTAACCTTCTAAAATGTGTGTGAAAGTGTTGATGGTAAAGCCAAATTTTTCAGCCATGCGCATGGTTTCTATAATTTCACTTTCAACATAACTGTGGCAGGTAATAAATCTCTTTTTATTCATTATTTCTACGAGTGCATCCAGTTGTAAATCTCTTCTCACATTTTTTGCATCACTTCCTTTTAAAGCATTTTCATATTCTTTTGCTCTGGTAAATGCATCCATCTGCACCTGCTCCACTCCCATTCTGCTGTCAGGAAAACGATTGTTGTTTTGTGCCGGTGTACGTTTTACGTTTTCGCCCAATGCAAATTTTATAAACCCATCAGCCCCTGCAAATTTTAGTTCAGTATCATTTACACCCCAACGATGCTTTATCAATTGTGTTTGCCCACCAATTGTGTTTGCACTGCCGTGAAGAATGTGAGATGTTGTAACACCGCCACCAAGCTGTCTGTAAATATCTACATCATCAGGGTCAAGGTTATCGCCAATGCGCACTTCAGATGTTACAGACTGGCCACCTTCATTTACGGAAGCAGTTGCAATATGCGAGTGTTCATCAATAATACCGGCAGTTAAAAATTTTCTGGTACCGTCAATTATTTTTGCATTGCCAGCACTTAAGTTTTTTCCTATCCCTGCTATTTTACCATTTTCAACCAGCACATCTGTATTGGTTAACGTGCCTTCTTTTTCGCTCGTCCAAACGGTTGCATTTTTAAATAAAATACTTTCTGCCTGAGGTAAAGTTTTGTAGCCATAAGCCATATTCGGAAATGTGAGTGGCCCCATTGAAATGACTTTCTCTTTTTTTACACTGTCCATTTTGTTTGGTAAAACTCCATCAAAATTTGCAGTCCATAAAACCATGTTACCGGTACTGTCGGTTCCCGTACCATTCCATTGTTTACCGTTATTTGTACCACTAAGCCGGTACCCTTTTTTACCTTTTTTTGTTTCACTAAAATTAATTTTAACGAGCTTACCATCGTTGCTGTATTTAGTTGAAATTGTATCCACACTAATTATATCTGCAACTGCATTGTCTTTTACTTCTAAAGCAAAAGATTTATTTATTGTAGGAGAAGAAATCTTCACTGTATAACGACCACGGGTTGAATTGCTCACATCATCTTTTACAATATTTTTTTCTCCCTGTATCCAGTTTTGAAGAATGACCGTTTTTTCGGCAAACACAGGACCGCTCGTAATAATAAAATTTGCAAGTTTACCGTTTTCAATACTTCCGGCTTCGCTGTACATATTTAGTAATTGTGCAGGATTTTTTGTGAGTGCATTTAAAGCAGCTTGCTCTGTAAGACCATACTGCAAAGCTTTACGTAGGTTTGGTAAAAATTGTTTTGTATCTTTTAAATCAGCTGAGGTAATGCAAAAATTAATTCCTTTCTTTTCAAAAGCAGCAGGGTTCGATGGTGCCATTTCCCATTGTTTAAGATCGGCCAAAGAAACAAATCTTGTATCATTGTTATCTTCAACATCTATTGCAATTGGAAAATTAAGCGGCAAAATATAACTTGCTTTTGTACCCTTTATTTCATTTATACGCTGGTATTCATTTTGTCCTGCTTTTATAATAAACTGAACGCCCGCTTCATCACCAATTCTATCTGCCCTCAAATCATTCCATTTATCATTTGCTTCAAATATTTGTGGTAGAGCCAGGTTGTTGTTCCAGGCCTGTAAACTTAAATTAGTTCCTTCTGCCGCAGGTTTGTTTTTATACCACTGGCCATCTATAAACGTTTGACGCAACAAAGCAATGCAGCCCATTAAACTCCCCGGATAACTTTGCGTTGAAGTACCTTTATTAAATGAATAAAAAAAAGCCGCTTTTTCTTTAATCATTGTAAGATTTTCTTTTCTGTCGCTGAGATCAACAACAGAACCTGTGCCACGTGCAATACCATCTTTTTGATGAGTAAGTACAACACCAAAACCATTTTCTCGTAATGTTTTCGCCTTTGTTTCATCAGCATTAAAAAGTAAAGCTGCATTCACTTCTGGCTTAATAGCCTGGTTCCAGCCAAATGCACCTTTAGTATTCGTATTTAATTGTGCAGTTGCAAAAAAATTAAAACCTCCTGCATTACGAATGGGCGCTGTAACTCCATAATCGCTGTAGATATCTATAAAAGACGGATAAATAAATTTACCCGAACAGTCTGTTACAATGGCATCTGCAGGAATGGCAATACCATTTCCAACTGCTACAATTTTACCCATTTTTATGATGAGTGTAGCATTGCTTAATGTAGTTTGAGCATCTTTTACTATGGTAGCATTTGTAAAAGCATATGTCACATTTCTAACATCGGCTACACCATTTACCGGAGAAGTAATCTGACTTTTTACGTTGTTTGAAAAAAATGCAAATAAAAATAACAGCGAAGCCGTTCTTAAAAATGTCATAGGAGTTTTTTTAATAAATAAATTTTGGTAGAAGCTTGTAATTTAATAAAACAATAGGAAAGTTAATAACATAATAAATAAAAGCTCTTTGAAAAAACTACAGCCTCATATTGTTAAACGTTGTTTGTGGCTTAGAATTACAAACAATAGTTTCGCTATTTTTGCCCGATGAATATTGCGACATATATAGATCACACAATACTTAAACCTACTACATTAACTGCAGATGTTGAAAAGCTGTGTAAAGAAGCAACTGAAAACAGTATGGCAGCAGTTTGTGTGCCGCCAATGTTTGTAAAGCAGGCTAAATTTTTGTTAGCCAAGAGTGACGTAAAAGTGGCAACGGTAATTGGCTTCCCTTTTGGTTACAGTGCTGTGGAATCTAAACTTGCTGAGGTTTTATTAGCCATTGTTGATGGGGCAGATGAGCTTGATATGGTTATTAATATTGCTGCATTAAAAAATAATGACTGGCAATATTTAGCCGGAGAACTAAGTACTATTTTACCAATAATAAGAAGTAAAAAAAAGAATTTAAAAGTAATTATTGAAAGTGGTTTGCTTACAGATGAAGAAATAATAAAATGTTGCGATTTATATGGCATAGCCGGAGTTAATTTTATGAAAACTTCTACCGGTTATGCGGAAACCGGCGCAACAGTACATGCAGTAAAACTGATGAAAAAACATCTTACTGATGCTGTTAAAATAAAAGCAAGTGGCGGTATAAGAACTTTTAATTTTGCAAAAGAATTAATTGCAGCCGGGGCTGACAGAATTGGCTGCAGCAGCAGTTTAAAAATTATTGAAGAAAGTGAAAATGAATTAAACAATTTTGAAAATGTTACAAATAAAAAAAATGAAGATTATTAGTGTTGTGTTTGCCCTTTTTTGTTTTACAAATCTTAATGCTCAAAAGGTAAATGATACAACTATTTCCGGCACGGCCGTTATAATAAAAGATGCACGTATAGATGTTCTTGGTAAAAAAATGGCGGAGTATAACAGCAGTTTAGGCACTGTTACTTATACAAACGGGCTTACATCTGCAAGAGGATACAGGCTGATGGTTGTTAGCACAAATGACAGACCATACGCTATGAAAATAAGAGCACAATTATACCAGATGTTTCCTGATCAGAAACAGTACATGAGTTTTCAGATGCCTAATATTAAAATAAAATTTGGTAATTTTTTAGACAAAGCAGATGCCGAAAAAGTGCGTAAACAAATACTTGGAGCAAAACTCGTTACAAATAATATTTATGTTTTACCGGAAACCATAGAAGTAAAACCACCCAAAGAGGAAAAAGAAAAAGAATAAGCTGTGAAAGGTAAACAGTCAATTGTAAATAGGCCATCAATATAGTTTATTTTGCAGCACAGTTTCCTCGCCCTGCAACCCGTAATGCTTAACCAACAACTAATTTAATGCTAGAAAAAATAAAAGCACTTTCTGCTAAATACAAAACCGAATTTATAAATATACGGAGGGAAATACATGCCAATCCTGAATTGAGTTATCTGGAATTTGAGACTTCTTTGTTTATTCAGAATAAACTTACACAATGGGGTATTCCATTTGAAATAAAAGCAAATACCGGTGTAGTAGGATTAATAAAAGGAAAAAACGCAGAAGAAAGAATAGTTGCACTTCGTGCAGATATGGATGCACTGCCAATTGTGGAGGAAAATGATGTGCCCTATAAATCAAAAAACCATGGTGTAATGCATGCATGCGGGCATGATGTACATACAACCTGCTTGCTTGGTGCCGCCAAAATTTTAAACGAAACAAAAGATGAATGGACGGGCACTGTAAAATTAATTTTTCAGCCCGGAGAAGAAAAGAATCCCGGCGGGGCAAGTCTTTTAATTAAAGAAGGCGTGCTTGAAAACCCTGTACCACAAAAAATATTTGCACTGCATGTGCACCCAGGTATGGAACCCGGGAATTTTAGTTTTAGAGGTGGAATGGTAATGGCAAGTGCCGATGAAATTTATATAACTATAAAAGCCAAAGGTGGCCATGCCGCTGCACCTCAGCATACTGCAGATACAATTTTAATTGCATCCCAATTGGTCGTTTCTCTACAACAAATTATTAGCAGAAAAAATGATCCATTTAACCCCAGCGTACTTTCTATAACATCTATACAAGGCGGCAATACAACTAATGTAATACCGAGTGAAGTAAAGATGATGGGAACATTTAGAGCTATGAATGAAGTATGGCGTTTTAAAGCGCATGAGCTTATAAAAAATCAAACGGAACTTTTAGTAAGAGCTATGGGCGCTGAAGTGGATTTGAAAATTGATGTCGGATATCCTTTTGTAAATAACAACGAAGAATTGAGTGCGGCTGCAAGAAAGCTTGCAGAAGAATTTGCCGGTGCAAGCAATGTTACAGAGACTGAACTAAGAATGGGTGCAGAGGATTTTGCTTATTATTCGCACCTTATTCCTGCATGTTTTTTTAGACTTGGCGCAGGTAATAAAGAAAAAGGAATTACCAATATGGTACATACGCCCATTTTCAATGTTGATGAAAATGCCATTGAGCATGGCATTGGTATGATGGCATGGCTGGGCATGAATGGATAATGTTTTACTTCGCATAATTTTTTGTAAAATTTTATGATTACATGAAATTATTCAATGATGGAGCTTAGCTTTAAATATGCATAATAAAAACCTTCTTTATTTATACCTATCTGTTGTGCTATTTGCAGCCTGTAATTCTTCAAAAAAAACAACTGCAGATAAGGACATTTACAACAAACCACTGAGTATAAATTTTGATTTTCAGGGTCATCGTGGCTGCAGAGGATTAATGCCTGAAAACACGATTCCGGCCATGCTAAAAGCTGTTGACTTAGGAGTGACAACCTTGGAGATGGATATCGTTTTTACAAAAGACAATGTTGCCATCTTATCGCATGAACCTTTCTTCAACCACGAAATTTCTACAAAGCCGGATGGGCAATATATAAATGAGGCTGAAGAAAAAAGTTTTAATATTTATAAGATGACTTTTGCGCAAACGCAAAAGTATGATGTAGGTTTAAAGCAACATCCAAGGTTCGAAAAGCAACAAAAATTAAAGGTAGCTAAACCTTCTCTTTCGTCACTAATTGACAGCGTTGAAAACTATACCACTATCAACAATAAGCCCAAGTTATTTTATAATATAGAAACGAAAACAACCCCTGAAACAGATAAAATATTTCATCCTACGCCTGCAGCATTTGTAGATATGCTGATGAAAGTTATTCAACAGAAAAAAATTGAAGAGAGGGTCATCATTCAATCATTTGACAGAAGAACATTGCAGTATCTCCATAAAAAATATCCGTCTATAAAAACTGCATTGCTTGTTGAAGGTTTAGATAAAAACAGTTTTAGAAAACAGTTAAAAGATCTGGGTTTTAACCCAGCAATATACAGCCCCGAGCAGGTGCTTGTAAATCCAAATTTAATTACGGAATGTCATAAAAGAAATATTGAAATAATTCCATGGACA
>JAYTCO010000117.1:0-5130 GCA_043736415.1 Ferruginibacter sp. | reverse complement strand
TTATAAACAGATACCTGCACCAAATGAGCAGTGCTAGTCTTGCAGGAAAGTGAAGGAGTTTATAAAGCAAACTAAAAAAAATGAAATTTCTAAAACAGCAAATTACTCTAAATTATTGTAGGAGTTCATAAGTCCCCCCTCGGGGGGGATTGAGGGGGGCTTCTTAGTTCAATTGAGGATCTGTTGGATAATGTATCATCATTTTATATTTGCCACCCAATGCGGTTAAACTTAATTGCCAGATGTCCTGTGGGGCAGTATTAAAAATAAGTTGTTTTGTGCTCTGCAGCGTAATCCAGCTGTGCACTTTCATTTCATCTTCTAATTGCCCGGCACTCCAGCCACTGTAACCTAAAAAGAATTTTATCTTATTGATATCTACCGTACCGTCTTTTATATAGTTTTTTAGCAATGCAAAATCTCCGCCCCAATAAACAGCCTCCGTAATTTCAACAGCATCTAAAAACAGTTCAGGGTATTGATGTATATAATGTAAGGTGTCTGTCTGCACCGGCCCGCCAAGATAAACAGGAATTTTAAACCCATCCATGTCTTCAATTATCTTGTCTAAAGTGGTATGTAATTTTCTATGTATTGCAAAGCCAAATGTGCCTTCTTCTTCGTTGTGTTTACAAA
Organism: Ferruginibacter sp.; assembly: GCA_043736415.1. Lineage (GTDB taxonomy): Bacteria > Bacteroidota > Bacteroidia > Chitinophagales > Chitinophagaceae > Ferruginibacter. The sequence goes on along the minus strand of JAYTCO010000117.1, from coordinate 4,494 downwards.
TTAATACAACGCTTCTTGCAAATGAATGGTCTTTTAAAAAAGGTTCTGCAATTAATAATATACCGTTGTTTGGGCTGATCATGATAATTGAAAGTAAAGAAATTTATGTAAATACAATGCTTAAAATCTGTTAGGATTTTAAAATAAAATCTTTAAAATATTAAAGTAATTTTTATAACAAACTATTATTACAAAAAAAAGTGTTTAATCCTACATTTGTAATCGTTTCTGTATAGAGTTCCACCAAAAACATTTCATGAAGAAAACTTTCCCCATTATAACTATACTTATTACAATTAGTTTACTTGGACTTATTTTTTTTCAGGTCCTATGGTTAAAAAGTGTAAAAAATTACCGGGAGCAAAGGCTTAAAGATAATGTTACAAAAGCAGCCGGTCTGGCAGCATCGAGGCTTACAAACGAAAAGCTTGCTTTTATTTATCCTAAAAAAAATGATCTTTTAATAACCCCTGACAGATTGCAATTTGATTTTAGAAAGCATTCTGTAATGCAGCGGTTTAACAAAGAAGAAATTTATACGATCGTAAAAGAATCATTGGCTTCAAATGATTTGAAAGGTGTAAGTTTTGAATTTGCAGTTACTGATGACCAAATTACAGGTGACCAAATTGATACCGATAATTTTATGAAAGTTTTTCAGGATTCTCTCAATAATGTTATGCAATTAATTCCTCTTGTACCTGAAAGCGGCAGTAACCTTGAAAATCTTGTACCACAGGAAGGATTAATAATTATTGTTCCTCATCAAAATACCATTGTATTAAAAGAGCTTACCTGGTTTATTGTCGGCTCTATTGTGTTTACATTAATTATTATTGCGGCATTCTTTTTAACGCTTCGAACCTTATTAATACAAAAGAAACTGGGGGAAATAAAATCTGATTTTATTAACAACATGACCCATGAATTTAAAACACCGTTAGCTACAATTTCTCTTGCTGTAGATGCACTTAAAAACGAAAAAGTGGTTGCAGATAAAGAAAAAACGGCTTATTTTACCGGTGTTATAAAAGAAGAAAATAAAAGAATGAATATGCAGGTGGAAACCATACTGCAGGCAGCTTTGCTCGATAAACAGGAAGTTCAGTTAAACTTAAAAAAACTATCTGCAAACGATCTGATAAAAATTGCGGTTAATAATATTTCACTTCCTGTAAATGAACGTGGCGGCAAACTGGAAATTAATTTAAATGCGGCCAAAGATTTAGTAATGGCAGATGAAGTACATTTTACAAATTTTGTAAATAATTTGCTTGATAATGCCCTTAAATATTCGAAGGAAATTCCGCTCATAAAGTTAACAACTAGTAACGCCGGTAATCTTTTACGTATTAAAATTGAAGACAACGGAATTGGAATGAGTAAAGAAACTCTCTCAAGAATATTTGAAAAATTTTACAGAGCACATACCGGTAATGTGCACAATGTAAAAGGTTTTGGGCTAGGGCTCAGTTATGTAAAATCTATGGTGGAAGCGCATAAAGGCAGTATAAAAGCCGAAAGTACATTAGGGAAAGGAAGTGCATTTACTATATCATTTCCATTAGCTAAATAACTACATAATTTAGCTATTCACAGTATATCCACATCAATTCACATCTTTACCACAGTTTATAGTCATAAAATCAGCTGTAATGCACACCTGTAGGCACTATAAAGCCTGTGGAAAAATATGTTTTATACAAATAGTGTTCGAAAGTGGGAAAAAGTGTTATTTTGTGTTAGATAGTTACAAATAACTATTCCCTCTTAAACAATGATCAGCTTTTTAGGCGAATATGAATCCACCATGGATACAAAAGGACGTTTCCTTTTGCCGGCAGCTTTTAAAAAGCAGTTGCCAAAAGATGATGGAATTGAATTCGTACTAAACAGAGGATTTGAAAAGTGCCTCACTCTTTATCCAATACAAAGCTGGAAACCAATTTTTGCAAACATAAGTAAGTTGAATGATTTTGACCCTAAAGTAAGATCGTTTCGCCGCTATTTTTTAAACGGCGCTTCGCCTGTTGAATTAGACAGTGCAGGTCGTTTGTTACTCCCAAAAAATTTAAAAGATTACGCTTCGCTTGATAAGGATATCGTACTCGTCTCTGCAATTAATAAAATTGAGATATGGGATAAAAAAATGTATGATCAGTTTTTTGAAAATATGACGGATGAAAGTTTTAGTGCAATTGCAAATGAGGTAATGAATGGGAAGGATGGAATTGGTGATTTGTAATTAGGAAATAGGAATCGGTATTTATCATTTTAGATGAATGGAAAGGAAAAGAATTATTATGATGGTTGACCAAACTACAAATTCCGAATTACCTGCTTATCATACTCCCGTTTTACTTGCCGAATCAATAGAAGCATTAAATATAAAAGATGATGGTGTGTATGTTGATTGCACGTTTGGTGGTGGTGGACATAGCATAGAATTATTAAAACACTTGGGGCCTAACGGAAAACTGATTGTTTTTGACCAGGACGAAGATGCAAAAAGGAATGTACCTGAAGATGATCGTGTAATTTTTGTGCCGCAGAATTTTAGACATCTGCAAAGGTTTTTAAGGTTACACAAATTTGCAAAGGTGGATGGTGTTTTGGCTGATTTAGGAGTTTCAAGCCACCAGTTTGATACTGCCGAACGAGGCTTTAGTACAAGGTTTGATGCAGCAATGGATATGCGGATGGATAACCGACAGACAACAACTGCTGCGACAGTATTAAACAGTTTTACAGAATTGCAGTTGCATAAAATGTTTGAAAAATACGGAGAGGTTACCAATGCAAAAACATTGGCCAAAACAATTGTTGAACAAAGATTGACAAAACCATTTACAACCATTAATACTTTTAAGCAAAGCATTTCTTCAGTAGTAAAAGGAAATCCAAATAAATATTTAGCACAGGTTTTTCAGGCCTTAAGAATAGAAGTAAATGAAGAGATGAAAGTATTGGAAGAAATGCTGGAGCAGACAAAGGCAGTTTTAAATAAAGATGGAAGGGTAGCTGTTATCAGCTTTCATTCTCTGGAAGACAGAATAGTAAAAAACTTTTTTAAAAACGGATCAATAGAAGAACAGGAAGCAGATGATGTCTATGGAACAAGATTAGATAATCCTTTTACAATTATTACCAAAAAACCAATAACTGCATCTTCAACCGAACAAAAAAATAACACAAGAAGCAGAAGTGCAAAATTGAGAGTTGCACAAAAAAAGTAAATGGCGACCGAAAAAAAAAATAAAGAAACCAAAGTATCCAAAGCTGAATGGAAACAGTTTTTTAACTACAATAAAATAGTTAAAAACATTCCCTTCTTTCTTTTTCTTGCCGTGCTTGCAATTCTTTATATATACAACGGTCACCATGCAGACAAACTCGTAAGAAAAATTGCTGTTACTGAAAAAAATATTAAAGAATTAGAATACGAATATAAATCAGTAAAGAGCGATTTAATATTTAGGAGTAAAGCAAGCGAATTGATAAAAGCAGTAGAGCCACTGGGTCTTAAAGAATCAAAATTGCCGCCCATGTTGCTTGAGGAAACTGTAGCTAAAAAAATGACTGATACCATTAAAAAATAATTACCAAAATGGATGTAAAAAAAGACATATTATGGAGAGTTTATCTGTGCTTTTTATGCATGGTTTTACTTTGCGTATTTGTCTTGGGGAGAGCAATTTATATTCAAACTGTACAGGGTAAATATTGGATTGGTATGAGCGACAGTCTCCATATTAAATCGCAGCCAATTATAGCAGAAAGAGGAACTATATACAGTGAAGACGGAAATATGCTTAGTACATCAGTACCAGTTTTTGATATTTATGTAGATTTTGCTGCAGATGGATTAAGGGAAAAACAAGGTAAACGTTTTAAAGATCATATTGATTCTTTAAGCTTTTGTCTCTCTAAACTTTTTGCAGATAAAAGTGCTGAAGATTATAAAAAACAATTGCTGCAGGCATATGAGGAAAAAGACCGGTATTTTATTCTTAAAAAGAAAATGACTTTTGATCAATATCTTTTGCTGAGAGATTTTCCTTTGGTAAGATTGGGTAGAAATAAAAGTGGTTTTATCATTGATACAAAAGACAAACGAATTAATCCATACATCCTGCTTGCAAACAGAACCATCGGACTTTCAAGACAAAATCTTGCGAAAAATGTTGGACTTGAATTAACGTATGACAGTTTGTTAAGAGGTACAACAGGACAGCGTTTGATGCGGTATTCAGCCGGCGCTTATATGCCGGTTGAAGGCTCCGAACTTGACCCTGTAAATGGAAAAGATATCGTAACTACACTTGATACATATATACAGGATGTAGCAGAAAATGCCCTGATGAAAATGCTGGTTGGTAATAATTCTGTGCATGGTACTGCCATCGTTATGGAAACTGCAACAGGCAAAATTAAGGCTATAGCAAATTTGGGTAAACAACCAAACGGTACTTACATTGAAGATTTTAATTATGG
>JAYTCO010000116.1:0-2177 GCA_043736415.1 Ferruginibacter sp. | reverse complement strand
CCAAACGTGGTTTACAACAGAATTTCATCAGCAAAAAATGCACTTGTTGGCCCGGCCGAATATGCAAATGATTACAATTTGCAACAGGAAGATGCAAGTGCTAACAGACCGATGCTTGGGCAGATTTATGATGCCTACAGCAAGCGCTGTTTTAAAAACGGTGCCATGGATTTTGATGATCTGCTTTTTAAAATGTACATCCTTTTAAAAAACTTTCCCGAGAGTTTAAGCAAGTATCAGCATAAGTTTAAGTATGTAATGATAGATGAGTATCAGGATACAAATACGGCGCAGTACGAAATTGTAAAACTGCTTGGCGCCATGCATGAAAATGTTTGCGTTGTGGGCGATGATGCACAAAGTATTTACAGTTTTAGAGGTGCAACAATAGAAAATATTTTACAGTTTGAAAAAGATTATGATGATGTAAAAGTGGTAAAGCTGGAACAGAATTACCGCAGCACAAAAAATATACTGAGCGTTGCAAATGAAATTATCAGTAAAAATAAAGGGCAGATAGAAAAGAAATTATTTACTGATAACAGCGAAGGAGAAAAGATAAAACTCGTGCGCACCATGACAGACAACGACGAGGGAAAAATGGTTGCAGATGCTATACAGGAAAATAAATTACGCAACCATTACTTTAACCAGGATTTTGCCATTTTATACAGAACAAACGCACAAAGCAGAAGTTTTGAGGAGTCGTTGAGGCGCATGGGTATTGCTTACCGTATTTATGGCGGGCTTAGTTTTTACCAGCGCAAGGAAGTAAAAGATTTAATCTGTTATTTAAGAATTATTGTAAACCCACGAGATGAAGAAGCGCTGAAACGCATTATCAATTATCCTGTAAGAGCCATTGGAAAAACTACAATTGATAAGGCTGTTTTATATGCAAATGAAAACAACCTAAGCATGTGGGATATACTTTGCAATGCAGCAATGTATGGTTTTAAAAGCGGCACTTTAGAAGCTATTGACAACTTTGTAACAATGATAAAAATGTTTCAAAGTGAAATGCATAAAAAAAATGCATACGATCTCGCTTTTCTAGTAGGTAAAAATACAGGGCTTGTAAAAGATTTGTTTAACGATAAAACTACCGAAGGTTTAGCACGTTACGAAAACGTACAGGAACTTTTAAACTCTATAAAAGAGTTTACCGAAACGCCGATGAATGAAGAAGATGGAGAAGTGGGTGATAAAAGTTTGGGCGGATATTTACAACAAATTGTTTTGCTTACAGATGCTGATAACAACAAAGAAGAAACAGATGTTGTAAAGCTGATGACGATACATGCTGCGAAAGGTTTGGAGTTTCCGGTAGTGTTTGTTGGTGGGTTGGAAGAAACGCTTTTTCCGAATGCAATGAGCATTAATACAAGAGAAGAACTGGAAGAAGAAAGAAGATTATTTTATGTTGCTATTACCCGTGCAAAGCATAAACTTTATTTAAGTTACAGCAATGCCCGTTACCGTTTTGGGCAGTTGCAGCAGAATGACCCAAGCAGGTTTTTAGATGAAATGCCCGAAACAAATATTGATAAAAGTTATGCGGGTGCTCCTGCACGCAACAATGCATCAAGCGCAGCTAACCGTGGCAGCGCATTTGAACGCATGGGCAGAGGTTTTGAAAATACGGGCGGCAGTTTTGCAAAAAAAGAACCATCCAAACCATCGTATGCAACGCCTGCACGCCCAACTGTAAAAGAGCACGTTCCTTCAACAGATTTTGTTGCAAGCAATACGACTGATTTAACGGAAGGGCAAAAGGTAGAACACATGAAATTTGGTTTCGGCGTAGTAGCAAAAATGGAAGGCGCAGCACATAATCCAATTGCTACTATTAATTTTGAATTGAACGGCGAAAAGAAAATAATGTTGAATTATGCCAAGCTGAGAATCATGGAATAACAAAATACATACTAGTGAAACCTTATATTTTAGCAGAAACAAATTGGAAAAACGTAAAAGATGCAGTGTATGATATTGCTGTATTACCATGGGGTGCAACAGAGGCACACAATTATCATTTGCCCTATGCCACAGATAATATAGAAGCTACTGCAATAGCATCTGAAGCTGCTCGAATTGCTTGCGATAAAGGGGCTAAAATAATTGTGTTGCCTACCATTCCATTTGGTGTGAATACCGGACAGGCAGATATAAAGTTG
>JAYTCO010000115.1:0-5175 GCA_043736415.1 Ferruginibacter sp. | reverse complement strand
AAGGCTGCCGAAAAAAGGGCAAACACATTTACCAGTATCATCATAATGCGGATCTCCGGCCTTTTTATAAAGTGAAACCTGAGTGCCTGGATGACCAGCTTTTTATCATAAACAATAAAGATTTCCATTGCTGGATTCTGATTGAATAGTTTAATTAAAATGCAACCGTTTGTTTTGGTAAAATCGTACAATTTATACCAGATTCTTCAATCCCAATATATCAAAGCTAAATACTGGAGTGTTAGCAAATTATGTAAACCAGTCAGAATAAATTGGAAACCTTTGTTACATGAGATAAATTTTTAGCTTTTGCTTCCCTATATCTTTTCAAGTACCAGCACTACTTTATTAAAATCGGCTGAGGCATTGATCACTTTTTTAAAATCTTCAAACTGGCTTATGGGGTAATGCATTTTTTTGTAAGTCTCAAAAATACTTATGGTAACAACATTCCCTGATTGCTGATAGCCACTTACAAAACCCATCGTCATTTCGTTATCATCCTTGTGCTCAATTGCAATATTCAAATCAGTCAAATTTTTTATCCTGTAACCGGTAGGAATTTCGAGGGTAATTATCCTGTTTAGCACATGCGGATAAGCCAGTTCAATTGGTAATTGCCTTGGCTTAACCTGGTACATTTCAACCTGGGGGCCAATTATTTCTCCAATTTTAAGCAAGACCTTATTGCCGGCTGTTTCAATTAGTTCTCCACTTTTTATATCGGCCGCAATGGAATACGGTTTATTATCGGCAAAATGGATCAACTCTTCGTTTTCTACTTTAATGTTTTTAATATCTGTAGAACCTGATACTGACTTTACAATTTCAATGTTTGCTTCGTTCTGTTTGTCTTTTGGCAGAAATGCATAAATGGGCCTGATATCCGCTGCACCATAGCCGGTCAAAATCTGTTTGCTGTGTATGAGCAATGTATCTAATGCATCGTTGAATTTAATACTGACATCCATGTTATGCGATTGCTGGTCGAATGGTTCCATCTCCACTTCATTAAACGAACTGAGGGCTGTTTTAAAATCGCCTATAGTTGTTCCTTTTAAAAACAAACCTTTGGTGCCCGCCCAATATGGTGGAATGTATGGGTATCGTAGTTCTATGTTTGATGGAGACAAATATTTACCCGTATTTGGAAAAAAGAAAACTGTTTCATCAATACGGTTCCAATTTTCCAGTTCCTCATCCAACGGAAACTCATCCCTCCTGCCTGCAAAAACTATCTGGAAGTTTATCCCGGCCTTTTCAAACAATGCAGCATACAACCGGATGTTTCCATTGATGTCGGTACTACGATTTTTAAATGCATGTTCAATAGACGATACATCTTCTCCAATCAAAGCCTTATCAACATTTATTGAGGTCTTTATAAAATTCTCAACCTGGCTGATCTTATTTACTTCGCTTGCAGCCCCATCCAACTTTAATTGGGCAACAAATGAGTTTAACGGCTTAATATCTTTTGGGGCAACTGTTGTATAATTTGTGTAGGCACGTTTTGCAAAATCTTTCCATGTATAGATTCTAACATTGGGATTAACGGAAAGATTGTAGCTAAGTTTATATTCCACCCGCTTTGCATAGGGACTTTTTACGGCATATTTCTCCTCCTCAAGGGCGGGAACATTTTCATCAAAACCCACCGTAATGCGTTTGTCGCCAATAAGGCTATCTGCACTCATTTTAAAACCGTTATATCCCTTTGCGTCAAACTTTAAGTGTGAAGGAACTGAAAGCGTAAAAACCGTTTTTTTCTTTGGTATGCTTGCTGTTTGAAACACTTCCATACCAAAGAAGGTTGTGTTCTTCTTAAGCGTATAAGTGTATTCTACCTCTGCTCCCTTTTCAAGACCTTCCATGGCGAACAATTGATATTTGCCACCATTCTCAGTAATCTCCTTAAACTTATCAGCAGGTACCGCAATTACCTTTCCATTCTTTAATATAGCACGTGCCTTTACATTGCTAAGGACAGCATTTGGGGCGAGGGGGATGTAAATTTTATTATACATTTCAATACCGGCATCCGTATTAATTTTTACAATTTGATGAAAAGAATGATACATGGCTATTTCTTTTCCCTCGACTGTATATTCTATGGTACGTTCATCTAAGATGCCTACTGCTGCAGCCGAATCAAATTGAGGTGACACCGTGTGTTTTTGCGGCACATCGTGCCAGGTGCTTTCGAGCGAAAAATTAAAAGACTGGGAATGGGCTGTCACTGAAATTACAAGCAGGCCCAGTAAAATTTTGAATGATCTCATTACGTGTTGTTGGTATAAATATGAAGACTACTTTTTTTTTAAGACTACCTGGTTCTTTTGTTGAATGTTTAATTCTTTTACGGTTTCATTCCATTGGTTAAAGTCTTTTGGATCCAATAGCATTACATTAGATTTAAACTCCTGTACAGCCGTAACGTGTCCGCTGGTCTGCAGGTACTTTACATCGTAATCAAAAAAAGTATTTTTATAATGATAGTTAGCAGGCATATAACTTACTTCGTACCCGGCAGGTACAATTAATTGCGTAAAATTTTTAGTTTGAAATTTAAAATCATTGGACACTGCCACCTTACGCCTGGCTGTATCTATGAGCGATAAGCTGTTGCGATCAAGCGACATGTTGATAAACATTTCGTCAGCTAACTTCTTACTATAATCCGGCACTTCAAAGGTTGTTTTAATGTTCATCACTTTATCTGCAGGACTAAAATGACTGACCGAAAAATCATCAAGAATAAACTTATTGCTACCCTTCATGGTACGTCCTCTTACATAATCTTTCAGGTCTTTGTTGTCGCGATACATTAACGAGTTATAAATATCATTTCCAAAATAACCATTGTAGTATACACTGCTTTGGCCCTTAATACCCTTATCGCTTATGCTAATAAATGTACTATCCACTAAAACATTCTTATCGGCATTTAATTCGGGAACCCGCAAAATTTTATACTCTTTATTATTGATTGCTACCAAAGCTTGCTTGCCCTGTATAGCCTTGCTGGGCACACCAAAAATGCAGTTGGGATCCGTACCATCCAGGAAAATCCATTCGTTGCCTATGTTAACCGTACTGATCATATGGTTGTCCGTAATAGGCAAAGGCACTTCATTATAATCGTAGGGTATATCGCGGGTGCCGATCCATGTAAAGTATGCATTAAGGCCAGATAGTTTTAGCAGAGCTGTTATAAGGCTTGCCATGTCCTTACAATCACCGTAACGCTTGCTACAAACGTCTGCCGCCTGCCTTGGTATGAAACCTTCCAGGCCATCTTCGAAGGCCACATATTTAATGTTGTTTTGAACCCAGTTGTAAACTTGTTTTGTTTTTTCTTTATCAGTAGATAACCCGGCAGTAAGGCTGTCTGCAAGGTGTTTTAGTAAAGGAGAGGATTGTGTATTGATCTCGTTTAAAAAACCCTGGTTCCACTTATAGAGGTCATCTACGTTACCTAAATAGCCCACCTGCTCATTGTTATCATTTTTGTAAGAAGCAAGATGGATGATGACATGAGGTTCATAATAAGGTGCCGAAGGACCATCGCCGTAACGTTGACGCGACTTTTGATTACTTGCCGTAAACTCATACACTGTTTGACGACCATTCTTTTTCTCGCTTACTTTAATACTATTGTCGAGGTTATTTTTCAGGATGTATTTAACCTGCATGTCCGATGGAAAAGTAACGGTGAATTTAGACTGCACTACAGGCATGTAACTCGTAAAATAAAACGGCGAAAGCAAGTGTGGATCTTTATGAAACTCAGTATGTATTTCCGTTGCAATAGCACCTTTAACCATAGATGGAAAATCGAAAACTGACTCTTTAGAATCATCATAAAACACTCCCCTGCTGGTAGCATTCTCTGTTTTTATTTCTGTTACTTTTAGTTTACGGTACTTTTTGCCATCGGGCACATTTGTGTATGCCTCCATACTTCTTAACTCGTCAAATGTGCCATGAAATATTTTATACTTATTATATATTCCATTGGCTTTGTCGTTAAGTACCAATATATCCGTCTGCTCACTTGTTTCGGCAACAGGCAACTTGTCCTTAAAATAAATTTTAAGATTTCGATTTACATTTAATATAACCGCATGGTCATCCGGAAATATCTTTTGTACGTCTTCAACAGACTGTGCCTGCAGGCAAATACTGCTTAGGTAAATCATTAAAACTAATACACCCTTTTTCATACAACTCATTATACGCTATTTAAATGCAGCCCGTTTTATAAGAGACAAACACTTCTTTTTAAAAACATACACTATTCCAATTATGACTTTACAACCATTTGAAGACTGCCATAGAAATAAATTCTTGTTTCTACCAGTTTACCCGTGTTGTCATAATACTTATTAGGGCCATGTCGTGACCCATTGTAATAATTTTCGTCTGCAGATAATTTGCCATTAGCATTATATTTTTTAACTGCTCCATGAAGATTGTCATAATAAAGATTTTCTTCGCTAGCCAATGTTCCATCCGGAAGATAAACTTTTTTGCTACCGTGATCGTAGCCATAAGAGCGGGCACCATCTACAGCAATCTTACCGTTGGTAAAATATAATTTACGGACACCATTCACTTCGCTTCCCTCAAAGTTTAGCTCTATGCTTTTAACACCATTCTTATAAAAACCGGTAACAAGGCCTGTTCCGTTAACAACGGGAATAACCGGCAGTAGTTTGCCATCATTCCCGTCGTAAGTATAACTAACCAAATCGTCCTGCTGGTAGTTGCATATTAAAGCCAACTGCCCATTGTCCCCATAGTATTTATAGGGTCCATCAAGGTCGCCTTCGTAATACGAAATTTCTTTATCAATATTTCCCTGTTCGGTGTAGAGAGTTGTCACCCCGTTTAATCTTCCGTTATCATACGTTTCAGTATAATACAATTGTCCATTATCAAAATAATAATTCCATTTACCATGGCGTTCGCCCATATTGTATTTTCCTTCGGATTGTAATTTGCCGTTGTAGTAGTATTGTTTGACGGTGCTGTCTACAATACCATACTTATAATGAAATACGGTACTTGGTTGAGTTCCATCAAAGTACGTCTTATACGGACCATCGAGGTAGTAATTTTTATATGTTGCATCAACATATTTTCTTCCATCATACTTTTTTTGAACATATG
>JAYTCO010000114.1:0-2180 GCA_043736415.1 Ferruginibacter sp. | reverse complement strand
AGGTAAGCGTATCAGTTACAATATAATTTGTAAAATAGGGAACTCTTATTAACTGTACTTTTCCTACCGGAATTTCATAAGTTCTAATGATTTTATTCTTTAATTCTATGCCATTTCCATTTCTACTTTTTACATAATTAAATTCATAATTACCTGCACTTTTATAATCTGTAATATTACCGAATGAAGCAGTATTGGATGAGTCAATAACAGCACCTTTCATTTGTATCAATAAAACTGTATCCCCCACATTATATTTACTTCCATCTTCTACTACAATGATATTTTTACAAATGTCTAATGATTGAATGGGCGTATAATCATTGATAATTTTAGTTCCAATACAATTGGTTACTGTTAAATCTATCGGCGCAGAATAAAATTTACAAAAAGAGGAGCCTGTATTACCCGCCTCTTGAGATTGAAGGCGAAATTTATAAAGCCCACTATTATTGCCGGGAGACGTATAAATTAATGAATTTGCAGTTGCAATATTTAACCATGTTGCTCCATTGTCACTGCTTACTTGCCATTGGTAAGATGGTGTACTTAGGGCAGCCCCAGAAGTTCCATATAGGGTATAAGGCACATTTTTACAAAGGGTTAGATTAGATAAAACCGATGAAGGTGAAAAAGATGCAACTGTTAATGGTCCACAAGCTCTAAATGTAATATCATCTATCGCCATGTCGTTGCCCACGAGATTGGTTCCTCCAACGTTGTTATTTGATAATACCAAGATTACAGAATTTATTCCCATAGGCGTAGTAAACAATGTTGAAAATCTTCGCCACAATATTGTGTTTTGTGCAGGTATATTCCCCGTAGAAAATGACACAATTGGTGTTATTAAATTTGCAGGATTATAAATTTTAAAAGTAACATTTGGCTCTACTGCATTTGGTAGTATGTTACTATTTATTGCATTTAATATCCACGCTGCAAACTCATATGATGTACCTGCGCATAATCCTGTAACGGTTTGGCTATAAAATTCGCCCGGGGTAGGAGCAGCATTAAAAAAAGCCATATAACCAGAACCAGGATTAGTATGATCTCCGGCTGTTAGCCAGGCCGGATTGGAAGGGACCGAGTTTACGAGTGCGTATTGTCCATCGAAGACTGTATTTGAAGCAGGATTGCCTGTAGGTGCAGAATACGCATATGATGTACTTGCACCCGGAACAGAAATAGAAAAAGGTGCACCCGGATTAGCTCCCTGACCAAATGTAACATTTACAATTGGGTCACCCAGACTGCCTGAACATGTTGTTTGAGAAATAACTATATTATTATAACACAATAATATTATCCAAAAAAGGGTATAAATTTTTTTAGACATTGATAAAATTTCGGAAAGCTTACGGCAGATAATTTTGATAACGGTCAATTGTAAATATAGTTTAAACTCTTAAAATATTCTTTAATTGTATGTTTAAAATATTTAATTTCGGTCATCTGATCTAAGAAAATTTGATTTTGTATTTTGATCCCTTCATTTCACTCCCGTATAATTATGCGGACTAACAGCTTTTAATTCCTTTTTTAATGTAGCTGATATTTTTAACCCGTTTATGAATTGATGCATGGAGGTTTTGGTAATTGCATTGTTACCTCTTGTAAGTTCTTTTAAAGCTTCGTAAGGTTTTGGGTAATTTTCCCGACGCAAAATTGTTTGAATGGCTTCTGCTACAACTGCCCAGTTATTATCCAAATCGGCATTTAATTTTGGTTCATTTAAAATTAATTTTCCCAAACCTTTTTCTAAAGATTTTAAGGAAATGATTGTGTGGGCAACTGGTACACCTATGTTTCTTAAAACTGTACTGTCCGTTAAATCCCTCTGTAATCGGCTGATGGGTAATTTGGCTGAAAGATGTTCCAGTATTGCATTTGCTATTCCAAAATTTCCTTCTGCATTTTCAAAATCAATCGGGTTTACTTTGTGAGGCATTGCACTGCTGCCTACTTCTCCTTTTTTTGTTTGTTGTTTAAAATAATCTACGCTGATGTAACTCCACATATCACGGCAAAGATCAATCAGAATATTGTTTATTCGTTTTATAGCATCAAAATGTGCTGCAAGTGTATCGTAATGTTCAATTTGTGTTGTGTATTGCTGCCGTTGGAGCAACAGTTTATTTTCTAAAAATTCGTTGGCAAATTTTACCCAATTGTGT
>JAYTCO010000113.1:0-5192 GCA_043736415.1 Ferruginibacter sp. | reverse complement strand
TCAGTAAAATATATGCTGATCCAAAAAATGAAAATATTGTTTACGCATTAAATGTAGGCATGCACAAAAGTACAGATGCAGGTAAAACATTTAAACCCATTAATACACCACACGGCGATCACCATGATCTTTGGATTGACTCCGAAGATGCAAACAGAATGATTGTGGCTGATGATGGTGGTGCACAGATAAGTTTTGATGCGGGAAATAATTGGAGTACTTATCAGAATCAGCCTACAGCACAGTTCTACAGGGTTTCTACAGATAATCATTTCCCATACAGAATATTGGGTGCACAGCAGGATAACAGCACGGTAAGAATTTTAAGCAGCAGCAATAGCGGACAAATATCTAATGATGACTGGTCTTCAACCGCAGGTGCAGAAAGTGGTTATGTGGTAGCTGATCCTTTAAATCCGGATATTGTTTACGGTGGAAATTATGGCGGTTACCTCAGCAGGCTCGATCATAAGACAGGAGAAAACAGAGCCATTAGTGTTTATCCTGATAACCCGATGGGCGCCGGTGCAAGCTCAACCAAATACCGTTTTCAATGGAATTTTCCAATCTTCTTCTCACCCCACAATCCTAAAAAATTATACGTGGGCGGACAACATTTATTTGCATCAGAAAACGAAGGTCAATCATGGCAAATGATAAGCCCCGACCTTACAACAAATGATACTGCCAAACAAAAATCAAGTGGCGGTTTAATTACACAAGACAATACATCAGTAGAATATTATTGTACAATTTTCGCTGCAATGGAAAGTCCTTACGAAAAGGATTTATTATGGACAGGCAGCGATGATGGCCGTGTAAACGTAAGCAAAGATGCGGGTAAAAGCTGGACAGATGTGACTCCACCAGCAGCAGGCAAATTGATGATGTGGAATTGCATAGATGCTGATCCATTTAAAAAAGGTGCTGCGTATATTGTCGGTACAAAATATAAGATGGATGATTTTAAACCTTATATTTTTAAAACAGAAGACTATGGTAAAACATGGAAAGAAATAACTACAGGCATTCCTTCTATGCATTTTGCAAGGGCCATAAGGGCTGATAAAAAACGTGCAGGTTTATTGTATGCAGGAACAGAATATGGTATGTACATCAGTTACAATGATGGTGCTAACTGGCGTCCTTTTCAATTGAATTTACCATTGGTGCCAATAACAGATATGACCATTAAGAATAACGACCTTATTTTATCTACACAAGGCCGAGCATTTTGGTGCATTGATGATTTAACGCCTGTGCAGCAATATGATGCTGCCATATTGGATAAAAATTTATTCATCTTGCCGGTAAATGAAAGCTTTAGGAGAGATGGATCTGTAAATGCAAATGCAAAAAATGCAGGTACCAATGCATCAAATGGTGCTGTAATTAATTTTTACGTAAAAGATATAACTGACAGCAGTAAAGGAATTATTGTGCTGATGGATAAAAATAAAAAAGAAATAAAAAGATTTGCCACTGATGCGAAAGAGAAAAATGATAAGGTAGAATTTAATGCAGGGATGAACAGATTTGTATGGAATATGAACTACCCTGAAGCAGAAAAAATAGAAGGAATGATTTTATGGAACGGTGCAGTTGGCAGCCCGAAAGCTACACCCGGACAGTATTTCGTGAAAGTAAAATTGGGGAAAGATTCCGTAGAGCAACCTTTTACAATACTTGCTAACCCTACATACAAAATAACCCAGCAGGGCTATGAAGACCAGTTTAATACACTTGTCAGCATACGGGATAAATTTACTGAAATACAAAAAGCCATTAAAAATATTAGAGATGTTCGCACACAAATAAATGATTTTGCTGAACGCCAGGGTGAAAATTTACCAAAAGAAATTAAACAAAAAGGCGATACAATAAACAAACAGCTTACTGCAATTGAAGAAGCGTTGTACCAGACAAAATCAAAAAGCGGACAGGATGTATTGAATTATCCAATTCGTTTAAATGATAAAATCAGCGGACTGTTTGATTATGCAGGCAGTGGCTACAACCCGCCTACCGAGCAGGTTAAACAGGCATTTAATGAACTTGCCGCCCTTACAGATAAGCAGTTGAACAAACTGAAAAGCTTAATGGAAATTGATATTACGGAGTTAAATAAAATGATAAGAGAAAAAGCAATACCAATTATCGGTGCAAAGAAAACAAGTTAATATGTAAAGAATAGTTTTTTAAAGGATTGGATTTTATTCAGTCCTTTTTTTATTATTAAAACTTTTGATTAATTCTGCGCAGTTTACGATATAAGAATTTATAAATTAGAGCGCATTTATAAAACTGAGTACAAACTTAATTTGGAGTAATTTTAGCATTAAACTTAAAAAATATGCAATCATTAAAAGGAAAAATAGCACTGGTAACAGGTGCAGGAAAAGGAATAGGAAAGGCCGTAGCAATTGCTTTGGCAAATGAAGGTGTTCATGTTGGAATAGTTGCACGTACCCAAAAAGATTTGGATGAAGTAGCAGAAGAAATAAAACTATTGGGTGTAAAAGTTGCAACTGCAACCGCTGACATTAGTAACATTGAAGAAGTAAATGCAGCAGTAGAAAAGATTAAAACAGCATTAGGGCCAATTGATATTTTAATTAACAACGCTGGTACCGGCACTTTTGGAAAGTTCATGGAATTGGAACCCGAAGTTTGGGAGAACATGATTAAAGTAAATTTATTTGGTGTGTATTATGCAACCCGTGCCGTGCTACCGGAAATGATTGAAAGGCAAACCGGTGATATTATTAATATTTCTTCCACTTCAGGCAAGGCAGGCAGTGCACTCACAAGTGCATACAGTGCATCTAAATTTGCCGTATTTGGCTTAGGCGAAAGTTTGATGCAGGAAGTTCGCAAACACAATATCCGTGTTACCACATTGGCGCCAAGTACCATCGTTACTGAGCTTGCACAAAGTGCCAATTTAATTACCGGTGATGCTGAAAAAGTAATGCATCCAGAAGATTTTGCAGAATTAATTATTGCACAGCTAAAATTAAACCGCAGAATGTTGTTAAAGGAAGCGAGTGTATTTTCTACAAATCCATAAAAGTTTTCTAGGAGATTTTCTTCATTTGTTTTCAAATTAAAAATAAAACAGGCTATAACTTTTAAATGTTATAGCCTGTTTTTAAATTAATACTTTTTAAAAAGTTCTTTTACAACTTTATTGTATTTCTAAGCTTGATATTATCTGATGCGCCGCCTACTAAAATATCAAATGCAGCTTTGTCCATCACCCATTCATTTTTTACATCATCAAAATATTTAAATGCATTTTCATCCAGTTTAATGCTGATGGTTTTTTGTTCTCCTGGAGCAAGTTTTATTTTATCAAAACCTTTTAATTCTTTTTCAGGTCTTGGCAATACTGCGTTTTGTTCGTGCACATACACCTGTGCTATTTCTGCACCTGCAACTTTACCGGTATTTTTGACCATAAAAGTAGCAGTAACATTGTTGCCAACAGCGGCTAGTTTTAAATTACTATATTCAAAATTTGTATAAGAAAGCCCATGTCCAAATGCAAATTGCGGAGTTACTTTATAAGTATCGTAATAGCGGTATCCTACATAAATATCATCATGATAATTTACAATTAAACTCTTAGCTGTATCACCGGGATATTCTCCTAAAGCATAAGAAGGATTATCTTCCAGCTTTTTTGGAAAAGTCATTGGTAGTTTTCCGGATGGATTTACAGTTCCAAATAAAATTCTTGCAAGTGCATTTCCACCCTCCATACCTGCATACCAGTTTTGTAAAATTGCCGGCGTTTTGCTAATCCACTTGGTCATATCAATTGCGCCACCGCCCATTAAAGCAACCACTGTTTTGGAATTTGCTTTTAATAATTGATCAAGCAATTCATCTTGCCCAAAAGGCATATCCATATTCGGTTTATCTACAGCTTCTGCATCATATGCATTATCATTCCACACATCATATCTGTAACCGTGTGTACTTCCTCCAACATAAATAACGATGTCACTTCTTTTTGCTAAAGCTAAAGCTTCATCAATCATTTGTTGGTTTGCACCTCCACCTCGTTGAATTTCATATCCCTGTGCATATTCAACTTTAATATTATTGCCGGCAATATTTTTAATGCCATCTAACGGAGTAATTTCATAAAAAGCCCTAACCTGCGAACTGCCGCCTCCCATAGATTGTTTTCTTGCTGCATTAAAACCAATAACAGCAATGGTTTTAATATTATTTCTATTTAGGGGTAATATTTTATTTTCATTTTTTAATAAAACAATACCTTCTTCTGCAATGGTTGCTGCTGTTTGCTGATGCGCTTTGGTATTGTAATCTCCGGTTTTTAATTTACCATCAATCATCCCGGTCTTAAACATTACATACAATATTCTGCTTACTTTATCATTCAAAATATATTCAGAAAGTTTACCTGCTTTTATTAATTCCAGCAATTTATCGCCATAATAAAACTTATTATAATCAGGATTTGGTAACATGCGAAGATCGGTTCCCATTTCAAGGTCTAAGCCGTTCCAGTAAGCTTCTTCAGTGTTGTGCACTGCGTCCCAATCACTCATAACAAATCCTTTAAAATTCCATTCTTTTTTTAAAATCTGGTTTAAAAGATAATTATTTTGAGATGCCCACTGCCCCCGGAATTTGTTGTAAGACCCCATTACGGTATTCACTTTTGCAACTTCAACAGCAGCTTTAAAACCGGGCAAATAAATTTCTCTTAGTGCTCTTTCGCTCATTTGTACATTTATGGTAAACCTTTTAGACTCCTGATTGTTGGCCGCATAATGTTTTACGCAAGCCGATACTCCCTGATCCTGCACACCTTTAATATAACCCACCACCATTTTAGAAACAAGGAATGGATCTTCACTTTGGTATTCAAAATTTCTTCCGTTTAATGGCGAACGTATAATGTTGATGCCTGGACCAAGAATGATATTTTTTCCTCTAAATCTTGCTTCGCTGCCTAATACTGCACCAAAAGCATAACCAAGTTGTGGGTTCCAGGTAGCTGCCAGACAATTGCCTGTTGGTAAATATGTTCCGCTGTCCAACGAATTATTATCCAAGTTCCAGTCACGCCCAAATTCAGGTCTTACACCATGCGGTCCATCTGAAGTTACTATTTCAGGTATGCCTAATCTTGCTACACCGCCGGATGTAAATGA
>JAYTCO010000112.1:0-12302 GCA_043736415.1 Ferruginibacter sp. | reverse complement strand
TTAAACTGGAGTTTACAGACAGTTTTGGCTCCTCAATGAAAAGCTTTTACTGGCATAATTCAGAAAAATGGACGTTACTAAAAAACGGAAATTATATGCTACATTTACAATGCGGAATAGGACGTGAACTTGTGGGGTTTATTGCCGGTGGTCTTGACAAAATAAAAATTCACCAGCCAAAGATTTTAAAAGATTTGATGATAAAAAAGTTTAGGCAATCTGCATTGGTAAATGAAAAAAACTTGGGAGTAAATGAGCAGCTTGCAAATGAAGACTACTGACTACTGCCCAAGTTACCCCTCGTTAAGTGAGTTTTAAGAGTTGCTGTGTATTTATCTAAACAAAGCATTTTACAATATCCATAAATACAAACTGCTCTTTTTTATTATTATCTATTAGTGAAAATGATGAATGCCCTTTTAAGAACTTATTATTTTTTATTGGCAAACATTTGATAGAAATAATTAATATAAATATTATTATGATTAAAAAAGGGAAAATTAAAAGGGATTTTATCTTTATCATAATTTTCATTCAAACTTTATGAATTGCTCGGGCTTTGGTTCAATGATTAATAACCCAAAATAACAGGCAAGTTATGTCACCATATGACAAACAGCTTTTCTAAAGCATTGCCAACGTAATTCCGGCGGCGGCTACAAAAGCACAAATTAAAAAGTAAAGGGAGGGTTTTGATTTTTTAAAAATGTAGACATCCATTGCATACATAAAAAGTGGCAGGGTTGCCAGTATAATCTGAAATACAGATACAGAAATATGAAAGGATGAGTAAAGCCACAAATAAGCAGCACCAATGGTTTGAGCCAATACTCCTATAAAAATAACTGTATAAAATAAATAGTTTTTTGGTAAAAGATTTTTGTTTTTGTAACTGAAAATAAATGGAGGTAACAACAGTATAAATGCAACAAATAATCGTAGCCAGATAGCTAATAAAAAAGGCAAATCACCTACTCCTTTAATAGTACAAATAATAGTGAACGAAATACAGATGATGGTTGCAACTCCACTATAAATTCCTTTAAGGTTTTGATTTTGCAAATTAATATTACTTTGATTTAGCAGAAAAAATACAATTGTAATTAATGCAAGTAAAATACCTGCCCATTGATGTGCTGCAAGTTTATCATTTAAAAGAAAATAACTTAATACAATAGTAAGTGCAGTAATGGCGGGAGATAAAAGACTATTCAATTTTTCGCCTGACTCCCGTATGTGCATCAGCGAAAAATAATTACCCAGTACAAAACCCATCAATGCGGCTGCCCCCAACCATATCCAGTTTTGTTGTGTAGGCAATATAAATATTTGTGCAAAGCCAATCTTATTTATAAAAAGCAGTAAAGGTAAAATCAGTAATAATCCAAAAAAGGTTTCGAGCATTACTACAGTAAGCAGCGAGGTTTGCTTTGCTGCATAACCAAAGCTGTAGATGCCAATTATTAATAAAATAACTACGCCGTATGCAGCTAAATATCCCATAGGTTTATAATTTGATGAGAAAGCAAAACCGCTAATGAATTTACGTTATAGGCTTCTTTAAAAGCATTTTAATTTGGGAACATGTTTTAAAAACGTAAATCATTGTTGTGATAATGTTGCAAGTAATTTTTCCAGTTTATATAACGTCATTGTATATCCATTTTTAAAGCCCTTTTCAATCATTATTTCCAGAATGTATTGCAAACCAAGGGAAGTTCAGCTGCACTTTCTCTGATTATAAAAATGCTGTTAGTTGCTTTGTAAGTTGTAAAATTAAACAGTAAATTGTTATCCATTTTTTGCTTTTAAATTTTTGCACATGAATCGTGAAGTAAAGCTGGGTCATGATGAACTTTTTTATTACCACCCAGCCGCTGCTTTATGAAAAATTGCCTACATATTATGACCGTAAGTAATAATTTTTGAAAGTTTCCACTGTCCATCTTTTTGTTCCCAAATATGAACAAATTTAAAAGTTGCACATTCTAGCTTATTGTTTTCCGTATGGCAAAAAGTGTGTTGTCCTGTTTCTATGGCGCCATAATTTTTAATGGGATAAACTTCAATACTTTTAATGATTGGTGTTCTTGTCAATGTATATTCCATTTTAAAAAGGCCAGTAAATGCTTCAATTGTTTGACCATAATTTCTCAACCCGGTATTGTCCTGGTAAACTTCAAGTTTGTCTGTAAAAAAAGATTTTAGGCCCGTAATATTTTTAGCATTAAAAGCAACAAATAATAAACTGTCCTGCTTTATGATTGTTTCGTAAAGCAATTTATCTGCGGGAATATAATTAGGTTTTGGTAGTTGGCTTTGTATATTTTTTGAAGCAGTACAAGAAATTATTAATAGGATTAAAATACTAAAAGGACAGACCCAAAATGCGATTTTAAATTTCATTCATTGTACGTATTTGGTTGTGATATAATGTGTGCGCATTGTTTCTTGACAATTCGAAATGCCGAACCTATTTCAGGACTATACAGTTTATGTTTTTCGTATTTAGGTAGAAATAGCTTGAAAATACAATAATATTAGCTTTATTACCTGAATGAAGCAAACGGTCGTTACAGAATAAATGTGGATGAAAGGTTTTTTTACGAAAAGTGAAACAAAACTTTGGTTTAATTTTTATAACTTATTGTTAATCAATTTATTAAATTATTTAAAAGTCAAACCCTTCGAATTTTGTAGCAATAATTCATTTGTTAATATCGTTTTAACTACCGAGGGCATATTTTTTGAAATGTCGGGTCTTATTATTCATCATTAAAATACTTTTATGAAAATCCAAAACATTTTTTTAACAACTGTTTTCCTTTCCTTTACCACTTTAATGATGGTAAGTTGTAAGAAGGAACAAAATTCAGCTTCTCCGGGTATATCTTATCAACTTCAAACTAAAAACAGGGCGTCTGTAGTAGGTCGTGTAGAATCAGGCAATATTGTTTGGACTTCAGGCTATGGTAATGCTACAGAAGTGAAATTTGAGAGCAAAGGACCAAATGGCAAATTAGAGTATAAATCTAATTTAAAACAGCGCATTGATTTATTTTCGGGCGTTTCTGTACTTGGTAACATTACACTTCCTCCAGCTACTTACCAAGAGGTGGAATTTGACGTAGAATTGAATCCGACTGCAACTGAACCTGCATTTTTATTAAATGGTTCTTATACTTCTACAGGACCTGCTACTCCTATAAGTTTTATTATTTCAACTCCTTTTGAAATAAAAACTGAAATGAACAATGTTACTGTTTCTGCCAATAATGGTTACAATGCCCTTACTTCACTGAACCTTTCTTTGCTGAGTCGTGGTATCACTCAAACTATGCTTGACAATGCTGCAAAAACAAATGGAACTATGATTATCAGTTCTTCCTCCAATGTAGACCTTTACAATATTATATTGAATAATTTGAAAGAAAGCGATGAAATTGAATTTAAACATGATTAATTAATTATAATTTTTAGCAATAAAAAATATCTCCCGACTGAACCTTCAGTCGGTTTTTTTTGTTAAAAAATAATTACTTGTGGTATAAAATAAGCCTCCGAGATGGGAATTCCTTTGGACATCAAGTCTAAACGGTTTGTGATGAACCGAACACGAACCGAAGCGGGAGGTTGCCTGCAAACATATCTATTCAGTTCGTCTATTAAACTCGTTTACAAATTTTTCTGGTTCGTTTGGTGTCAAAACGATTTTCTTATTATTAATTGTCGTACCGATACAGCATTATTTCTTCTTGTTGCATACCAAGTCATACTACCAAGTTTTGCGTTACTAAACTTTCCCCAATATCCAAAAAGTCCACCAACACCGAATATTCTTACAGCCCACAATAATTTTTCTTTGTCAAGTTGTTCAACGTTTTTAATTTCGGTAGGGTTAATTTTTATGTCAAATAAAGGCCTGTGAATAATTAGTTTATCGTCTGTTAGTTTATAGCTAATTGGCCTAAATGAAAATGTCCCGAAATAGATTAATGATAAAAGAATAGTTGTAAAAGTTGGAACCGATTTTCCTTCGACTTTAATAAGTGAAAATTGTCCAACAATAATAACAGCAAACAAAATTGTAATTATAATTGTGACCACTTTTGCCAAGTTATCTAAAGAGGTTTTATATGTCATTCGTAAAAATTAAAATGTCAGAAAGATTTTAATAATATTTCATTTTAAAATTAGTCACTTGAATTAGCAAAGCTTTTAAAATGCTTACCACAACGACAAGACTTGTGTCAGGTTTGGCATTAGAATTCCTTCCGCCCGTAACAGCTGCCCACTTTTGTTAAAGATAAATATTTAGAACCAATGTTTGGCGATGTTGGTTAAGTCCAAATTAAAGCTAGAATATGCAGAACTGTTAATTGCTATAACTTCAAACTCCACTTGCACAAAACCCATTTTACTTGCAGTTTTATTTATTTCAGTTCAAGGTTTTTAATACGTTGACCAATAAATATTTCTCTCATTTCTTTTTCTAACTTTCCAAAATTTTCTTTGTAAACTTTTTTAATAAATTGTCCATTTTTTAATAAATGTATTTCGTCACAAATGTCATTTAAAGTAGAAAATATATGCGAAGAAATTATTAGCGTCTTGCCAATTTCTTTTAATTCTCTTAAAATATCTAAGATAATAATATTACTCTGTATATCTACTCCATTAAAAGGCTCATCAAAAATATAGAATTGGTTTTCTTGTAAAAGAATTGCTGTCAGCGCTAATTTCTTTTTCATGCCTGTTGAATAAGTAGATGCATATTGATCAAGTGGCAATTCAAAAATATTTTGTTATCAAGATTTTCTATTTTTTTACTTCTTGCATTACATAACAACTGTATGTACTCCCGGCCTGTAATTTTTGAAAAATAAAATGGTTCGGTTTGCAAATATCCTATGTTGTCTTTAAGTGGTTGTAAGTCCGATAAAATTATTCCATTATATTTCTCAATTCCTGTGATACATTTAAATAAAGTAGTTTTTCCTGAACCATTTTCGCCAACGATTCCATATACTTTGCCTTTTTCAAATGTTAGATTGATATTTGATAAAACTTTATTAGAGCCATATGATTTTGATAAACTTTCAATTTTTATCATTCTAAAATTTCTTTAATTCGGTTTTTGGATTGAATATAAAAAAAAGGGACTAATGCTAAAAGTAATTGTGGCATTGCTAAGCTTAAAGCTAATAAAACACCTTGCGGCAAGTTCATTTTTTTTGGATAAGCAGAGTATTTCGCTAAAATAAATGTCAATAAATAACAATACCCTAACGCCTGGAAGCCAAAAACTGCTTTAATGTTTGTTTGAAAAAAGATGAGCAATGGTATAATGACCGGTAACGATATTATTGTTGAAAAAAGAATAGCTGTTTTTATCTTGTCATAAAGGAATCCGTTGACTTTTAATTTATAAACCCAAACATAAAATTCGTTTTCAGGTTCAATATAAAATGAGAAGCAAAGTATAAATATAAGCACAAGTGAAAATATTCCTAAATTGAAATTTTGATAAATTAAAGACATAGCAGTCAGAAAATAAGCAAATAAAAAACCAATTAATGATTTTCTAAATCCAACAATAAACTCAAAAGGTTTTCGATAAAATGGTGTCGGTATTGCTGATGTTACTTTTTTGTTTGTATTTAAAAAAGAAAATAAAATTGAAGCAACAATCAATAGTAATACTGAATAAAGTTCTACTCTGTAACATAAAAAGATTATAAAAGGAACAACTATAATTAAATTTTCTAAAATCCTTATTTTAAAGTAGCTATTTTTTGGGTAAATGAATTTTAAAAAGTCATTTCTTTTAATTTCAGAATATTGAAAGATTGCGCTTAAAGCTATTAAGATGTATATATAATTGGCGTAGTCTATCTTAGAAAATAAATAAATTGAAAAACCATAAAAAGCTATCAAAATAATAATAAATCCTAAAATAGGATTAAGACCAAATTCAATTAGTTGTCTTTTAAAAATTATCAATTGCAGTCCGAAGTATAGTTGAAGTGTCTTCATTTAAAATTGCAAGCAACGACAGGCTTATATCAGATGTGGCATTAAAATTCCTTCCACCTCAATTCGCTACCTAACTTTTAATAAAAGTAAATATTTAAAAACAATGTTTTGCGATGTTGGTCAAGCCCGAACCAAAGTCTGGATATGCAGAACTGATGATTGATACAACCTCAAGCCGCATTTGCACAGTTCGTTTTGTACGAAAGCAGGAAATTTCAAGAATCTAATAGAAAAAAATGCTGTTAAAGCATCTGACGCTTTTTTCAAACATTAGCTATAATCTGTTTTTTCAAATTTATAGTAACTAGTTACAAAAAATAGTATCGCAAGAATAAAACAAAGTAAATACCAAAAAGTAAGTCCTATAGTATTTAAAAATACAAATTGGATAAAAAAAATCAGTAGTAAAATTTTTAAGAAATCTTTCATTGCAAAATTTTGAATAAAGGTGATACTGTTCATTAATAATAGTAAGCTGTAGCTGCATAATGAAAAACGAATTGCAATAATGAATTCTAAATGTTTTGGTACAAGCATTATTAAAGTCATAAATTCAGGAAGTAGTAAAATGAAGTATAACATTAAATAATTAAAAAATCTTTTCAAATATGAAACTGGCAGCCCTCTATAAAAAAATAAACTTGTTTGCTCAAATTGCCTGAGCCTAAAAATAATTACTCCATTTGCAAGAACACCGAAACTAAAAAAAATAAACAGAAGCCCGATTTCATCAGGTTCGGAAATTACACCATTCCGGGAAATCAAATAAATAATTCCACAGGTAAATAATTTTACCCCAATCCATAATATTTTTTGATTACATACAACAAACTTTAATAGAATAGCTTGATAAGCAGGAAAAACAGCAGGAAAACTTATTAAGTTTAATATAGAAATAATTGATTTTTTTTGCTGGTACTTCAACAAGTGTACATACCGCATTGCCGGTAAAAAGCAGATTGCAAATAAGAAAGAAAATATAAAAAATAATGAGCTATAGAAATGCTGCTTCAGTCCGCAATGAAAAATAAATAAAGCGTAAACAAGAATTGGCAACATCAGCCAAGCCTGAACAATAAAAAAAAGACCAACCCTTTTTGACTTAGGAAAAGAATTATAAATTTCTAGGAAATTATATTCTAGTATGTAAAATAAATGATATACAAAAGCAACACATTTTCCTGAATATAATAACCAGACGAAGGAAACTGAAAAAAGGAAAATTTTGTTTGATAGCATTCCTGTACACAAAGAATAATGATATTCATATAACCCTGCTCCCGATTGCTCACTTACAATAAAAAACATCATTGCAAAAATGAAAATAAAAATTCCCGAATTTTCTTTGTAAAATGGCTTTACAAAAAGCTGAAATAATATTTTACTAGAATGTCTCATTATAATACTGTTTGATTTACAACAGTAAGTTCTTTTGCATGTGCCAACAGCCTTCTGTCTAATCCCTGATGAGAACTTAAAATAAAAGACGCTTTACCACTTTTATAATTTTCAAGAATTAAAGAACATAATGATGATAAGCTATCAGTGTCCAATGTAATCAAAGCTTCGTCAAGTATAATTAGTTTTTGCCTGCCTAAAAATGCAAGAGCAAGAGATAATTTCTTTGTCATCCCTGTTGAATATGTACCAATTTTTGTATTTACATATTCAGTCATTTTGAAAATCTCAATTAATATATTTATGTCGTTTTTTGAAACCCTGCGGATTCTCCGATAGAGCAATAACAAATCCATACCTGTCAGAAATTCTGGGTACAAGGGTTCTGCCTCTGCCCAACTAATATTTTGCCGGTAATCTACCGGTGAAATTTTTAAACTGATTTGATTTAATTGAATTTCTCCTTCAAATGGGAGCAGGCCTGCAATCATTTTGAGTAAAGTAGTTTTACCTGAACCGTTTGCTCCCTTAATCCAAAAAATTCCATTTTCTATTACTAGATGGGGGATTTCTAAAATGAGTCTTTTGTTATAATATTTTTTTACGTTTGATAAATTCAACATAGTAAAAGGCAATCAATTTTTAAAATTATTTGAAGTTGTGATATTGTCTTATTTGCTATCTTAAAATGTTAGGGCTTTATATCAGGTGTGGCATTAGAATTCCGTCCGCCCAAAAACACAGCACGGCTTTTAATAAAGATAAATGTTTAGAACCAATGTTTGGCGATGCTCGGCAAGCCTATACATTCTATCGTGTGCAGCATATAGATAGACAATCTTTTCCACTCTATTTGGGTAAGAAGATGCAAATTTTGAAATCTCATCTCCGGCAATTGAGTGACCAATCACAATAACCTTATCAAGGTGCAAAGCGTCCACTACAGCGAGAATATCTTTACCAAGTGTATCAATGCTGTAACCCGTGGAGGTTTTCTCAGAAGTGCCAAAACCTCTTCTTGTCATTGCGTAAACGTGAAAACGGTTGGTAAATTTTGGTGCAAAGTCTACAAAAACATGTGCTGAATTGCCTAAACCGGAAAGAAAAAGTATCGGTTACCACTGCCGCCCCAATCTAGTACTTCAAGTTTATTACCTGTACTTCCTTTGACATACTTGGTCAGGTAAGCGGATTGACTTTGCACCTCTAAAAAAGTAAAGGAAAAAAAAAATAAAATAACAGCAGATAAGATCTGATTTTGGTGTTTGTTTTGCATATCGTGAAACTTGTATAGAATGAAGATATTATTTCATTTCTCATAAGCTCAAAGAATTCGTACCTGTAAAGAGGTTGCAGCGAAGGTTCCAGGCTTAGTGCGGTTGGGGTATTGACCAACTGTCCACCGGGAACTGAAGCTAGATTTATAACTAACAGCCGAAGTTAACAAACAAAAGCCCAACAGAATTCTACGCCTCGTTGCGTGGCGCAGATTTACACAATCCCTAAAACAAATAAAGTCTCAACTTTAAATCAACTCTATCAAGCCATCTACTGCTAAACAATTCTTTAAAATTCATAACAAACCTAATCCAATAAAAACTTACCTTGTAAACATATGAATGATGTATTTCTATGTACTTAATTCATTCTTATTTACATGTCCGTATCCCCTACAAACAAACATTCTTTAAAGTAATATAAAAATTATGAAACAGATTCGCTTCCTGCTTTTGCTAACATCTTGCATGATGCTTAGCACTCAATTATTTGCCCAAAACACCACCGATACCAGGTTGCTTTGGCAACCAACTATCAGTAAAAATGCCATTGCCTTTATTTATGCAGAAGACCTTTGGGTAGCCAATAGAGATGGATCTTATCCAAGAAGAATAACGGTAAGTGACGGTACAGAATCGAACCCAATATTTTCTCCCGACGGAAGTATGATTGCATTTACAGGTCAATATGATGGTAACACAGATGTGTTTGTAGTGCCTACCGCAGGTGGGGTTCCTAAAAGGCTTACCTGGCACCCGGGTGCTGACCTTGTAAGAGATTTTTCACCTGATGGTAAAAAGATATTATTTGCATCACAACGAAATAGTTTTACTAATCGTTATTATCAATTATTTACGGTAGATATTTCTTCAGGGGCCGAAGTTCAATTGCCGATTCCTAATGCATTTTGGGCATCGTATAATGCGGATGGTAGCAGCATTGCTTATACAACTATCCCAGATAGATTTGAACAATGGAAAAATTATCGTGGTGGTACCATGAGCCGCATTTGGTTGTACAATACCAAATCGCACAATGTTACTGAAATACCAAAACCTAAAACCGGCAGCAATGATACCAACCCAGTTTGGAAGGGTAACAACGTTTATTTTAGAAGTGATAGAGCAGGAGAATTTAATTTGTTTAGTTACGATGTGGCTTCAAAAACAGTAAATCAAATTACAAAAAATAATGACTTTCCAGTATCGAGTCTAGAGGGCTCTAATGAAGGAATTATATTTTCACAGGCCGGTTATTTACATGTCTACAATCCTGCAAACAATAATACATCAAAATTAAAAATCGGCATTGCTGCTGACTTATTAGACCAACGGGATAGATATATAAAGGGTGACCAATTCATACGTGATGGTGATATTTCTCCATCGGGTGCCAGGGTAGTGATGGATTTTAGAGGTGATATTGTGACTGTTCCCGCTGGCAAAGGAGATGTATTTAACCTTACAAATACAGGAGGTGTACACGAAAAATCGCCGACATGGTCACCGAATGGAAAACTCATTGCCTATTTTAGTGATGCTTCCGGTGAATACGCATTACACATCAAAAACCAATATGGTAGCGGTTCTGCACAGGCTATTAAACTTAACGGATCAGGTTTTTATGCACACATGCATTGGTCGCCTGACAGTAAAAAAATAGCTTTTGTAGATAATGGCCGTAGTTTATACGTAGTTGAAATAGCCACAAATAAAATAACGAAAATAGCAGAAGACACCCATTATTTACCGGGTGCATTTAGAGAACTTTTTGGTAGTTGGTCGTCTGATGCTAATAACATTGCATACACCACTATTACCGAAACTAATTTTCAAAGAGCATGGATTTATTCTCTTTCTGAAAACAAATCGTATCCACTAACTGATGCATTATCAAATGTAACGGAGCCTACTTTTGACCCTTCGGGCAAATACATTTATATGCTTGCAAGTACCGATGCAGGCCCGGTATTAAATTGGTTTGATCAATCAAGTAACGATATGGAGGAGACCAATTCCATTTATATGGTTACGCTTCAAAAGCAAGTGATATCGCCATTTGCGAAAGAAAATGAAATGGAGATGGCAACAGATACATCTTCTAAAGCACCTTATAAAGCAGACTCTTCCCGTACCAAATTAAAAATAGATTGGGATGGTATACAGAACAGGATTGTGCCGTTTCCTATAGCCAAAGGTCGATACCGTTCTTTATCAGCGGTAAAAGAGGGAGAGCTTTTTTACCTGTCTGCAAGTCCACATGATGCTGCACCAACTACCCTTAATTTATATTCTTTTAAAAAGCGAAAAGAAGAGGTGATTATGCCGGCAGATGTGTATAGTATTGCCGCCAAAGGCGAAAAAACTTTATACTATCTAAAAGGTAAATGGGGTATTGCCGCAACTGGGCAAAAGCCAACCCCGGAAGGTATCATAAACACTAGTTCCATCCAGGTAAAGATGTCGCCAAGGCAAGAGTGGAACAATATTTTTAATGAAGCATGGAGGGTAAACAGGGACTTTTTTTACGATGCAAAAATGCATGGGGTTGATTGGATGGCGATGAAGAAAAAATATGAAACCTTGTTGCCCGATGTAGCCAGCACCAATGATTTGTACAAGGTAATGCAGTGGATGTTTAGAGAATTATCTGTAGGGCATCATCGCTTTGATGCAAGTGGCGACAGGCGTGCAAACCCTGATGTGGTGCCAGGTGGACTGCTCGGTGCAGATTATGAAACCAACAATAATCGATATCGAATTAAAAAAATATATGGAGGCTTAAACTGGACGCCTGATTTACGTTCACCTCTAACGGAGCCTGGTGTAAATGTGCAGGTGGGAGATTATATTTTAAAAGTAAATGGGGCAGATGTTACAGCAGATAAAAACCTATACAGTTTTTTTGAAAATACAGCTGAAAAAATTGTAACCCTTTCGGTTGCATCATCTGCCGAAGGCGCAAATACCAGAACTATAAAAGTAGTGCCGATAGCAAGCGAAGTTGCTTTGCGTAACAGAGATTGGGTAGAGGGTAATATTAAAAAAGTAAGTGATGCCAGCAATGGCCAGGTAGCTTATGTGTATGTACCTAACACAGGCTCAGGCGGCTTTGAGTATTTTAAGCGTTATTTTTTCCCACAGGTAAATAAAGCAGGGATCATTGTTGATGAACGTTTTAATGGTGGTGGGCAGTTGGCTGATTATTATATTGATCTGCTAAAACGCCCCGTACAATCCTATTGGCGATACCGTTATGGTAAAGATCAAAAGGCACCTAATGCATCTATACAAGGGCCAAAAGTGATGTTGATAGATGAAACGGCAGGGTCAGGCGGAGATTATTTACCTTATCTATTCAGACAGGCAAAACTCGGAACCATTGTGGGTAAAACCACGTGGGGTGGGCTTGTAGGCGTACTTGGTTACCCTGAGTTGATAGATGGTGGTGTGGTAACTGCACCTAACCTTGCGTTTTTTGATGAGAATGGTTTTGGTATTGAAAACGTAGGTACACCACCAGATATTGAAGTAGAGCAATGGCCTGTAGATGTTATTAATGGCAAAGATCCTCAACTGGAAAAAGCAATA
>JAYTCO010000111.1:0-2193 GCA_043736415.1 Ferruginibacter sp. | reverse complement strand
AAAGATGCGGAGGCTCCATTTTTTAAGGCTGCCGACTATGGGATAGTAGGTGATGTATTTGATGTAGTTCCTAAAATGACCGCCGCTGTTAAGAAATTAAAAGGAACAGCATAGACTTTTATTCCCATATCATATTGAACCGCAGTTTACAAGCTGCGGTTTTTTTTTGCTTATTTTTTTCTGTTATAAGATCGAACATGTTGATTTACCAAGGTTAATTATGCAAAGCTTTTTACTGAGCGAAACCCTTATGTAAATAGAGTATTGTCATAAAGGTCTCCCTGCAAAATTGTTTATAAAATTGATTGATTAATGCTAGTCGAAATTGAACTATCAATAATGGTTGAAGGTGGACAATTAAATGGCTAATATGCTGGCACTGTTTTTTTATTAACCAATAGAAGTTAAACTTTCTTTCTAGCAGATGCAACCAAAAGGATTAGAATAACATCAATAACATCGACTGAAATTTTGGTTTCCTTTTTAAATGATTATTCTGGTACATAATCCAAGTTGTCATCCATGAGCGTAAAAAGAATCTTGAACTGTTTGGTTAGGGTGTAACCCTGGTCTAATGAAATCCGATATTTTATCTAACTCCTTACTTCAGCTAATCAAATATTAAATATAAAACATCTATTATGACAATTTCTTCAAAATCTGCCCGCCTTTCAATTGCACTTTCTTCTTTAATGTCTATGGCCTTTGTACAGGTTGCTTTTGCCCAGGCCGATCCCCGTTATCAGTACCAACAACGCAATAATGGCACCCCAACATCCGTTGAAACAACGACCTCAAATATGCCTACTGCCGATAGAAGAGTACCACCTTTTTCCCCTACTCAAAAAATTCCTTTTGACGGTGGACTTAGTCTTTTTGTATTAGCAGGTGCAGGTATTGCAGTAAAAAAAAGATATGACAAGAGAAAGGGTAATGCATAAATTCCTTCTACCATAAGTTGGACTTTCCTTATAATAGGAAAAATCATTCTTTAGAGTGTTTTAGTACTGATGCAGGCATTACATTTTATTTAATGCCTGCACCTTAATTTGTTTTATTTAATTCATGTATGCTAATATTCTGTATATGCATACCCACCAACTAATTCATTGAGCACAAGTAAAAAAATATCACCGTTTTTTGACTGGTCATTTTTTGGCCGCTTCCTACTCATATTCCTACCCCTATATTTTATTAACAATTTTTATTGGGGATTAATTGATCCCAAAAATTATTACAGCCCCTTTCTGGCAAATTATCTTAATTACTTTTCGGTTATTACTGCTTCTATACTACATACTTCAAACGTGTTTTTGCATGGATTAGGAATTTCATCTTTAGTTTATGGTAAAATTATTTATGTTATAAATGGCAAATCATTATCAATGGATGTGCCATGCATTGGGTTAGGAATTATGTTTTTTTGGATAGCTTTTATTACCGCTGGCTCTTCTGCAACAAGGCATAAGATTACCTGGTGCCTTGGGGGAGTGGCTTCAATCTGGGTAATCAATTGCCTGAGAGTAACTATACTTTTATACAGCCTTGAAAAAGACTGGAACATTGGTAAATATGTTGATGCCCACAATATGTTTAATTACGCGGCTTATAGCCTCATCTTAATTTTAATATGGTTTGAAAGCAAAAACAGCCGCATTAACAAAACTGTGATGGCACCCAGCAATAAACAATTGTTCAGGAATGAAATAATCTAAAAATCGCTCTTGTACCTTCTAATACTCAGTTGTTGTTTTACTAAAATATGGGTCGAAAAGAATGCCCATTTTCTTAAAATTTCTCCGAAAGTTGAGTATAGAAAACGTTTGCTTCAAGCCTTTGAAGAAGTAGTTTTACATTCACGCATTAAACCCTGTGCACCATCCGCTTTAAGGCTACTTACCACAAGTAAACCTTAACGCTTCTTTGTAATCAATTTGTACCTTACAAACCTACTTTTGTTATATGAGGATGAAGTTTATGCTCCTGATTTTTTTTATATTATTAAGTTTTATTGTTAATGCCCAGGACCTGACCGGTATATGGAGGGGATATTTTGTACAAAATACATTTGGGATTTATGAGGATCGGTACAAATTTGAAATTCAAATTGAACAAACCAACACTAATGCCATTAAGGGCGTAACGTACTCGTACAAAACAACCGTGTTTTATGGCAAAGCCGACCTGCAGGGT
>JAYTCO010000110.1:0-5214 GCA_043736415.1 Ferruginibacter sp. | reverse complement strand
GCCAGTTTCTCAGTGGGCCCTCAATGAAATTTGCAGTAGATAAAATAACGCAGGCCGGCAACAATAAAGTTTGGCTTACCGACCGTGGCAACACTTTTGGCTACCAGGATTTAATTGTGGATTATAGAAACATAACCTGGATGAAAGAAATTGGTGTACCTGTAATTATGGATTGTACACATTCGCTGCAACAGCCAAATCAAACAAGTGGTATAACCGGTGGCAATCCATCACTTATAGAAACTATAGCAAAGGCAGCAGTAGCAACGGGTGCAGATGGTTTATTTATTGAAACCCATCCAAATCCATCCGTTGCAAAAAGTGATGGCGCCAATATGTTGAAGCTGGATTTGTTGGAAGATTTGCTGACAAAACTGGTGAGAATAAGGCAATCGATTTTGTAAAATAATTGTAGCAGCACCTCAATAATGTAACCCGGCATTTGCTAGGGCTATGCGCAGCAGCAAATCTTTTTTCAGCTTTTATTGTGCATTAGATTAATAAGATTGCTTCTGATTTCCAATGTTTAAAGTGAAATCAAAAAGGTAATATCTTATTTTTTTGGGGAAGTATTTTATAAACCTACAAATACCTTACAGGATTTCTTTTCGCATTAAAAACGTAACGTTTTACATTCATCCAAAAAGCAAGAAAAAAATATACAATTACCGGGGAACCAATTGTAGCAAAAGACAAGTAAATAAAATACTTGCGAATGGTAGTTGTGGCTATCCCCATTCTTTCACCCAAGGCTGTACAAACGCCGAAAACATGCCACTCTATAAAATGTTTTAATTTGTACATATTTTAAGTATTATTTTTATTTTGACGTCTTCTAAAATTACACCAAATTCATTAAAAGGGTAATTAATTTTTTAAGTATTTTTGCAGCAGTTAACGAAAGCAAATAAAATCAACTTAATTATAAGTTTATCTTCTTGGTTTCCAATTTTTTAATTTTCAAATTACGCTTTATGGCATTCGACATAGCAATGATTCAAAAGCTGTATGCAAATTTTCCTGAAAGAGTTGCAGCTGCACGTAAACTGATCGGTAAACCACTTACTTTAACTGAAAAAATATTGTACGCCCACCTTTGGCAAAATGAGCATAGTTACCCTTTTGAAAGAGGTATTTCTTATGTTGATTTTGCCCCGGATCGTGTAGCCATGCAGGATGCAACTGCACAAATGGCATTGCTTCAATTTATGCAGAGTGGCAGAACAACCGTTGCCGTACCAAGTACGGTGCATTGCGATCATTTAATTGAAGCAAAAGACAACAGCAAAACTGATCTTGACAGAGCAGTTACAGAAAGTAGTGAGGTGTACGATTTTTTATCTTCTGTTTCCAACAAGTATGGCATCGGTTTTTGGAGACCCGGTGCAGGAATTATTCACCAGGTTGTTTTAGAAAACTATGCTTTTCCCGGTGGAATGATGATTGGAACAGACAGCCACACCGTAAATGCGGGCGGACTTGGAATGATTGCTATTGGTGTAGGTGGCGCAGACGCATGTGATGTAATGGCGGGCCTTCCATGGGAATTAAAAATGCCTAAATTAATTGGCGTAAAACTTACAGGAAAATTAAATGGCTGGACAGCAGCAAAAGATGTAATATTAAAAGTGGCGGGTATACTTACCGTAAAAGGTGGCACAGGTGCAGTTGTTGAATATTTTGGCGAAGGTGCTACCAGCATGAGTTGTACAGGCAAAGGAACCATTTGTAATATGGGTGCTGAAATTGGCGCTACTACATCAACATTTGGTTATGATGAAAGCATGAGCCGCTATCTTGCCGCAACAGGTCGTGCGGAAATTGCTGCAATGGCTGATACTATTAAAGAACATTTAACCGGCG
Organism: Ferruginibacter sp.; assembly: GCA_043736415.1. Classification (GTDB taxonomy): domain Bacteria; phylum Bacteroidota; class Bacteroidia; order Chitinophagales; family Chitinophagaceae; genus Ferruginibacter. Next base: position 3,351 of record JAYTCO010000110.1, on the reverse strand, counting down.
ATGCTGAAGTGTATGCAAACCCGCAGAATTATTTTGACCAGGTTATTGAAATAGATTTAAATACTTTAGAGCCACATTTAAACGGTCCATTTACGCCGGATTTGGCAACGCCAATTTCAAAAATGAAAGAAGCTGCTGCCGCAAATGGATGGCCGACAAAAATTGAAGTTGGGTTAATCGGTAGCTGTACAAATTCTTCTTACGAAGATATAAGCCGTGCTGAAAGTCTGGCAAAACAGGTTACAGAAAAAGGACTTAAATTAAAATCTGAATTTACCATAACACCGGGTTCTGAGCAGGTAAGATTTACCATTGAAAGAGATGGCTTTTTAGATACATTCGGCAAAATCGGTGCAACTGTTTTTGCAAATGCATGCGGGCCATGTATTGGTATGTGGGCACGTGTAGGTGCAGAAAAAGCAGAAAGAAATACCATTGTACACAGCTTCAATAGAAACTTTGCCAAGCGTGCGGATGGTAACCCAAATACTTTTGCATTTGTAGGATCTCCGGAAATTGTAACAGCAATGGCTATTGCAGGAGATTTAAACTTTAACCCACTTACAGATTCTTTACTAAACGACAAAGGTGAATGGGTAAAACTTGATGCCCCATCAGGTTATGAATTACCGCCAAGAGGTTTTGCAGTTGATGATCCAGGATTTCAAGTACCTGCAGCAGATGGCAGTGACGTAAATGTTATTGTATCGCCAGCCAGTAAACGTTTACAAATATTAGAACCATTTGCAGCATGGGAAGGCGATGATTTATTGGGATTAAAATTACTTATAAAAGCAAAAGGAAAATGTACTACAGATCATATTTCTATGGCTGGCCCATGGTTAAAATTTCGTGGGCATTTAGATAATATCAGTAACAATATGTTGATAGGTGCAGTAAATTTTGCAAACGATAAAACCAACCTGGTAAAAAATCAGCTTACAGGTTTATATGGCGCCGTACCCGATACGCAACGTGCTTACAAAGCCGCAGGCATTGGAACTATTGTAGTGGGAGATGAAAATTATGGAGAAGGCAGCAGCCGTGAGCACGCAGCAATGGAGCCAAGGCATTTAGGAGTAAGGGCTGTATTGGTAAAATCATTTGCACGCATACACGAAACCAACCTTAAAAAGCAGGGAATGCTTGCGCTTACTTTTGAAACCAAAACAGATTATGATAAGTTTCAGGAAGATGATGTGATTGACATTATTCGTTTAAAAACATTTGCTCCCGGCAAAAGATTAAAACTGGTACTTAAACATAAAGACGGATCAAAAGATGAAATTATGGTTAACCATACTTACAACAAACAGCAGATAGAATGGTTTAAAGCCGGTGCTGCACTAAACATTATACGGAGAGAATTTGCAGAGAAGCAGGCCAATTAATTTTTAAAAAGGCTGATGTAAAATGCATCAGCCTTTTTTTTTAAAATCTTTTATTGTGATGTTTTCCCGTTAATACTTTTCTTTACCTGTCTTTAAATAAAGTTTTTATTTTCGTATTTTAATTCAAATGAAATATTTCTTTTCTCTACTTTTTATTTTTACAAGTGCCTTGGGTTTTGGGCAGATAAAAAAATACGCAGCCACAAAAATTAGCGGCAGCATTAAAATTGACGGTAAAGCTGACGATCTAAACTGGAAAAATATTACCGGTATTAAAGATTTTATTATTGCTTCTCCTGATTTTGGAAAGCAACCCACAAAAACTACTGAAGTAAAAATCGCTTATAATAACGAAGCAATTTTTGTGCTGGCAACCATGTTTGATGATGTAAAAAACATACGCAAACAGCTAACACAAAGGGATGGAAATGAAAGGCAGGATTGTGATATTTTTACCTTTGGATTAGATCCTTATCTAGACAAACAAAATGGATTTATTTTTCAGGTTACTGCAGCTGGTGTGCAGGGCGATGCAAGGCAATCTACTGCAAATGGTACAGATAAAAGTTGGGATGCCGTTTGGGAAAGTGCAGTAAATATTCAGCCTGACAAATGGATAGTTGAAATGAAAATTCCTTTTAGTGCTATTCGTTTTGCAAAGAGAGATGTGCAGAACTGGGGACTTCAACTTACCCGTTTTATAAGAAATAAAAATGAAAATGATACCTGGAGCCCACAGGATCCTAGTAAAGATGGTACTATAAACCAATGGGGAGAACTAACAGACCTTGCCAATATTATTCCGCCGTTGAGGCTTTCTTTTTTGCCTTACATCAGTGGAGGTTTTCGGCAGTCCCCAACTGTTAATGGTAAAAAACAAACTGAATTTATAAAAAGCGGTGGTATGGATGTTAAATACGGCATCAACGAAAGTTTTACTTTAGATGTTACTTTAATACCCGATTTTGCGCAGGTACAGAGCGACAATGTATTTTTAAACCTATCACCTTTTCAGGTAAGATTTGATGATTACCGGCCATTTTTTACAGAAGGCACAGAACTGTTTAATAAAGCAGGTTTATTTTACAGCAGGCGAATAGGTGCAGAGCCATCAGGCACAGGGCAGGTTCTTAATTTTGCAAAAAATAACCCTCAATATTCAATTGATAAAAACCCCGGAATAACAAGATTATACAATGCCACAAAATTGAGTGGACGTACAAAACACAATTTGGGTATAGGATTTTTTAATGCTGTTACAAAACCCATGCAGGCAATCCTCACAGACAATAATTCTAAAACGGATTCTGTTATTCTTACAGAACCACTTACAAATTATAATGTGCTGGTACTTGATCAATCTTTAAACAACCGCTCATCCATTACACTTACCAATACAAATGTTACCCGCAAAGGAAACAGTAGAAATGCCAACGTAACCGGATTAAATATTTCGATGTTTGATAAAGCCAACAATTACAATTTAACAGCATCAGCAAAGTACAGTAATATTTACGGAAACCAGGGTAACTATGACGGTTATAAAACAGACTTAAACGGCGGAAAAGTAAGCGGTAAATGGCGATGGAATACCGGAATTAATATTGAGAGTGATAAGTACGATCCTAACGATTTAGGATTTCTACAAAACAATAATTCATTTGACCAATATGTAGGAGGCAGTTTAAATTACAATAAACCAACAAAAAAATATTTAAGTCACAGTTATAAGATAAGCTACAATAATTCTTATCTGTACAAACCTTTTAAATGGAGTTCATTGGACATTTCAAGCAGAGCTTTTTTCCTGTTTAAAAACTTTTGGGATGCAAACTTTCAGCTAAGTTCAAAGCCTATAGGTTCGGTGGATTTTTTTGAAGCAAGAACCCCGGGTTTAAAATTGAATAGGTTTGCGTATGTATTTTCAGGTTTTGGAGGCAGCAGCGACAGTAGAAAAAAA
>JAYTCO010000109.1:0-2196 GCA_043736415.1 Ferruginibacter sp. | reverse complement strand
ATCACCTGATTTTAAAGTAATTGGCGTAAATGGACAAGCTCCCTTTATCACTGTTTTTCTTGATAACAGCGATGTGACTATAAATGCAAAAAAGGATGTCTTTGAAAAAGCTATTGTAACGGGATCTGTTTCACACAATGATTTCACAACTTTTACAACCGTTACAAAACCTTACGAAGATTTGTTGATGGGGAAAGGAAGGTTTGAATCCAAATTTATGGATGAAGCTGCTGCAACTATAGAAAGTTTTGTAAACGTGCATCCGGGTTCTTATATTTCACCATTAGCTATTTACAGACAAAATCAAATAACCGGTGATTATACAAAGCTGGAAACAATGTATAATAATTTAACTGCACCGGTAAAAGCATCACCGATTGCTGTTTATTTGTCCCAACAGATAGAACAAAATAAACAGGCAGGTTATGGCAAACCATTGGCAGATTTTTCACAAGCAGATATTACCGGTAAAGATATTTCCCTGGCTTCATTTAAAGGGAAATTTGTGTTGATTGATTTCTGGGCCAGCTGGTGCGGTCCTTGTCGAGCAGAAAATCCAAATGTGGTGAATACTTATGAGAAGTATAAAAATAAAAATTTTACTGTTTTAGGAGTTTCGTTGGATAGAGCCAAACAACCCTGGTTAGATGCAATTGCGGCGGATAATCTCTCATGGACACATGTGAGTGACTTAAAATTTTGGAGTAATGCTGTTGCACAGCAATTCGGTATTCAAAGTATTCCACAAAATTTTTTAATAGACCCACAAGGAAATTTAATTGGAAAAAATTTAAGAGGTGCGGCGCTGGAGTATAAGTTGAGTCAGGTGATAAGGTAAGCCCCCTAAATCCACCACAAGGGGACTTTGGTTTCTGATACTTTTAAGTTAATTATAAATTGATACAATTCTCAATTGACAATTCACTACTCACAATTCACAATTGAGAATTCCCATTAAGCAAGTTGCCTTTTGTACAACTGCACTGCATTCTCCAAACCCATATAAAGTGCATCGCTTATTAAAGCATGCCCAATGGAAACTTCTAATAATTGAGGAATATTTTGTGCGAAATATTGTAGGTTTTGCAAATTCAAATCATGCCCGGCATTAATACCCAAACCCAACTCATTTGCTTTTTTTGCAGCTGTTATGAAGGGTTCAATTGCCAACTGCTTATTGCCAACTTCAAACTGCTTAGCATAACTTTCTGTATATAATTCTATTCTATCTGTGCCGGTAGTTTTTGCAGCTTCAATCATTTTAATATCTGCATCTACAAAAATTGAAACCCTTATTCCTTCAGCTTTAAATGTAGAAATAATTTCTTTTAAATAATCTTGATGTGTGATTGTATCCCAACCATGGTTGCTGGTTAATTGTCCACGAACATCGGGTACCAATGTTACCTGCGTTGGTTTATTGACCAATACCAATTTCACAAATTCATCTTCAGTTGGGTTGCCTTCAATATTAAATTCTGTGGTTAATACTTTTTTTAAATCATAAACATCTTTGTAAGTAATGTGCCTTTCGTCAGGTCTTGGATGGACTGTAATTCCATGTGCACCGAAGCGCTCAATATTAAGCGCAGCTTTTACTACATCGGGATTGTTGCCACCACGAGCATTACGAAGTGTAGCTATTTTATTTATGTTTACTGAGAGGTTGATCATATTTAATGTGATGATTAGCTAATGTGCTGATGAGCTAATTAGTGTTATTTAATTCTTGAATTAAAGTATTCCCTAATTATTTTTTTACAAATTTAACCTTTAAGAAATTTCTACAGATTTTAAATGAGAAAAAAATCATTCATAATTTATTGCACAATTAAAGCCAAATATTCAGCTGAAGATGAAATGTGGTTCCTTTTTTCTTTTTCCCAAAAAGAAAAAAACAACAAAACATACTTGCCACCGAAGTTCAACATTGCTGCTTCTTTGTTGACTAAAAAAGCCACCAAATTTTTTGAAAAAAAATGGTGGCTTTAAAAAATATAGTTAACTATAAAGTATCAGAATCTAAAGTCCCTCCTCGGGAGGGATTTAGGGAGGCTATTAATATCTATACATTTCAGTTTTAAAAGGACCTTCTTTTGCTATGCCCAAATACTCTGATTGTGCAGTGGTTAATTCATCTAACACTACATTTATTTTTGCAAGGTGAAGACGTGCAACTTTTTCATCTAAATGCTT
>JAYTCO010000108.1:0-2197 GCA_043736415.1 Ferruginibacter sp. | reverse complement strand
ACGCTTTTGTACATTTACTCATGAGCAAAAAATATAAATTTACAGACAACAGCAAATTATATTTTGTAAGTTTTGCAGTTACAAACTGGATAGATCTTTTCGTAAGAAATGAGTACAGAAACATTTTAATTAACAGCATAAAACATTGCCAGGCAGAAAAGGATTTAGAGTTATACGGTTGGTGTATAATGACTAGCCATGTACATTTAATAATTGGTACTAGTGGCAATGCACTCAGCAATATAATGAGAGATTTAAAAAGACATACTTCAGAAGAATTACACAAAGCCATTGCAAATAATAAAACAGAAAGTAGAAAAGAATGGATGCTTTATTTAATGGAAAGATCAGCCAAGAAGAATAGCAACGATGCCAAATTTCAATTGTGGCAATCGGAAAATCATCCTATAGAATTAAGTACTCAAAAAATAGCGTGGCAAAAATTAAATTACATTCATTACAACCCTGTAGAAGCAGGCTTTGTAAAAAATAGTACAGATTGGTTATTTAGCAGTGCAGCAGATTATAGTGGTTGTAAAGGTTTGCTGGATGTTATACTTTTAGATACAATGATTCTTTAGTTTACCGCAAAGATACCTTTCCGCACTTTTGCTTGGCTGCATATCTGCTAGAGTAAGAATTAAAAAAATATAACCATTGAATCGGCTGGTCAGAGCCCAAGTCTCGGCGTATGACGGGTGCAGGCGTTGGGCGCTCAAAAAGTTGCAACTCGACCAAAAGAGGTGAAGATAGTTTTATTGTACGCTGATATTATCTATTGCCATTTTAAAATCTTCCACTTTTTTATTGCCTATCAAAATCCCAATTTCTTCCATATAGTCACCGGGAAAATTTGCCATGTTAAGGCTTTGACCTCTAAAGGAAGGAGCCAAACTGCTGAAGGGAATTTCAATTGTTTGCCAATTGTCGGTAGTTTTAAAACTATACACATAAGAGTAATAATCCTTGCTGTTGGTTTTCACCCTAAACTGGTATGCTTTACCATCACCCTTTAACACAATTACAAATTTACTGTAACCCTGCAGTTTTATTTTACCTGCATCATATCTTATAGAAGTAAAGCCACCGTTGTTGTCCAGCGATACATGTCCCTCAAATAAACCATCGCCGGTTGCATCCTTACCCATTTTGCCGGCAGATACGCCACCCATTACAGTATCATTCACCACATGCCAATTTTTTAAATCAGCTTCTTTTTTAAAATCAAATATTACCAGGGTGTTGATCATTATGAAGCTTATTGTTGAAAAAAGTAAACGCATTATTTTTTAATTACTAATTCAGAAAATACATGTTGCAGCACAAATTTTTTTATACCTGCACTTCCTACTTATTGACTTTACTGCATGTGCCATTTTCAGACCTGGGTGAAAAATAATTGAAATGTTTTATACAGCTTACAAAAAATTTATTACGATTATAATTCTCGGCTGCTTTGGCAGTATTACTTCGCTCCATGTTCGTTTGTACTTCTATTTCAAATTATTAAATACCAGTGCCATCCTTGGTGCCCAAACCTCAAATAATTGAATGCTGACTCCTACTAGTGCAGAAGTGTAGACTCTAGCTCCTACTATCGCATTCTATGATAATAACAAATAAAATTGTTGTCCTCAGCCTTAATTCGTAGCACAAGAAAGACTCGTGTAAACTTTCTCAAAGATTTATTCAATACCTTACAATGATTTTGTAAAATAATTGAGTTTATTTGATGGGTAAAGTTTCGTATCCGACGAACCTTGGCTTCAGTATTAAACCCACATTTCTATTCTTAAAATTTTGGTAGCTTTAGTAAATGCAAATAAAAAATGTTGAAAATAATGTATTAGTAGATCATGCTGCAAAACATGCCATAATAGTTGGAGCATCAGGTGCCACAGGCAAAGATTTGTTGGAGTTGTTATTAAAAGATAATTTTTTTTATAAAGTAGATGTATTTGTACGCCGACACTTAGATATTAAAAATGAAAAATTAACGGTACACGTAATTGATTTTGATAAGAGCGAGCAATGGAAACATTTGGTAAAAGGCGATGTATTGTTTTCATGCCTTGGCACCACGCTCAAAGCTGCAGGTAGTAAAGCGGCACAATGGAAAATAGATTATGATTACCAATATCAATTTGCAAAAGCAGCCAGAGAAAATCAGGTTAAAAACTATGTGTTGGTTTCATCG
>JAYTCO010000107.1:0-2198 GCA_043736415.1 Ferruginibacter sp. | reverse complement strand
AGCCACTGTAACTCAATGTTACGGTTACATTCTTTTTCCAGCTTGCGGCTGCTGCGGATTTTATTTAAATAGCCATACAGGTACAATTTCAAAAACACTCCGGGTGCATAAGGCGGACGGCCTTCACTTTTATGAACGGTACCAATGAAACCTAATTTTTGCAAATCAAGCTTGTCAATAAAAGCATCCATTAGCCTTACTGCATTGTCAGCACTCACCTGGTCGTCTGGAGTAGTGAAGTAGGTTTGATGTCGGTTGTTTCCCCCGAAATAATCGGGGCAGGCTTTGTATAAATTGCATGCTTTTCAGCAACAAAAATCATACACCATTTTAGCTATTCACATTGTGTGTATATTTGTTTGGCAACACAGGTTTTTTCACAAACTCACGTTGGGCGCAATTCCCCCTATTCCGGAAACAGAATTAAATTCTTTGGCTAACGTACGTAGAGTTTACGAACTTTATACCGACTCTTTGTAAGGCCGATTTAAGCATTGGAGGTTTACAACCCCGGGCGTCATTCTGGTTGAAATGCAATGTCAATTTAATTTGGCAGTTGATGAATTCAGTGGTGGTGTTGGTTTACCAGCAACCCCGTTCAGAATATTTTATAATCTATACTGCATTTTCTTAGAGTCATTTTTTTTCACTTTAAAAAAATGAGTATGAGAAAATTAGAAATGGATGTTATCAATACCCATTGTGCCGGTATTGATATTGGTAGCCGCTCCCACTTTGTAGCAGTAGGGCAAGGCCCTGATGATGTAAAAGAATTTGGTGTGTACGCAGAAGATTTAGCATCTATCTGCGAGCATCTAAAAATTCATAACATTAATGCTGTAGCCATGGAAAGTACCGGCACCTATTGGCAAAATCTTTACGTAGAACTTGCTAAACATGGTTTTGATGTTACGCTTTGCAATGGCAAGTTTACAAAAAATATCAAAGGAAAAAAGACAGATGTAAAAGATGCAAGATGGATACAAAAGCTGCACAGCATCGGATTGTTAAGCGGAAGTTTTTTACCCGATGACAGTACAGAAACATTGCGTACATATTGCCGTCAAAGAACCAACTGGCTACAACTCTCTGTTGAAGCCACTCATAAAATGCAGAAGTATCTTAAGCTTTTAAACTTCAGATTGGATGTGGTGGTAAAAGATGTATGTGGACTTACAGGCCTTGCCATCATTGCAGATATTTGCGATGGTAATCTGGACCCACAAAAATTGGCGGCACACCGACATGGTAATTGCAGAAAGTCATACGATGAGATTGCAAAAGCACTCAAAGGCAATAACAGAAAAGATTATCTTTTTGGATTAAAGCAAGAGTACGACAGTTATCTTTTCTTTCAAAAGAAGATAGCAGATTGTGACAAACAGATCAACTCTTTTTTAAAAGAACAAATCAATACCGATACGGTAAAAAAAAACTTCGTACCGATGATAAGGCACACAAGCGTATAAATAAAAATGCATTAAAAGGTATTGACCTCAACCAGGCATCCTTCCAATATTTTGGAGGTGTAGATCTGATGAAAATTGAAGGTCTCAGTCATGCAACTATTTTAACCATCATGAGTGAAGTAGGGCCGGAGGGATTTAAAAAATTTGAAACAGCCAAACAGTTTTCAAGTTGGTTGCGGCTGGCACCCAATAATAAAATAAGCGGTGGAAAAGTTTTAAGCAATAAAATACCTAAAGGAAGTAACCGCTTAAAAATAGCTTTGCGTAATGCAGCCAATGCAATCGGAAATTTAAAAGATACCCATCTGTCAGACTTTTTTAAAAGAGTTGCATACCGAAGAGGAAGAACCGCAGCTGTAAGTGCAACAGCCCGTAAGCTGGCTGTAATTATCTGGAACATGATATCAAAAAAAATAGCCTACACACCACCAACAGAATATCAATTCCTTGATCAAAAAAGAAAAGCAAAAGTTATAGATAAAATGAAGCGAAACATTGCTAAATTGAACATTAAACCTGAAGACGTTGGATTTATAATTACTTAATAATCATTACAAATTAAAAACGTTAGTCAGAATACAATTTGATACTTTTAACAATGCAAAAAGGACTTAAGACAATATTCAACCCTATAAGAATTCTTGGACTGTGGGTAGCTTCCATGATTATACTGACACCAGTTTTTATGTACATTTCAAATGTTGGGACATCAGGTGGAGAACAAAAACC
>JAYTCO010000106.1:0-2208 GCA_043736415.1 Ferruginibacter sp. | reverse complement strand
AGTTGCTCTCCAGCAGAGCTTGCTTCCTCTTAAAGTAGACGGACACAATTAAAGAATTTTAAACCAGAAATCCACCAACTATTTTTCAGTACATTACCTATATTAAAATTTTCATTTAAGGATTAGCAATATCCCATTGCACTTCTGCATCGGGTCTTGACATTGCCTGAAAAACTACAAAACTATTTCCGCCAATTGTTCCTTGTGGAAGTATAAGTGAGAGTTTGTTATACCTACGCATATCAAACCAACGATGCCCTTCAAAAAACAAAGAGTAACGTCTTTGTTTTAATACTTCATCAATTAGTGCATTTGTAGTTATTGCACCGCTGTAAGCCGGTAGCCCATAAGTAGTACGAATAAGATCTAATGCAGATTGGGCTGCAGGAAAATTACCCGTTTGTGCATTTGCTTCCGCATACATCAATACCAACTCTTCATTACGTATTATCGATGCAGATGAAGTATTACTTGCAAACAATGTTACATCATGCGTAGAGACAAATGCACCACTGTTACGTGGAGATGTTCTTGGTTTCACTTTAGCCGATGCACCAAAAACTCTTTTATCACCTGCTTCAGCATCAGTAATGAATTCATTAAAAGCTACAAATGGGGCACCGGTTGAGTTCGGCACATGAAAGAGTCCGTTTGTAACATCATTTGCAGCAGTTGAAAACAAAAATTTTGGACCATTTTGTAAATTGCCCATTAAATCTAAATAAGATTGACTTAATGCAGTATTAACCCCAGCCCAATCTGTTTGATACATGGCTATTCTTGCTGCAACAGCACGATTAAATTTCTTAAAATCTGCAACTGTGCTAAATCCTGCAAACCCGCTATTTACATCAAATGGAAATGCGGTACCACCTGCATTTAAAGCAGCTAAACCGTCATCAGCATATTTTTTACAAACTACCAAAGCCGAAGTATAAGTTCCAAATTTACCGGGCTTTAGCTGATCGCCGGGAGAAAGTAAATCTGTGAATGACTCTCTGATTCCATTTTTACCCTGCATATTTGCAAGGTTTAATGTTGCATAAGACTGTAATGTTTTGGCAAAACCAGCAATAGCACTTTTTTGTTGTGCTGTTATAGCAGAAGTGTTATTTGCTGCAATTATATATTGTTCTGCTCTTCTCCGGGTTTGAGAGTAGGCGTTATAATAGGTGTTAAAAATACCTGCGGGATCATTTGCACCGGCATTTGCCCCACCATATTGAGCCACATTGGTTCCCAAAAGTTCAGTAAAATATCGGTTATCAGTAGAGGCGGAATAAATAATTTCTCTTCCTACTGTACCGGAAACTCTTCCAAAATCAAGAAAACCACTCCGTAATACTGATTGTAAACCAATACCTAATTGGTTTATCTGCTTGCTATTTGCATTTGTAAGATACAATGCAACCGGTGGGTTATTAGGATCAAGTTCGGTTGCAACTTCAAAATAATTCTTTTTGCAAGAAAGAATTGAAACCAGCATAAAGACCGGTATAATATATTTTTTAAAAGTGTTCATGCGATTAAATTTAAAAGTTAACATTTAAGTGAAAATACATTCTCCTTGCAGAAGGAAAACTTAATAAATCAACAGGTGCAATAGTAGGTCTGTTACCAAAGTTAGCTCCTTCAGGGTCGTAGCCAAAATACTTTGTCCATACAAAAACATTTTGAGCAGATACACCAATCTTTAAACTTTCAACACCTTTTAAGAGTGAATTTTTTGTAAGGACTGTTTTAGGAATTGTATAATACAAAGAAACCTCTCTTAATTTTGTAAATGTCGCATCTTGAATAAACTGACGGGTTGTAATACCGGGTTGACCAAGTTGACGTGCTATTCCTAAAGGAATACCTGCAGCATTTTTAGTGCTCCAATCCGGAGATGTCCCTCCTTCATCTGTTAATTCCTGATTTAAACTTGAATTATAATTTCTATGACTGTGATGGAATAAGAATGCCATTTCAAAATTTTGTAAAAACACAATATTATTGCTCCAAGACATCTGCCATTTTGGTTGAGCGTCTTCATATTGTGTAGGTTTACCATTAACATTTGGTGAACCATACCATGCTGTAGGCGAAGAACCTACCCTTTGACGTTGGGTACCAAATGCACCAAAACCCGAAGCAGCAACAGCTTTTTCCGGAATAATCATTCTTGTAATTTTGGTTCTATTTGTATACCAGTTAATATTAGTATTC
>JAYTCO010000105.1:0-12594 GCA_043736415.1 Ferruginibacter sp. | reverse complement strand
TAATTAGAAATGGTGACACCAGTGCAACACATTTTTTTAGAGAAAAAACTACTTTAAAATTATTAGAAGCTTTTAGGCCGGTTATTGCTGCTTCCTTACAGAAAGTAGATGCTACAAAATATTATGGTGATATGGTTTCGAAGTATAATAACTTTCCAACCACTTTTAAAAAACTAAATCCTGATCTTACAAATTATGTTACACAAAAAGCTACGGATGCTTTGTTTAATTTAATTGCAAAAGAAGAGATTAATATTCGGACAAACTTTGCCGCAAGAACGACAGATATTTTAAAGAGGGTTTTTGGTGGCGCTTACAGATAAGGTGATTATAAATTAAAAATGCTGCAGACTTATAAAATCTGCAGCATTTTTTATGGAGTTAAATTATGTTGAAGTTCAAAAAACTGAAGAACGCCCGCTCTTCCGTTTTCGTACAACATTCTTTTATTTTTAAAACTTACTTTTTTTACTTTCGAATTAAAGTTTCCATAATTTAAATAAATGCTTCTTCCTTTTTCATTGAGCAATCCGGGATATTTTCTCGCCATTGTTTCAATTAAAAGATTTGCAAATGCAGCGAGGTAATCACTTATTTTTTTAGGTTGATAAGGCGGTATTTCAATGGAATTTTTAAGAAATAAATCTATTTGTTCTTTTCGTTCCAGTTTTATGCCTAAAGTTTCCCGGTTAAAAATAAGATCGTTGCATAACAGCGGCATCTCTCCATGTTTGCAACTGTCAAACATACTGATCGGATAATTGCACAGCATACCACCATCAACATAATAATTAATGTAAGCAGATGTATCTCCCGATTGTATTTTTTGCAGAGAATCATTTAATGCAATTGGTGTAAAATACAAAGGAACACCGCCACTTATTCGTACCGCTGTAGCTACAGAAAAAGATGGTGTGGTTTTATAAGAAAAAACTTCCAGCCGCTGTTTGCTGATATTTGTGCCAGTACAAAAAAGATCTTTATAATTTTTGTTGTTCAACTTTAATTGATGCAACTCCATAAAAGTAAGATCTGCATTTCCGGTTTTCTTCATCAGCATTTCCTTTAACCATATTTCATATTTATCGCCTTTGTACATGCCAAACTTTCTTTTTATTCTTTTGTATTTTCCAACTAATCCTCCTTTGCCATCATTAAATTTTTGAAACTTTAATGACATTAATATACTGTCAATCTCATCAGCTTTATAATTTATTGAAACCATCATGCCTGCAATTGCTCCTGCAGAGGAACCTGCAATATTTTCTATCTGTTGCATGGTTCCATTTTCTTCAAGAACTTTAAAAGCTCCGGCATAAGCAATTCCTCTAAGGCCACCACCTTCTAATGCAAGGTTTTTGTAAACAGGTTTTAATTGAGCTAAAGAAAAAAACGGAAGAAGTAAAAGCAATAAAATTTTCATATCAACAAAAATATCATTGTAATTGTTTTCTTATGTGTTATAAAAGTTAAATAATATCATTTCCAAGTAAAACCTGCCATGCAGCGTTAGTATCATTTTCGTTTAAAAGATTTGCAGCAAGCTTATGTGTTTCCGTTTCCATTTCCTGTGGATCCAGATTAAAATATTGTACGATTTGTTTTAAAATTTCATTTTCAAATGCAGCATCAATTACGGGTAATTCGTTCACATTTGCCAATTGCCCTAAATGGTTTCCTGTAAGTATTTTGCTGTTGCGAATTGCTTCAGGGAGTGAATCTATACCAATACCAATTTTGATATTGGGCTTTGCAACTTTAAATAAATTTTTATCCGAAATTTTGCAATACCAGTCACCGCCAAGGCGGGCAACTAAATTATATTTCGTTTGATCAATTCTGTTATCACTGTCAAGTATATTTTCATCAACGTGCATGCAAAGCACTTCGCATATTACAAGGTTTCCGGCACCGCCTTCTGCGCCAAGCGCTTTTACCTCAAGCACTTTACATTCCAGTTTTACCTTGCTTTCTTTAACCATTGGCGGTTTTACCAATGTTGCATTTTCTGGTGTAAATCCCGCTTTAATAAATTCATTTTCTGTTTTTGAAAATTCGCAACTGGCCAGCGACATTTGCTGTACCATATCATAATCAACCATATTAATTACCACCTCCAGCACCTCCAATACATTTTGCAAAGTGTGCTTGGTGCTATTGTCTCTTACTCGCCTTGACGGCGAAAAAATAACTATTGGAGGGTTGGATGAAAAAAGATTAAAAAAACTGAATGGTGATAAATTCACATTGCCTTCCTTATCAATCGTAGATGCAAAACATATTGGTCGGGGAGCAATTGCATGCTGAAGATAGTTTTGTACATCCGCAGGGGAAAGGGTGGAAAGATTTAGTTTCATAATTTACTTTTCTATGTTCACCGCTGAGATTAGGAGTGAAAGGAGTTTTCGCAGAGAGACTAAAAGTTGTTTACTATTCTTTTAAATCCGTCTTTTAATAGTGGGACATTAAAGTTTATTAGATACCCTAATTTTCTATTATAAAGTTTTAAGTAGGTTATTATTTGAGAAGTAAAAATCGGAATTAGTGATTCACAAGATTTTATTTCAATTATAATTTCATTCTCAACCAATAAATCAATTTCATATGATTTACCCAAAGGAACATTCTTGTATAACAATTCTACAGGAACTCTAGCCTTAACAAATAAACCTCTTAATTCAAGTTCTCTTTTAAGAGCGAGCTGATATGCAGATTCTAATAAACCTGCACCTAGTTCTTTATGAACAGTTATTGCTGCATCTAAAATAATTCCTCCAATTTCATTTAACCTTTGATTGTCCATTTGAATTTTTTTAAAAAATCTCTGCGCATTCTCTTTTATCTCAAGTTCTCTGCGGTGAATCATTTCTTCAAGCCCAATATTGAAAAATCACTCTCCTCCGCAACAACAGTATTCTTTAACAAACCCAATCCATCAATTTCCATTTCCACAACATCGCCGTTTTGCAACCACTGCTCTGTATAATTAGCATCGTTTAATTTACCTGTTCCGTTCAATTCTAAAAAACATCCTGTACCTACAGTTCCGCTGCCAATTATATCGCCTGCATACAGGTTTACACCATACGCACAGCGCTCCAGTATTTCTGCAAAGGTCCAGTCCATATCAGCAAGGTTGCCTTTGCTTACTTGTATGCCATTTACCTTACAGGTCATTTTTAAATTCCAACTTTTGCCTGTATGTCCTTCTTTGCAGGGTACTTCAAATGTTTGCAATTCATCGAGCGTTACCAGCATTGGACCAATAGCTGTAGAAAAATCTTTTCCTTTTGCCGGGCCAAGGTTTAGCAACATTTCTTCCATTTGCAAACGCCTTGCACTCATATCATTCATAATCATTAAACCGGCTATATATTCATCT
Organism: Ferruginibacter sp.; assembly: GCA_043736415.1. Taxonomy (GTDB): domain Bacteria; phylum Bacteroidota; class Bacteroidia; order Chitinophagales; family Chitinophagaceae; genus Ferruginibacter. Next base: position 9,212 of record JAYTCO010000105.1, on the reverse strand, counting down.
GCTTCCGCAGCTTTAATATTTTTAGCATGCTTGCTTACTACAATGGCAGCTTCCAATTCAAAATCAAGTTTTTCAAAATGATCAGGCATGCAAATAATATTACCCGGTCCTTGAATGCTGTTGTGGTTGGTAAAATAAAATATCGGATACTGGTCAAATTCAGGAATCATTTCTACATTTCTGTTTCGCCTTGCCGAAGCTACATGCTGCCGAAAAGCATATCCATCACGGCAACTTGTGGGATTGGGTACAGGAGCAATAATTTCTGCATCCGCATAATCTCCGTAAGATTTATTTTCATACCCACCATCTTTCACTTTCCTTTCCGCAGCCTGGGCAAGCGGAAAAACATCCTCCCAATAATTTAAAAACATAGACATGCTAATAGGTAAATCCGGATGAAGTTTATCCGTATCGTAGATCTTGCCATTGATTATTAATGCTAGTTGTTCGTGATCATTTTTAAGATGGGTTATTAATTTCATGGAATTATTTTATTTAAAAAAGAAAATGGAACTAAAATTGTTATTTAATTTTCCATATTAAGAATGACAAATTTAGACTTCCAAACTCTTTAAAAAAAAGGATTTTGTATATTTACACTATATTAAATTAATACATGGAATTTCAAAAAATACATAATAAGGGTCAGGCGCAAATATTTAGAAACGGTTATTTAGAATATCTCACCAAAACTCATCCTCTTGTTATATGGGGTATGTATTTGCCGATATTGATATTTTTACCCTACTACTCAATTAAATATTTGGAATTTTCAGGAATAAATGTTTTTCTAATTTTTATTAGTGGAATTGTTTTTTGGACGCTTACAGAATACATATTACATCGTTTCGCTTTTCATTATCATCCCGAAACAGAAAAAGGTAAAAGAATAAATTATGTATTACACGGCAATCACCACGAGTATCCAAGGGATAAAGAAAGATTGTTTATGCCCGCTGCGCCAAGCTTGATTCTAGCATCAATGTTTTTCTTTCTATTCTTTTTAATAATGGGTAAAAATGTATTTGCTTTTTTCCCCGGTTTTATGCTTGGTTATTTAATTTATGGTACAATGCATTTTGCTATACATGCATGGAATCCTCCTTTTAAATGGATGAAAGGATTATGGAGAAACCATCATCTTCATCATTACAAACATTCTGATATGGGTTTTGGTGTAAGCAGTACTTTGTGGGATCATGTATTTGGAACAATGTTCGATCTTAAAAAAGAAAAAGAAGACAAGGAAAAAGTAAAGGAATTGATGTTTACTAAAAAGTCTGCTTAATATTTACCAACGTTCTTCTTGTGAATCTTTGTCGGTATTGGTTTTATTCTCATGTCTTGATTTTATTTTTTCCAAATGACGCTGTATAAACAACGCAGCAATTATTTTACCGGCATCTTCCTTTTTATTTTCTGCAAGGAGTCTGTTTAGTTTCTGTTCGTTAATATCTGCCCGATAAAGAATGTAAATGAGTTTATTAAAATCATTTACGATCAGAAAATTTATTTTATCTGTAAGAAAATCAACAAAATTATTTTCGTTTGATTGTAAACCGAATGAGTCGTTTACTATACGAACTATTTCATTATTCATAATCAGAATTTTTCTAAAACACCTAATGTAAAAAGAGCAAAATCGTATTTTGCGGGATCTTTTTTATCAAGTGTTTTCATGGCTTCTGTTAATTCTACAGCGGCAAGCCAGTCAGTAGGTTTTCTGTTTAAAAGTCCAAAATGTCTTGCCACTCTAGCCACATGCAAATCTAAAGGTATTATTAATTGTGAAGGTGAAATGGCTTTCCATATTCCAAAATCTACACCTTTATTGTCATTTCTTACCATCCAGCGCAGGTACATATTCAACCGTTTGCAACTTGCTTTTTTAGCAGGTGAAGCTATGTGTTTCAGCGTACGTTTGGGCACATTTTCTAAGGAAAAAAAATAATTATAAAAGCCATTCAATCCATTTTCAATATTTGCGTCACCTGTTTTCACCCATTGTGTAAATGCAGATTCAAGTGACTCATTTTTACTGTAATGATGTTGAAAAAAATCTATAAAATATAAAAGGTCTGTGGGGTTGAAAGTACGGTGTTTAAAATTTAATAACCTGTTGAGGTCAGCTGCGGTATGATGTAAACAAAATTCGTGTGGAGCATTATCCATCAGCTGCATCAACTCTTTGCTTTTATTAATAATGGTTGTACGGTTTCCCCATGCAAAAATTGCAGCAAAAAAACCTGCTATTTCTATATCCTGTTTTTTTGTAAATAAATGAGGAATACAAATAGGATCGGGTAAAATAAAAAAAGGTTGATTATATTCATCAACCTTTTTATTAAGAAAATCCTTTAATTTTTTATCAATCATTTTTATCAAAACACAACTTTAAATGATTAGGATTCAAAGTCCTCCTGTGGAGGATTTAGGAGGCCTCAATTGCTGCTCTCAAATCTTCTATTAAATCCTCAGCATCTTCAATACCCACACTTAATCTAATCAAACCATCGGCAAGTCCGTTTTTTATTCTTTCCTCTCGGGGTATGCTTGCATGGGTCATGGTTGCGGGGTGATTTATCAAAGATTCTACACCACCCAAACTTTCAGCCAATGCAAATAATTTTGTAGATGTAAGAACTTTATTTGCTGCTTCAATGCTTGCATCTTTTAATACAAAACTCATCATTCCACCAAAGCCACGCATTTGTTCTTTGGCAATATTATAATTTGGATGATCATCAAAACCACACCAATAGACTCTTTCAATTTTTGGATGTTTGCGTAAAAAATGTGCAACAGCAATTCCATTTTCGCAATGTTGTTTCATGCGCACATGCAATGTTTTTATACCTCTTAAAACTAAAAAACAATCCATTGGGCCGGGCACTGCACCACAACTTTTTTGGATAAAATACAATTGAGCTCTTAGTGCATCATCATTTAATATTAATGCACCCTGAATAACATCACTGTGGCCACCAAGGTATTTTGTTGCCGAATGCAAAACTATATCAGCACCGAGGTCAAGCGGATTTTGCAGATAAGGAGAAGCAAAAGTATTATCTACACAAAGCCATGCACCAGCTTGTTTAGATATCTGTGCCGCACCTTTAATATCTGTAATATTCATCAATGGATTTGTAGGAGTTTCAATCCATATTAATTTGGTTTTTGCGGTAACGGCTTTTCTTATATTTTCAACATCTGTCGTATCAACGTAAATAAATTTAATCCCGTACTTTTCAAATATTTTGGTAAAAAGCCTGTAAGTACCACCATACATATCATTTGCAGCTATTACTTCATCACCGGGATTTAATAATTTTATTACAGCATCTGTTGCGGCAACACCGCTGCTAAATGCAAGGCCGTGTTTACCGTTTTCAATTACCGCCAATGCATCTTCCAGCGCTTTGCGAGTAGGGTTTTGGCTGCGAGCATATTCATAACCCTGGTTTACACCGGGTGCCTGCTGCACATAAGTACTTGTTTGATAAATAGGTGTCATAATTGCGCCCGTACTTGGATCAGGCACCGTACCTGCATGTATAAATTTTGTAGCTAACTTATGGGAGTTGTTGTTCATATTTTTTAATTATTGTGTTGCAAAATTAACCTTAAATAAAATGCTATCTCACAATAAAAAGACTGTTGAAATTATTAAACTCATAATATTTTGGCAAGATTTAAAAACCGCCAGTCAATATTTTCCGCTTCATGAGCATGTTTGGGTTCTATTTTATTTTTTAAAACTGATGCGTTTAAAATATTATCTTTCACCAGTTTTTCCTTGCTAAATAAAATCATTTCCTGCACCTGTTTATTCTCCATCCAGATTTTTTGTGGCGTCTCAAAACCTATCTTATTTGTATTCCACAAAATGCTATCTGGAATTTTCCCCGACATTGTTTTCCTTAAAATATATTTTGTAAAACCATCTCTTATTTTGAAAGATGATGGAAGGGAAAATATAAAACTGGCCAGTTCAAAATTTAAAAAAGGTAGGCGAACTTCCGTACCATGCGCCATGCTGTTACGGTCAGCAAAACGCAACAATTCTTCCAGACCATGCTGCATGGTATCATTGTAAAGAATGTCATTTAATTTGGTAACAACAGGTTTGTAGATGCCTTGCCATTCTTTTCCTTTTATTTTTTGTAATTGTTGGCTATGTATAAACTGGCTTTGCACGATTTTATTATATTCTCTTTTTTCCAATGCCAGTGCTGCATGAGATGGTAAGTATGCAGCAAGAATATTTTTAAAATTCCATTGCAAGGGTATGTTTGCTTTTTGCAGTAAGAGTCTTTGTTTTTTTACTAATTTATGTTTTCCTTTTGCAGCAATCTCCTGTAAGTACCAATGTAAATATTTTGTATAACCACTCAGCGTTTCATCTGCACCCTGTCCATCAAGCAAGACTTTTATGTTATTTGCAGCTGCCAATTCGTAAACTTTATACTGGGCATAAATGCTCGAAGATGGAAATGGCTCTTCCTGATGGTAGCATAGCTTTTCAAAATCTTTTAAAAGTCCTTCAGCATTTGGCGTTACTGTATAATTATTCAGTTTAAATTTATTGCACAGTTCATAAATAAATATGCTCTCATCTTTATTAAAACCGGGGAATACTGCTGAAAAGGTTTTAAAATTTCTTTTTGCTTCAGAATTCTTTTTTATATAGAATGCAATCGTCGAGCTGTCAATACCTCCGCTTAAACTGGAGCCCACAGCAACATCACTTCTCAATCGAAGCTTTACAGAATTTTCCAGCAGAAATTCAAATTTTTCTACAGCCTCCTTTTCAGATATTTCTATGCAATTTTGTTTATTAATATCTCTGTACCGAGATAGAGTAAAATGCATGGTACTTAAAGAAAGTACGCCTGTATGGGCAGGTGGTAAAGAGAAAATATGTTTAAAAAATGTTTGTGATTTATTCCCTGCATGTTGTACCTGGCCAAGAGCAAGATAATTGACCATCATTTTTTCATCAGCACATTTAGTAACTCCTGCAGCCCACAATGCTTTCATTTCGCTGGCAAAAGCAAATACATCATTATCTAAAAAATAGTAAAAAGGTTTTTCTCCAAAAATATCTCTTGCACAAAAAAGTTCATTCAACTTTTCATCCCAAATAGCAAATGAAAACATTCCATCAAAATATTTTACACATGCATCCTTATAAAAATCATAAGATGCAAGAATTACCTCTGTATCGCTTTGCGTGGTAAAATGATATCCTGCTTTTTGCAGATCTGTTTTTAGTTCTTTGTAGTTGTAAATTTCGCCATTGTAAACAATGCTGTATCTGTTTAAATAATGCATTGGCTGCGCAGCTGCCGCAGTTAAATCAATTATAGCAAGACGTCTGTGAGACAGACCGGCGGTATTTTCTTTATTTATCCAAAACCCTTCACCATCCGGACCTCTGTGGGAAAGTGTTTCTGACATCGTTTTTAACGACTTCGGCTGTATAACTGTTTTTTTGGGAGATATGATACCTGCGATGCCACACATTCTGTAAATATAATTACTATGCATGGAAAGCGGCGTAGAAACATAACGTTGAATATTTTGCAGTGAACTATTTTATAAAGACAATTGGTAAAACAGTTTTTACATTATCCCATGCCATAATTAAATCTGCTCCATTGCTGTTTTCTTTAAAAACCATTGTAAAATCTTCCAGCGCAGGTTCTTGTTTTTGCACCGGAATATCTGTTTTAAAAATATCTTTACTCTGGTTAATATGCAACCCCCAGGTATGAAGATTGCTGTTAAAAATAATTGTCCATCTGTCTGCATGAGGAATACAATATATAACATACGCCCCTTTAAGAATATTTTTACCGGCGATGTTTACATTCTCAAATAACTCTATTTCTGTAGCTTCATTTGCACCAAGCCGCCATGGAACTCCATATGCACACAAACTTTCTTTTGATTCAGCAAAAAGAATTCGACCTTTTTTATGAGGACGGCTGTAAATTAATTTTGCTACTAAATGAAGAGAATCATTTCCTTTCATTTTTTCTATAGGATAATCTACTGGATACCAACTTATATCAAGCCATGATTGATCTGGCTGGATATAAGGGTTTTTGTTCTTTGATAAAGAATCGATATTGGTCTCCACAATATTATTTTTTATTACACTTTTTTCTTTGCAGGAAAAAAGTGTAGTAAACATTATTGTAAATAAAACGCTTTGTAATTTGAGCATACTATTTCATTGAAATCGGTAAGGTTATTTTTACATTATCCCAACCTGCATTCAACGCAAATCCATTCTTAGCCTTATCAAAATATATATAAAATACTTCCGCAATCTCTGTAGTTGTTTGTACCGGCGCATCAACTCTTAAAACATCTTTGGATTGCTCATATTTATATTCGCCCCAGCTGTTTAAATCTTTATTTATTATGAGTGTCCATTTTTCCTTGGTTGGTATTGCAAACATGGAATATCTGCCTTTTTTAACTTTAATATTATTAATGGTTACATCTGTAAAAAATTCAATTTCTGTATTTTCGTTTGCACCAAACCTCCATACTTTATTGTATTCAACTAAACCTCCAAAAATTGCTCTGTTGTTTTTTTGAGGTCTGCTGTAAATAATCCTTGCTGCAAGGGGTTCTGTAACTTTATCCTGTATTTTTAATATTCCAAATCCTGCGGGATAAGTGCTCATAAACATAGGAGATTTAGCAAGTGCAGGTATTGGTGATTGCGCAAAAATTGTAATTGTACAAAATAAAGCGACGGAGCAAATCAATAAAAATTTTTTCATTTTTTATTATAAAGATAAAACATCAACCGTTTAACATTTGTTCTATTTTTTTAACGGTAAAATTTTTAACATCCGGCATAAAAATATCGTACCAACGCTGGATGTCATTTTTATGTGTCAAAAAAATTTCATAAGCCGTATCTGTTTCTTCTATGTATTTCGCACGCTTTGCAAGGCCAACAAAGCTTTTTTGCATTCCTTCATTAAACCTGTAGTTGTATAACCAATCCTGCGCCTGCATATAAGGAAACATGCCGGCAAATTTTTCAGGGAAATGAGCGGATTGTAATTTAAGTAACTGGTAACTTTTTTCAGTAAATTTTTTCAATTCTTCCGGAGATGAAAACTGATTGGTATCGTTGGCAAGAAAGTAATCGTACACAACATCTGTAAATGCACCTGCATATAATCTGTATGCTGGTTTAAAAAATTTCTTTATTTCGGAAGTTGCAGCATGTGTATCTGTAAAATCGTCAATGGCACGGTGCAACTTAATGCCGTTTTGTATTGCTGCAGGATAATCATATCGCTTTTTTCCTTTTACATAATCGCTTATCATATTGCCCACAAGCAAATCAGTATTATTAAATGATAAATAGGCGTGGGCCAGATAATTCAATGTGAGTTTATTTTTTATTTACAAATGAGGCAATTAAATCAACAAGTCCGGGCATGATCGGTAAAGTTTCATTTGAGTATGTGGCAATATTTTTAGTTCTGTCTATTGGCGCTTCTTTTAAAATATGATTCATTCCCGTTATAATTTTTAGCGTGGCTGATGGCTTGCAGGCTTTCAACATTTCTGCTTGTTTTAATTCTGCCTGAATATCTGTAGTGCCCTGCAAAATAAGTATTGGAACAGTAAGTTTTTTAATTTCTGAGCAGGGGTCATGAAGCATCCACGATAAAATATATGGTTGAACGGAAGGTCGCAAAATAGAAAGTAAGTATGGAGGAACGGTATCTATTTTTTGTTTGTTTCTCATTCTAGAAAGAAGCGAATCAACTACGTCAGCGATTTTTGGTGACTTTTGGGCAAATTGCCAGGTAATTATTTTATCAATACTTTCTCCAGCCCCTGATATTGAAATGTAGCCATCTACTTTTTCTTTTTAAGCAGCTATCATTCCAACCAAAGAGCCTTCGCTATGCCCGGCTATAAAAATTTTGCCCATGCGTTTGTCTTTTTTTATAAAACTTATCCAATCTGCTAGGTCATCTGCATAATCATCAAAACGTATACTTGTTTCACTCTTCATTGCCCCCATACTTTTGCCAACACCTCTTTTGTCAATAAGTAACGTAGCAATATTTTTTTTGGAAAGTGCTTCTGCAATAAGTCTGTAAGAATTTGCTTTTAATGCATTACCACTATTGCCGTTACGGTCTGTAGGTCCGCTGCCTGCCTGTATTACAACAAGTTTAAAAACCTTGCCATTGGTGGGTAATATTAATGTCCCCTCTAAATTGCCTGTGGGTGTAGCGAAAGTTTTTTCTTCTGCAATAAACTGTGCCTCGCAATTAAATTGTTGAACTATAAATAATATGGTAATTAATAAACGCATTTTTTATATAAAGATAAGGTTTGAAACTGCCATAGTTTTTAAGGTAATCTGTTTTTCATTTTATTTTTTCCACAATGATTATTTAATAAACAACTGCTGTATTGTTTTATATTTGCAGCAATACATTTTACAAACAGAATATATGACAACAGAAAAAGTGAACCTGCGTTATGGAATTTTAATTGCCTTCATCGTTCTCGCAGCTTTTAGCCGGATTATACCACATACTTTTAATTTCTCTCCGCTTGGTGCAATAGGTATTTTCGGTGCTGCACATTTTAGTAAAAAATGGATGGCACTTTTTATACCGCTTGCTGCAACTTGGGTAAGCGATTTGTTTATAAATAATGTTATTTACGCAAAATATTACCCAACATTTACATGGTTTGCTGAAGGGTTTTACTGGCAGTATGCTGCATATATTTTAATTGTTGTAGCAGGCTTTTTTATTATGAGAAAAGTAAATACTAAAACTGTTTTAATCGGCGCACTTGCATCTTCCACTATATTTTTTCTTGTAAGTAATTTTGGTTGCTGGCCCGGTAGCACATACCCACAAAACTTTGGTGGGCTTATGCAATGTTATGCAGCGGGAATTCCTTTTGTAAAAGGTACTTTAATGGGCGATTTCTTCTATTGTGCTGTATTATTTGGTGGCTTTGCCTTGGCGCAAAAGCAAGTGCCTGCACTACGTACAGCCAATGCCTAAACACGAAGAAAAATACTGCCCAAAATGCAATGAAATTTTTGTTTGTAAAGTTGGAGATATTGCCAACTGTCAATGCAATACACTTGTATTAACACAAGCAACACAAGAGTTTTTAGCCAAAACAAGTTTTGATTG
>JAYTCO010000104.1:0-2226 GCA_043736415.1 Ferruginibacter sp. | reverse complement strand
GTCTTAAGTTTTGAACTTACATCGTCAAGAACTTTTTTGGCTTTCGGATCGTTTTGAGCTATTGCATTTTCGGCTAAAACCGACATGGCAACAAGCAGCATGTAAATTTTTTTCATCATGTTATTTTCATATTAAATAGGGTGTTAAGACCCTGTGACAAGAAGAATGTTTAAATTAAAAATGTTAATGGTTTTTAGGTAGCCATATAATATTGAATGCATAATAGACAAAAGATATGCCATTGAAATTTGGCCATTAAGAATGATTGTTGGTTTAACGTTTTGACACGAAATTCATTTGTTCTAACTAATTAAAGCTGCCCAGTATATCCTCCAGTTCCATCTCTGTTTTCACCTGTACCTCTCTTGCTTTACTACCCTGGTTGGGGCCAACAATCCCTGCTGCTTCCAACTGGTCCATTAAACGGCCTACCCTGTTATAATCCAATTTCATTCTGCGTTGAAGTAACGAGGTACTACCCATCTGGCTGGCAACAATTAAACGGGCTGCATCTTCAAACAAGGGATCCCTATTTTTCGCATCAAAATCCTTGCTCACCAGCTCTTTTTCATCCACATATTCCGGCAACAAAAACGCGTCAGGGTAACCTCTTTGTTCACCAATGAATTCTGTTATTTTATCTACTTCGGGTGTGTCAACAAAAGCACATTGCAAACGGGTGATTTCTCCATTATAGCTGAAAAGCATATCTCCTTTACCAATTAATTGCTCTGCACCGTCAACATCTAAAATAGTTTTACTATCTACCTTACTCACAACTTTAAATGCAATACGAGCTGAAAAACTTGCTTTTATGCTTCCATGAATAATATTTACAGTTGGTCGTTCTGTTGCAATAATCAAATGTAATCCCACGGAACTTGCCAATTGAGCAAGTCTTATCAGCGACATTTCAATTTCTTTCCCCGAATTCATAATCATATCAGCAAACTCATCGATAATAATAACAATAAACGGCAAAAATTGGTGACCTTTTTCCGGATTCAACTGGCGGGCAACAAACTTTTCATTGTACTCTCTTATATTTCTACAACGAGCCTCCTTCAGCAAATCGTACCGGTTATCCATCTCAATACAAAGAGCGTTAAGCGTATAGATTACTTTTTTAGAATCAGTTATGACGGCTTCTTTCTCACCACAAAGCTTGGCTAAAAAATGCTTTTGAATTCTGTTATAAATTCCAAATTCAACTTTTTTTACATCTATCAAAACAAACTTTAATTGAGATGGATGTTTTTTATAAAGAAGTGAGACAAGGATAGCATTCAACCCTACTGATTTACCTTGCCCAGTTGCACCTGCAATTAAAAGGTGTGGCATGGTTGTAAGATCAATGATATAATTCTCATTATCCATTTTTTTGCCAAGAGCGATCGGCAAGAGAAAATTGTTGTTTTGAAATTCTGCAGATTGTAATAAACTTTTAATAGAGACTAAAGACCTATTAAGATTTGAAACTTCAATTCCAATAGTTCCTTTCCCCGGCATGGGTGTAATAAGTCGAATACTTAATGCTGCAAGACTCAATGCGATGTCGTTCTCCAGCTTTTTTATACGACTTATGCGGATTCCTGGAACTGGAACAATCTCATACAAGGTTACTGTGGGTCCTACCGTAACAGCTATTCGTTGTAAGGTTATATCGTAGTTTTTAAGTGTTGAGATGAGCTGGTTCTTTCTACTCTCCAACTCAACCGGGTCATGAATAATCTTTTCACTACCATGCGTTAATAAGAGATCAAGTGTTGGACTTTTATAATCACGCAGATCAAGTCGAGATTCATAAGAAGGAGGCGTAACTGATTTTGGGAAATCAAGTTTTAATAAAGTTTCACTGGCTGAAGGATTAACATCTCTAATCTTTGATTGTAATGAATTTGTTTCAAAAGGTTTTAGCTCTGTTACTGCCTCTTCTAATATACTAGGCCTTTTACTAAAGAAGAATTTAAAAAAATTCATAAGCTAAATATTTTATAGAAATAATCCCTCCAAGATACTTTGGGAAACTGCCTGTAAAATGCCTGTAGCAATAAATGAACAATCATAAACAAATTCCAAACACCAAAATCATTATTTTAATTTATCTAATTAAAGCTGCCCAGTATATCCTGCAGTTCCATATCTGTTTTTACCTGCACCTCCCGTGCTTTACTTCCCTGGTTGGGTCCTACTATACCAGCGGCCTCCAATTGATCCATTAAACGA
>JAYTCO010000103.1:0-5284 GCA_043736415.1 Ferruginibacter sp. | reverse complement strand
CAGGAACTTTATCATATTTAGCCATGCTAACCAACTGCTTTATACCTGTGATGGTATTGCTGCGAATAAGTTCTTTTGTAATAGGAATATATTTGCTGGATGCATCACTCGTTCCGCTGCTTAAGGCAAAAAATTTTATAACACCTGGCCAGCATACATCCGGTATACCTTCTAAAGTTTTATACCACCACTCATTATAAATTTTTGTGTAATCGTAAGTTGGTACATTTTGCTGAAATTTTTTACCGGGATGCCGGCTTAGCAAAATTTCATCAAATTTAAATAACTGACCAAATTGTGTAAACCTGGCTTTGCGCAATAATTTCTTTAGCACCTTTATTTGCTGCCCTCTTGCATCGCTTACTGGGAGGTTTAATGCTTTCGCAATGTATGCAGGAAGCTTTATATCGAAAATGGGCATTAATGAACAAATTATTATGGACGACAAATATAGTTAATGACAATGATGATTAATTGCGCTAAAACTTTAACTGTCTTGCAAAACTCAAAATTGATTGTTCTGCCTAAACCTATTACAGCAAATATTCTACTTTATAACTTTACTTAAAGTACTTTATTGAAAAAAGTATTTATTTAGTATTGAAATTATACAAATAGATCAAAGGAAAACTTAACCGATACCCACCAATATTAAACAATCAAAACTATTTTAATATTCTTTATAAGAATATTTCTATTAAAAAATTAAGGATTTTAATAAAGAAGTGAATGCAATGTTGTAGAGTTAAACGCAACAAAATATATAAACATTTGCTACAAATAAATAATTATAAAAGTTCACCAAATTTTTAGGAAGAAAAAACATCACCTGAAAAAATTATTATTGAACAATTCATACAATAATTTTTTTATTTTATACTGTCCCTTTGTGCCTGCTTCTTCATAATACCAGGTAAAAATTGCTTAGCAGTATTTTCTAGGTCAGTTTCTGAGATATCGAGTGCCTTATTATTTTGAGCTAGAGAAAGCCATGGTTTGGAATTTCCGAAAGGGTAACTGCCAAAAACCACAACCGGTGTCCCTTGAGCCAAAATATTGTCTGTTCCTTTTATTGTCCACTGGTCTGCCCATTCATATAAATATTTTGCATCTTTTTCACTTAATCTAAGGCAGGAATGAGATGCAGGGTAACCCGGCATTTCATATTGATGAAAACCTATGCCTAATTTATTTTCAATATTAAAATTCCATTTTAAATCCCATTCATCATTAAAGGTGCTAGTAGTCTGTTCTGCTTTCCAGTTGGTATAAAATAACCCCGTTGGAGTCATATCAGCTTTGCGGCCCATGCTTGTTGGACCTGTATAAACCAACAGTCCATTTTCATAAGCTGCAAATGATTGGGTAGGATAGGAAAAGAAAATAATTTTCTTTATATTTTTTAAAAAAGATGCCTCAAGCGGAAAAGGAAAATATTGTTTAATTGGTTGAGAAAAATCGGAAGGAATAATTATTGAATCAAATTTATTTAGAAATTTAACATCAGTCCGGTTGATTGCGGCAATAACTTTTAAATTGTTGGAATCTGTATTTTTAATTAATTTTTTTATACTGTCTTTTGAAATCAGTGAGGTAAAATTTATAAGTACTTTTTTTTCAACTTCAATTTTTGTTTTTATTTCTTTTACAGTGGGTGGTGTTTCTTTTTTATTATTACAGCTATAGAAAACAAATATTGCTAATAGTAAAGTGATTGTGTTTTTTGACATGAAAAGTTTAATTATTGTATGGAAACATTATGCCAAAAGAAATAAATCTTTAAATGATTGATAAATTTCTCAAAACTTTTTATAATCTAAAACACAAGGGTTTATTTTAAATATAATTGATGTGAAAAATGATATCTAAAATGTATATGATTGTTTTTATTTTGAATTATAATTTGCAATTTTTTTGTTCATGATACTGAACCATAGCGGAGGTAACAATGCTAAAAGCATAGAACCCGGATAACCCGTTGGCAATTGAGGAGTATTGTTATGATTTTGCAGAATCTGGTATTTTCTGCTTGCAAGATAATGGTGGTCGCTGTGTCTGCTTAATTCAAATAACAAAATTCTTCCAATTGCATGGTTGCTGTTCCAGCTGTGTTGAGGCATTGTTCGTTCAAAAGAATTTTCAGATGTTATTTTTCTTTGCAGGCCATAATGTTCAATATAATTTACTGTTTCCAATAAAAGTATTCCCATAAATGCAGCGCCTAAAAAATAGACGGTAATCCATCCACCAAAAATTAAATAAACAAACCCAACAAAAGCTGCCTGAAAAATATGAGCCTGCAACATTTCATTTTGTAAACTAAATACACTCAATCCTTTTTTCTTCATTTCATTATTTGCAATATGCCAGGCTGATAAATAAGAAAATATAATTGTTCTAAAATAAAAACTGTACAGCCATTCATTATAACGGGCGCTGCTAGGGTCGCTGGGAGTTGCTACATTTTTATGGTGCCCTTTGTTGTGTTCTATAAAAAAATGCATATATAAACTGCTGAGTAAAGAAATCTTTGCAAGTGTTTGCTCAAATTTATTTTTGCGGTGGCCAAGTTCGTGCGCCACATTAATGCCAAATGTGCCACAAAGCATTCCCATGGCTGTTATACGGCCAATAATATCCAATGTATTAAGATGTGAACCAACAAATGAATAAAGAAAAAACAGCAGGGTGGGAATTTGTATAAATACAATCAGGTACAACATATAATCATACTTTTTGTCGTTTTTAGAAAGCTCTTCTTCAGCGGCAGACATATTGCGTGAGCTGGGCTTTATAAAAAGCTCAAGCAAAGGTATAAATGCCCATGAATAAATTAGTACCAGCCAGCATAAAATACCTGTGTTGGTAAAGCTGATAAAAGCCAGGGAGTATATTATTAATGGGTTTAGGTATTTTATATACTTAAACATGCTGTGTAAGTTTATTTGTAATTTAAATAAACAAATTCGCATAATCAAGCAACTAACAAAATGTTTTTGTTAATGGAAAGAATTGATATTTTAAAAAAAGTTAAGGTCTTTTGTTGTTTTTTCCTTCCAGATAGTCAACCTGTTGAATAGAACCTAACCTAAATTTTAAAGGAATTTTTGTAGCTTTTTCAAATTTTATTTCTTGCCTGCAAAAAAATGCAAGATTGCTAAGGTAAAAGGTGGGAGATATTAACATAGATGGCGAAACATAATTATTGGTGAAGCGAGTGGAATCTGAATTTTTTTTTACAGGAATTTTACCTTTTAATTGGGCAGATAACGACTGGCTGAAAGCCGATGCACTTACAAAACCTGCACAAAATAATAATGTTATAAGTTTGCTTTTCATTTTATGATGCTTAATGCATGTAAATTTACGGAGTTACCAAGTGTTTCGTTTTAATATACAACAAGATAATTCTCTTTTAAAAAATAATTATTTAGATATTTACTAATGGCTTTACATCAGAGTTTACAACAAAAGTTATTACAAAAACTTTCGCCGCAGCAAATACAATTAATGAAACTGTTGCAGGTTCCTACAGCAATACTGGACGAGCGCATAAAAGAAGAAATTGAAGAAAATCCAGCGTTGGAGCAGGCAGATGAGGACAGCCATGATGATGAATTTGAAAAAGATGAGTTTACAGAACCGGGTGAGGAGGAATATAAAACAGAAGGTACAGAAGATGAGTATGAAAATATAGATATAAGTGATTATGTACATGAAGGAGATGATGATGTAGGAGATTATAAAATGAGAGATGAAAATTATCCTGAAAAAGATGACAACAGAGTAATACCACATAAGGTTGAAACAAGTTTTATGGAGATTATGCTTCAGCAACTTGGTTTATTAAAACTCAGCGAAAAGCAAATGAAAATTGCTGAACAGCTTGTTGGAAGTTTGGATGATGATGGTTATTTAAGAAGAGAAACCAGTGCGATTATTGATGACCTTGCATTCAGACAGAATGTAGATACGGATGAAGTGGAAATTGAGCAGTTGTTGTTGCAGATACAACAATTTGACCCTCCGGGTGTAGCTGCCAGAAATTTGCAGGAATGCCTGTTGTTACAACTTCAAAGAAAAAAGGATCAGGGAAAAATAATTGAAATATCCATTAAGGTTTTGGAGAAATATTTTGATGAATTTACCAAAAAGCATTACGAAAAAATACAACGTGCGCTTACACTTACCGATGAGCAACTGAGAGAAATTATAAGCCAGATCGTAAAACTAAATCCTAAGCCGGGTGGCACAGCAGGAGATACCGGAAAGAACACCAATTATGTAATACCCGATTTTTTTATTGCAAATAATGCGGGTAAGCTGGAACTTAGTTTGAACAGTAAAAATGCTCCTGATCTCCGCATTAGCGAAGGTTATAGAGATATGCTCAAGGATTACGATAAAGGAACTAAAAAAGACAAACGACAAAAAGAAGCAGTACTTTTTATCAAACAAAAAATAGACAGTGCAAAATGGTTTATTGATGCTATAAAACAAAGGCAAAATACTTTGTTGAACACAATGGAAGCCATTTTGAATTACCAGCATGAGTTTTTTTTAACGGGAGATGAAACGGAACTCCGCCCAATGATTTTGAAAGATATTGCAGAGCGAACAAATCTTGATATATCTACAGTAAGTAGGGTTGCCAACAGCAAATTTGTACAAACAGAATTTGGAACTTACAGGCTAAAATTCTTTTTTAGCGAAAGTTTACAAACAGACAGTGGTGAAGAAGTAAGTACCAGAGAAGTTAAAAAAATTCTTACAGATTTAATAGGGGAAGAAAGTAAAAAACATCCTTACAGCGATGAAAAGCTTACTGATATGCTGCAGGAAAAAGGTTATAATATAGCACGCAGAACTGTAGCAAAATACAGGGAGCAATTAAATATTCCGGTTGCAAGGTTGAGAAAAATTTTATAAAATGGAAGCTATTTTACCTGAAGAAATTTTACCCGAAAAAAAATATGTTCATCCTTTATTAAAATGGCCAGCTAATTTCTTTTCATATATTTTTCATCCAATTTTTGTACCGCTGTATGCGATTGCATTTCTTGTATATATACATCCATCGTACTTTTCAGGGTTTTCAGCAAAGGCAAAGCTTTACACAATTTTAATTAGTGGCTACAACTTAATCTTTTATCCCTTACTAAGTATAGTATTATTAAAAGCCCTTGGTTTTATAGATTCTGTTTTTCTTCGTACAAAAAGAGATAGAATTATTCCATACATGGCATGTGGTATTTTTTTCTTTTGGGCTTATACAGTTTTTAAA
>JAYTCO010000102.1:0-2234 GCA_043736415.1 Ferruginibacter sp. | reverse complement strand
CAGAGTTAAAAATGGCAATTGCTTTGGTTGACCAGCTATCTGGTACATTTGATATTACCGGATATAAAGACAGTTACACTGCATCGTTAATGAAAGTAATTAATGCAAAAGCAAAAGGCAAAACTACAGCAGCGCCGGTTTTAAAAGTGGTGCACAGCAAAGCAAAAGATTTGATGGAACAGTTAAAAGCAAGCATTGAAACCAAACGCAAAAAAGCCTCTTAATTATGAGTCTTACAAAATACAAAAGCAAAAGAAAATTTACGGCTACACCGGAACCTGATACAGCAGTAAAAAAAGGTAATCAACAATTATCTTTTGTTGTGCAACGCCACAAAGCAAGCCATTTACACTACGATTTTAGGCTGGAGATGGATGGAGTTTTAAAAAGCTGGGCAGTGCCTAAAGGCCCATCCCTAAACCATTCCGATAAAAGACTTGCCATGATGGTGGAAGACCACCCTTACGATTACAAAGATTTTAAAGGAATAATACCCGAAGGAAATTATGGTGCAGGTATTGTTGAAATTTGGGATAAGGGAACGTATACTGCGCTTACAGATGATAAAAATGCAGACAATGAAAAGTTATTAAAAGCAGGATTAAAAGCCGGCAATCTAAAATTTGTATTAAAAGGTAAAAAACTTAAAGGGGAGTTTGCGCTTGTAAAAATAAAAAATAAAACCAGTGATAAAGACAATACTTGGCTGCTTATAAAGCACAATGATAAATTTGCTACAGATGAAATGTATGACAGCGAAAAAGCAACGCTAAAAACTTCTCCCATTAACAAAGCGCTTGCAGAAAAAGTGAAAGAGCCGGTAAAAAAAAAGTCCGCTACAGCTTAAAAGCAAACCCACAAAAAATAAATAACCCCATAACGCCCATGTTGGCGAAGGAAACTGATAAAGCATTTGACAACGCTGATTGGATCTATGAAATAAAGTGGGACGGCTATCGTGCTATTGCAGATATATCTACAAATGCAATTCAGTTTTACTCCCGTAACGGAAATGATTTTGCTCTAAATTATCCGGTGATAACCACAGCACTTAAAAGTATAAAACACGATGCTGTTTTAGATGGTGAAATTGTTGTGCTGAATGAAAAAGGATTTCCAGATTTTCAAAAACTTCAGCATTATGAGGATAATACCGAATTCCCTCTTTGTTATTATGTGTTCGATTTGCTTTCTCTCGATGGCAAAGACCTTACACATTTACCTTTAACAGATAGAAAAGAATTGCTAAAAGCTTTGCTGCCAAAAAATGAGGGAATAAAATATTCTGATCATATTAAAGAAAAGGGAATTTCATTTTTTAATGCCGCTGTTCAAAATAATTTGGAAGGGATAATGGCTAAAAAAGCTGACAGCGAATATTATGCAGGTAAGCGCAGCAATGAATGGCTCAAAATAAAAAACCATCATTCGGCTGATGTAATTATCTGTGGCTACACTGCACCAACTGGCAGCAGAAGATATTTTGGCTCGCTTGTGTTAGGCATTATGAAAAATAAAAAGCTTGAGCACGCAGGCCATGCAGGCACAGGATATGATGACGAAAAATTAAAAACAATTTTTAATTTATTGCAGCCCCTTGTGCAAACCGATTCTCCTTTTACAGAAAAAGTAATTACCAACAATAAAGTTACCTGGGTAAAACCTAAAATTGTTTGCGAAGTAAAATTTACGGAATGGACCAAAGATGAAAAATTGCGGCATCCCGTTTTCTTAAGAATCAGAAATGATAAAAATGTAAAACAAACAGATATGGAAGCGCAAAAACCAATAAAGAAAAACGACACGAAAAATAAACCAATAAATTCTTCTTTAAAAAAATCAACATCAAAAAACGATGAAAACTTTTTAATAAAAACCGGGAAAGTTTCTGTAGAAATTACACATCCTGCCAAAATTTATTTTCCAAAAGATAAAGTTACCAAGAAGATGGTTGCAGAATATTACCAGTCTATTGCTTCGTATATTTTACCTTATTTAAGAGATCGTCCGGAGTCTTTAAAACGAAACCCAAACGGTATAAACGATGCAGGATTTTTTCATAAAGATGCTGGTGAAAATGCACCTGATTTTATTAAATCTTTTGCGGTGTATTCTGAGTCTTCAAAAAAAGAAATTGACTACATTATCTGCAACGATAAAGCAACACTTGCATACCTTAATAATCTTGGTTGTATAGAACTTAATCCATGGCATTCCACCATCCATTTTCCTGA
>JAYTCO010000101.1:0-2238 GCA_043736415.1 Ferruginibacter sp. | reverse complement strand
TTTTTGTTCAGCATCTTTATGATAGCCGCCGTCAACCTCAACAATTAAAGCACCTTGTAAACTTACAAAGTCTACTATAAAAGCATCAATAGCATGTTGTCTTCTGAACTTAACGTCTAATTTATTCCCTCGCAATTCTTGCCAAAGTGCATATTCTGCTTCAGTATGATTTTTTCTATTTTGCTTTGCTAACTCATAATGCATTGGGGATGAAATTGAGTATTTGGGAACAAGCGCCGCTCCCTTCAAGCCAATCTTCTTTTCGATCTCCTCGTCACCCGTCTCCACTTGTGGAGAAGGTACGGGGAAGAGGATTTCGGCTCCTTCACTTTTACCAATCCAGTTGCGCTGCATGTCTTTCATGGCATCGCTAAACTGCACGGTTTCTAACCCTTGCAATAAACGGTCTGCATAAGCAGTAATGCGCAAATACCACTGGCGCATTTTCTTTTTTATAACCGGGTGTCCGCCTCTTTCACTTACGCCGTTTATAACTTCATCATTAGCCAAAACAGTTCCCAAACCTTCGCACCAATTTACTTCTCCAAAAGAGGAAAATGCAAGCCGGTGTTTCATTAAAATATCCTGTTGGTTTTTTTGAGGATAACCATTCCAATCTGTTGCAGAAAAATTGCTGTTTCCTTTAGTTGAATATTTTTCCATGAGTTCAGCAATTGGTCTGGCCTTTTTTTGTGTATTGCAGAAATAGGAATTAAATAAATCCAGAAATATCTTTTGTGTCCATTTGTAATAAGATGCGTCGCTTGTGCGGATTTCTCTGCTCCAATCGTAACAGAAACCAATCTTATTTAGCTGGGCTTTAAAGGTTTCTATATTTTTTTCTGTAGTAACTGCGGGATGTTGCCCCGTTTCCAAAGCATACTGCTCGGCAGGAAGCCCAAAACTGTCGAACCCCATAGGATGCAGTACATTAAAGCCTTTCAGCCTTTTGTACCGGCTAAAAATATCGCTGGCAATGTAGCCTAACGGATGACCTACAT
The DNA here is from genome assembly GCA_043736415.1 of Ferruginibacter sp. Taxonomy (GTDB): domain Bacteria; phylum Bacteroidota; class Bacteroidia; order Chitinophagales; family Chitinophagaceae; genus Ferruginibacter. Next base: position 1,237 of record JAYTCO010000101.1, on the reverse strand, counting down.
GCAAACCTGCACCGCTTGGGTATGGAAACATATCCAATACATAAAAAGATGGTTTGGGGTCCCGATAGCTATCGGGATTGCTTACTTTATAAGCGTTGCTGTCTTTCCAATTCTGTTGCCATTTTTTTTCTATTTCTCTGAAGTTGTATTCCATTTGTATTGAGTAGTAAGTAGTAAGTTTTAGGTTATAAGTTTTAAATAGTAGGTTTTAAGTTGTAAGTGCTAAGCTCACAGATTAGTTTGATTTTCACAGATTTTTTAATTCAGCATTTTAGACTTCAAACTATAAAAGTGTTTGTGTTACGTGAGTGCGTGAGGGATAGCAGCGGAAATACTTTTTTGTTGCATTTGAACAAAAAAGATTGTAGCGTATAGCCCGACCACTCCCGCCCACATGTTTAATTCATAAATTATTTGATAAATCATTATTTATTTTAAACTGCGGGATGGGCACGCCCAAATTCTTCAAAAAACTTTTTTAACAAATTAATATGCAGCGTTTGTGGGCAGCATAAAATATATTTGATCATCAAATTACTGACTGCATTCAAAAATAAACTAAACAATACAAAATCCTTTATTTTTGTCGGCAACCCTAATAAATCTCTAACTAAATATTTATAACATGGCGCAATTAGGTAAAGGATCAAGCAAAAAAGGAAAATCGAGTTATGTAGGCGCAATTATAGGAGTATCGCTTGTGTTGTTTTTATTTGGAATTGTTGGTTGGTTTTTCCTAAATCTGCGCAAAACAGGAGATTATTTTAAAGAGAGTATACAGGTACATACTTATTTAAACAGAGATGCATCGAAAAAGAAAATTGACAGTCTTACCCAATATATATCGGCATTACCGTATGCAAACAGGGTTGAATATGTTACAAAGGAGAAGGCTATGCAAAAGTGGAATCAGGAAAATGACAGCACCTGGAAACAGTTTTTAAGCAACAATCCTTTGCCTGAAAGCATTGATTTTTATGTGAAGGCTGACCATGTAGAACAGGATAGTTTAAATATGCTGGCTACAGATTTACAGACCGCTTACCCGGGAGTGATTTCCGAATTTCAATTTCCCACAGAAACAGTTACAAAAGTGAGTAAGTTTGTAAAAACGGTGGGTTTAATTTTTTTAATTACCGCAATTCTTCTTACTACGCTTGTTGTTTTTTCAATTGATAATACTATAAGACTTGCCATGTACAGCAACCGGTTTATAATAAAAACCATGCAAATGGTT
>JAYTCO010000100.1:0-34018 GCA_043736415.1 Ferruginibacter sp. | reverse complement strand
CTGTCGGAATACTAAAAAAAGGGGAAATGTTTGTCCCGTTTATTTTGACTTGTATGTCCGCATTGTTTTTCCACCGTGGCTCGGTTGCTCGGTTGGCGGCCTTTTTAAAGGCACTCGTAATGCTTTTGTAAAGATATATTTATTATTAATAAAATCAAAAGAAAAGCTGTGGAGTATGGAGGGGATGAGAAATGAACATCTTTATTTTTTCATCTTTTCCACTAAAAATCCAGCTCGCTTTGTCTTTACCTCGCAGCATTGTCTCCTAAAGGGAACGTTGTTTTTCGGCCCGCTAAAATTTATATACGCCTCTTACGGTAAAGGCACAGACGTTGCTCAGAAGTTAAGCCTCGCTGCATTTCCGCTTCGGCCCGCATCTTTGCTAGTGAAAGAAATCGCTCTTTTTCCGTTTATAAATACTTTAATATTTATTAATAGGCTTTTTAAAATTATTGTTTAAACCAATAATGTATATTAGTGTTCATTCTTCTACAATTCAATACGATAACTCTAAAATTTAACTTGCCAAATGCCAAAATTACTAATCGAGTACAGAAATATTCCAGCTATTATTGAACACACATTTGAGAAAATTGATAAAATTTTATTTATTGTAGCATACAAGTCTGAAGAAGAAACTTTTATTAGGAAAGACTTTGATTCTATAGAAGCAGCTTTAGATTTTGAGGATAGTAACCCATCTAAATTGGTTTTTGTCTATATAACTTCGAAGATAGACTCGAATAATCAGTATTATGCATTATACAAGCACGTTCAATTTATCAACAACCAGTTTAATATTAGAAGCACAGTCGAGAGATATTTTAAAGGATTTACTATAAGTGTAGATTTTGGATTTGACATGTTTAGAATAAAAAAAACAAGAGGTATTGGAGTTGCAGTTACTCCTTTATTTGACATTAATTATTCTAGGCGAAAAACTATAAAAACTGAAACGAAAAAAGAATTTGAATTAATCGATTCTTTTTATGAATTGGTACCTAGATATGAAGATATCTTTTTAGAGACAGTTTTCTTTTTTGATATTCTTAAATCTAATATTAGCATTCAGGGAAAATCAGAACTTGAAGCTTATTATCTACAAAGCAAAATGAAAATTGAAAATAAAAAAAAGCCTATAATACCAAAAGTTGAAAACGTGGATGATCAACCTTCAGAGGAATTGGCTACTTTAGAAAATTTGATTGGTTTGGAGAAAATTAAACTGGAAATAGAAGAACTTAAGGCATTAGCTAATTTTCGTTTAAAAAGATTAGAGTTAGGCTTACCGGTCACTCCCACAACACTTCATATGGTATTTACGGGAAATCCAGGTACCGGGAAAACCACGGTAGCACGACTGTTAGGTCAAATATATTTTGATATTGGAATACTTTCTCAAAACAAAGTAGTAGAAGCTAGCAGGCAAGATTTAGTTGGTGAATATGTCGGGCATACAGCACCTAAAACACAAAAAGTATTTGAAAAAGCTTTAGGAGGTATTCTTTTTATTGACGAAGCGTATTCCTTATTTAGAACAGGTAATGACTTTGGGAAAGAGGCTGTAGAAACACTCTTAAAATTAATGGAAGATAACAGAGAGAAATTAGTCGTGATTATCGCTGGATATCCAAAAGAGATGGACGAACTGTTAATTTCTAATCCGGGACTTAAATCAAGATTTTCTAAATTCTTACATTTTGAAGATTATTCAAAAGAAGAGTTACTTAAAATTTTCCTTAAGATGGTGAAAGATTATCATAATGTATTATCAAGCGGTGCTAATTACAAAATTGAACATCTAATAGATACAAATTATGACGGTGGTGCTTTCACTTCAAATGCAAGGGCTATTCGCAACTTATTTGAAGATGCAACAAAACGACAGTCATTAAGGCTTTCCAAAATGGAAAACCCAACCCAGGAAGATATTACAACCTTCATCGACAAAGATTTGCCAAATATCATAGAATAAAATTTTAAGGTTAGGGATTAAACACAAACGATACTATGCTTTCAAGGGTCGAACAGGAAAATAAACTAAAACAAACATTTGGGCTACCTCAATTTTATGACCATCAATGGGATACAATTGATCGAATTTTAAAAGGAGAAAGAGTCTTACTAATTGAGAAAACGGGTTTTGGTAAATCATTGTGCTTTCAATATCCCGCAACGGTGTTTAAGGGCACAACTGTAATTTTTTCGCCTCTTATTGCATTAATGAGAGACCAAGTAAAAAAATTAAATAGTTTAGGAATTGCCGCAAAATGTATAAACAGTGAGCAGACACCAGAAGAAAACACACAAATAATTACAGACGCAAAAAATGGTAAGGTTAAAATATTATACATAGCGCCTGAAAGGCAAGGAAATAGCGAATGGATAGATGCAACTAGACAGATGAATTTATCAATGGTAGTTATTGACGAAGCTCATTGTATTTCTGTTTGGGGGCATGACTTTAGACCTGCTTTTAGAAGAATAATAAACCTTGTAAAATTACTTCCAACCGGACTTCCTGTTTTAGCAACAACTGCCACAGCCACCAAAAAAGTAGAAACTGATATTGCTTCTCAAATTGGTGGAAATATTTCTGTTTTAAGAGGTAATTTACTTCGAGAAAATTTTAATTTATATGTTGTGAAAGTTACAACAGAAGATGAAAAGCTAATTTGGCTTGGCCAGAATTTAGACAAATTAGAAGGGCCAGGAATACTATATACTGGAACAAGAGTAGACACTGAAATATATTCGAAATGGTTTGAATACCTCAAACTTTCTGCTATTGGTTATAACGCTGGGTTAGACTCAGATTCAAGAATTGCAATTGAAAATGGGTTAATGAGCAACAAATGGAAATGTGTAATTTCCACCAATGCTCTAGGGATGGGTATTGACAAACCCGACATTCGGTTCATTATTCATACTCAAATTCCACAAAGCCCAATTCACTATTACCAAGAAATCGGTAGAGCAGGTAGAGATGGGAAACCTTCCAATATCATTCTATTCTATAATCCCGATGACAAAAAACTTCCTGAAGCTTTTATTGAAGGAGGAAGACCTTCAATAAAGAAATATGAAAAAGCAATTTACCAATTAGGTCAACAAATGCTTGGAGAACGAGATTTGATGAGAAAGTGTAATCTAAAGCAAACTCCAACTAAAGTAATTATTGCAGATTTAGTAGAACAAGGAATAATTTTAAAAAATGCTAGGAATAAGTATGAATTAAAACCTGGGGCTCAGGCACTAAATACTGAACCGTTCGAAGAATTAAGAAATTCAAAAAAATTAGATTTAGATAAAATGATTGAATATGTTGAAACTTCTCAATCTAGAATGAAGTTTTTATGCGATTTTTTAGGGGATTCTACTACTCATACTTTTAACAATTGTGACAATACGGGTTTAACTAAACTCACATTAAAAGCAAATGAAGAATGGTTGGAAAAACTTCAAACATTTAGAGAAGATTACTTCCCAATACTACAAGTTGAGACTAAAGGTTCAAATATCGCTAATGGTGTAGCTGCAAGTTATTATGGTGTTTCAAATGTGGGTGCTGCATTACATAGAAGCAAATATGAAACAAAAGAAGATTTTCCAGACTTTTTGCTCAAATTATGTTTAAAGGCTTTCCGTAAGAAATTCGGTCAAGAAAAATTTGACTACATTACTTATGTTCCACCAACATCTTCAGGCGACCTTGTAAAAAACTTTGCAACAAAACTTTCACAAGTTCTAAAGTTTCCAATTTCACATGACCTTATAAAAACTAGACTAACAAAGGAGCAAAAGATATTTGAAAATGGATATTTAAAATCTGACAATATTAGCGGAGCATTTTCATTTAACAATCCTAGTGTTTTAGTCGGCAAGAGCATTCTAATCGTCGATGATATATTTGATAGTGGCGCAACAATCAAAGAACTGGGAAAATTATTCACTAATTTAGGTGCTATAAAAATTGCTCCAATTGTTATAGCAAGAACTGTAGGAGGAGATTTAGTATAATGAGACAAAGGACTTGTTCACATAGAATCTCAGAATTGTATAATGAGATAATTATAACTGCTAAATTCAAAGATGAATATAGGAGACAAGAATCATATTACCGAGACAATATTTACTTCACTATTTTTAAAGACAACGGTTTCAAAGCAAAACTTCTGATTATTGATAAAGAAAGTCAGAATATAATTTTCGAGAACATTTGTGACAACTCTTTTTTAATATATAATGAAATAAAAGAGGACTTATTCTTGTACTCAATAGACATTGAGTACTCAATTATTCTTAAATTTAACAACCCCATTTTTAATAATGGAATTATCAAAGATTCAATAAATTTTAATCACCCTTTCATAGCTCTATCAAAAAGCATTAATGAAATTATAATTAAGGATGAAGTTATATATTTCAATGTTAATCTATCGGCAGCAAGAATTGAAAATGATTTAGAAATTAATTTGAAATTATCGAGAGAGTCATCATACATTATTGCAATTGACAGAATTTCTGATAATTTAAAATTTGAAGTTATTTCATTTTTAATAAGTATTGATTCAGCTGATCTAAAAGAAATAGATAGAAATTGTTTTACAAGTGATTTTACTAATATTGAGATTATAGATATTTCACTAAATAGAAAAAACACAATTCAAGTAGAAGGTTATGATGGATATTCGATGGAGAGAATTACATTTTTAGTTGATTCAAAATTAAAAGTTTTAAAAGCATTACATCCCCAATACTTAATTCAAAAAGGCTTGAATTATCTATTACAAATGCCATATATTGAAAGTACTCATTATGGACATTATGATGAATTTAAATTACTTAGACTTTCTGATTTGCAAGAATTAGACTTATATAAAACTTTGCCTTTTGATGTTATTGAATATGTAGATTCTTTAAAATTGGATGCAATTAATAATGATTCAATTAATAATAAGTTTATTGAAAATGATATTTTATTTTTTAAAGATTATGAATTTTCTTGCGAAAACCTATTTTCTGAAAAAATTACTTTAAAGTCTTTAGCTAATCAAACTCAATTAATTCAATCAACTATCCCTATTGCAGGCAAATACTATGACGGTTATGCTATTGAAGTACATACAATTAAAAGCACATTAAAAATAGACGGTAGTTATGATACACTTCGTACTGAATTAGGGGAGCATATGTATCAACTTAAATACACTTTTAATAAAAGTTCAATAGAACCGATAGCTCAAAGATGCGCAACTGTTTTAAATCAATATTATCCAGCTATTGATGTCATAATTCCTTCTCCACCTTCAAATCTAAAAAGACCTTTTCAGCCGGTATATGAACTTGCTTCAAGAATTAGTGAATTAACCAAAATTCCTGTTGATTTTGGGGTCGTCAAGAAATTACCTACTGAACAAATTAAATCTCTTTCAGAGAAAGAAGCAAGAAATATTGTATTAGACAGAGCAATATCCATAAAGGATAAAAAATACAAAGGGAAAAACATTTTGCTATTTGATGATTTATTTAGGTCAGGTGACACACTAAATGTAATAGCTAGGAAGTTAAGATATGATGGAGAAGTAAATACAATTAAAGCACTTTGTGTAACCAAAACAAGAACAAATAGATGAAAAACGAAGCAACATATTGGATCGCACTAGCCCATTTACCCAAGTGGGGTTACGGCAAGATTAATAGTCTAATTGTAAAATTCTTTCATGACGAAAAAATAACAATAGAAGATTTTTTTAACTTGCCTGAGACTGTTTGGGGTAGTAGATATCAACTGGATCAGAAAGAAATTTCAGATTTATATAGAGCAAAATCCGAACTACCTAACAATGCTTTTTTTGCTGAGAACTTGTTTAGTCAAGGTTATGAACTTATTCCAATAACGTCTGCTGAATATTCGAAGACGCTAAAACAAAATCTTAAAGCAGCGCATTCACCAGCGCTATTGTATGTAAAAGGAAACAAACAAATACTTCATGAAAAATCAGTTGCAATTGTAGGTTCCAGAGCAGCAGATGGAAAGTCTCTAGAGTTTACGGATAATATCGCTAAACTTGCCTGTAAAGGCTTCAAGGTAGTAGTAAGTGGATTTGCAAAGGGTGTAGATAAGCAAGCATTGGATTCCGCAATAAAATATAAAGGTCAGAGTATAATCGTACTTCCACAAGGAATTACAACATTTAATTCAGGTTTTAAAACTTACTACAAGCAAATTGTAGATGGTGACGTTTTGGTTTTAAGCACGTTCCATCCAAAAGCTGTGTGGTCAGCAGGTCTAGCCATGGCTCGTAATCCAATCATTTATGGTCTTGCCGACGAAATTTTCGTTGCCGAATCAAGCGAAAAAGGCGGGACTTGGTCAGGAGTAATTGACGGTCTTAGAAAAGGAAGGAAGATATTCGTAAGGATGCCTGAGTTAAGTGAAAAAAACGCAAATATTCTTTTGATTCAAAAGGGCGCTATTGCTGTTGATTATAATGGTATTGAAATCTCTAATGAGGTTTATTCTGAACAATCAACTTCAACATTTTTAGTTCAAGAACCATTGGTTTCTATTGACAACCTGAATGATAGAATATTAAGAGTTTTTAATGGAAGTCCTCTTTCAGCAAAAGAAATTCTTAACAAGGCGGGACTAGATTTGACAACTAAAAAGCTAACAACGATTTTACATAAAATGGCAGAAATTCAAAAAGTAAAAAAAGGCAGGTTAAATCAATATATTTTAAAAGTTAGCCAAGTTTCCCAACCTACACTTTTTAAATAAGAGAAATAAGATCCTTTACTTCACCTATCCAAGCAGAGATCTTTGCAAATATGCAAGAAAACTTCGTTCGTAGCGTATCTGTGACGCCCCGTAATTAATATCTGCCACCTTTGTTAGTCTTCACAAGGCCTTAGCCGCCCCCTGGTTTTTAACTAGCGTGTAGTTTTATTTTATATGCCATTCTTAACTTCCCAATAAAAAACAATTAAGCCATCATACCCACAAACTGCAATGTTTTTTCCGTCCACAACAAATTTCAACTTTCATTTTCCTTACCGGCTATTCGTTTACTTCCTTTTGCAAACATCATCCATAAATGCTCTCTTAAAAAACCTTGAAAACTTTAAATACAAAGTTTCTATTTAGCAGCTCATAAACCCTGGCGGGTCATTTCTCCCGAGGTGTTTTTCTTTCTTAGATAATCGATGTTGCCTTTTAGTGCAGCCCAAACAACAAATAGTTGAAATATAAAGGGTTCCAGTAGTGCGGTTAATATCAGTAAAAAACATCTTTTTGTCTGTATTGGGTGTAACTGAGCACCTTCATTAAAATTGCAAAAACAGAATATAAAAAAGCAAATAAAAAATTACAAAAGATTCCAAAAAAAAACACAATAATGGGCGCCAGAAATTCATAGAAAAACCCTGAACTGTGCTAGCAATTATAGAGAAAATGAAAGGCTATTATACCATTCTTTTCTTTCTTTATTTACATCAATTATATTCGCATTTTTTGAAAGATAAAGACCAAATTGTTTTTCCTTAATGAGTGACTTATTGTATTTACGTTTCAATTTGAAATCAAGTAATGTCCTATCCATTTTTTTAAGTTCTTGGGTAAACATCTCCTGGAATGACCCTGTTTCTGACTGAATCTTTTGCGTTTTGAACAGAATTATTTTTTTGTCATTAGAGATTTTAATATGCATAACTATATCAAATTTTTTATCCTGCATATTTTTTTATAAAAGCTTTTAATAAACAAATCCATACTTCACTTTGCAATTATTCACAGGAATTTAAATATTATCACAGAGCAGAGAATTAAAATTAAAGCCATCCCTACTAATTTTATTACACTATTTACTTTTAATTCTTTTTAGGATAATAAATTTTGCTTTTGTAGTGTATTTATTAAATTTTAAGGGGCTTCCAAAATCTTTAATTCCGGGGAATATATCCCATTCCTCACTGTAATAATGCTCTATCGAGATGAATCTTTTTAACTTCTCCTGCTTCACCTTTAATATAATATTGTTTTGCAAGTTCACGGCCTATTGATTCTTCAAATACCCTTTTGATACGGGATATTTTTTCATTCACTGAATTGTTCAGTGCATTGGTCATATCATCAATTCTGGTTTTGATATCCTGCTGCGTTCCTGTGTTGGAAATACTTGCATAGATATCATACAATTCCTGTCGGTGATCGCAGAGGCTGGTCAGATAAATTCCTGCAGGGTATCGCAGGAATAAGAGATACAAAGCTTTTTCCAGGGGTCTTAACTTGATCTCTATATTACTGAATGCTGTTAAAAAAAGTCGGTTGTTATGCTCAATGGCCATATTACTTGGTGGAGCATTCTGCATGTAATTCTGTGCATACCGCATCTTCGTTCTTAGCGACTCCATTAATGCAAGTACATGATGTATAACTTCAGTAGGTATTTTATCTTTTAACTGCAGCATGCATTGGTGACAAATATCAGCAGTTCTTAATTTTAATATCACCTCTGTCTTTTGCATGCACATATCATTTACACAACCAACCGGGGTTGTATGTACCGTTTTACGAAGGGATATCATCCCATTGAACATATGCTTTTGTAAAACCAATGCTATCACTTCATAAGCTATGGGGAATGCTGCAGAGCAGTCAATGTAATGATCCCAGTCTGCTGTATGAATAAAGCCATTGTAGGGCATGTGCTCATCCAAGGTCGCAAACCAATTTTGTTGATTTGGAATATCAGTCAGAAGTATTACAAATTCACTTGCCTGTATCTCTCTGGTTCTTCTGTAAGTGGAACATATTTTAAAAAGAGTTTTCCATGATGCAGTAAGTCTCTTCATGGGGAACACCCGCTCCTCCATGCAATAGGAAATATTTTTATTTTTCATCTCCATTAATTCAAACGCTGCACGGTCAGTCGTTTGTTTCAAAGAGAGGTCATCTCTATCCAGATCAACAACGGAATCCGCCTCATATTTAAACTTGAGTGGTCCGTTGATGGTCTGTAATAAATTGACAACCTGTGTAAAAAGTTCAAGCGAAACTTCAGGTGATTTTATTAAATGTACTATCATATTATTCTTCAAATAGATTACCCAGATTTTTACCGGATATTTTTTTATTTACATACATATCCATAGAATTTGATAGTTTATCCCAGACCTCTGAATTCATTTGGCTTTTGTCGAAACTATAGCTGTTATTCCTTTTAATAGACATCTTTTCTGCAACGTCCATTGCATCTAACGTAGCTCCTATAAAACTAAATGTCCATTTACCTGTTTCCTCCAGCCTTGATATCATTGCCCGAATATCTGCTAAGCTAAACATTTTGGATGCATTTTCATATCCATCTGTCAGTATTACTACAACAACTGTTGCAGCTTCTATTGTACTGTTTGTATGAATCTCTCCTTCAAGCTTGGTAACGGTAATACCAATCGCATCAAGAAGGGCAGTGCTGCCGTCAGGGTGATATGTTTGATGTGTTAATGGCTTGATGGAAGAAGGAGCCGCCTGTGAAATTTGGTGAACCACTTCATTGTTGAATGTTGTAAGCCCCATGGTAAAACGTTGGTAAGGAAATTCTCTTTCCATGCTTTTTATCTTGGCGACCTGATCATTAAAACCTGAGATGGTATTATCGATACAGTCACACATAGATCCGCTTTTGTCAACTATTAACTGGTAGATCGTTTTTTGTTGTTTCATGTTTTTTATTTTTTTATGATTAATGAATGTGATTTAATTGTGGTTTTTTACAACAATTTTTAAGTTATTGAACTGATATAAATGCGAGCTGGATAACTGCCTCCAAATACATATTCTGTTACCGGGCACAACCATAATCGATGTTGATGTGGCTTTCCCCTAAACGCTGATACGTTGTAATAGGCATCATATGAAACTGGTGCATGACCAACAAGATCAAGTAACGCTGCGTTTAATCCGATTGTCTCTTTTAATAAAACGGCTTCCTGCCCTTCAAATGGATCTGTACAAATTTTTAAAGAAATGTGGTAACCCACATTGGAGAGAAAATCAAGAAAAGTATCTGCGCCATCAACCATCATCAAATTGTCCTTGTTTCCCAAACCCTGTTCTAAAAATTCAGGTATGTTTGCGTACCAAATGCCATTTTCTTTTTTGAATGAAAGGGTTTTTGCAATTGCCCTTTGATTGGTCTCTTTTATCATATTGTAAAAGTAGATACCCGACCATGCTGATAAATTTCTTTACAAGCTTGTAATGGATCGTACAGGAACTTGAAAGGGATCTTTTACAGGACGGATTTAGGAAACCATCCCAACGCATTTAAAAACTTTAATCTTTTCAACAATTATTTTTTTGAGTTGCAATACAAGAGTAATGACATTTTTAGAGTGATTTTTAAGTTGAAAATGATATATGTATTATGAAACAAGCAATAATTGATAATCACAATTTTATCTATTACCTTTTCAACCTCACGGCTGCTAGTCTATACGGCTTATCTCGTGTTACTACATTATCCTATCAGTTTTGGAATATTCTTATATGGTTCGGGCTTATTCCTGCTACGTGGGTCTACTTGATAAGCAAAAAAACTACACCGTTTTTAAATGTAATCTCTTTGCCAATTTTTATCTACATGTTTGCAGTTCACACATGGAATGCATGGTTTGACGAAGCTGTAATTCTTCTGAATAAAATCGGTCATCTTATTCATTATGATTACAAGATAACATCCGTCATTGTATGTGTATTTCTTCCTGCACTTGTATATCTCCTATTGTTCAAAATTTGCACTTCTCCTAAATCATTTAAAAGATTTGTAATTATCTGTGCAATTATTGCAGGCTTAGTCATATTACTCTTTCCACTGTCAAACATTTTAATTAAGAATTACATTGAAAAGAAATGAGTCAAATTTTCAAGTATATAATTTGTTTTGAAATAAAATATTTATATTACGTTCAATAGCATTTCGAGTTCATCAAAAAGATGATACCAACCGAGTGAACGACACAACGGTGGTAAAATAATGCGGACTGTACGGGTCAAATAAAACGATAATCCCATACGACTTCAATTTAACTTGAGATGTAAATTTTTTAATTATTAAAATTTTTACACCATGAAACATTTATCATTTCCTTTCATCAACACTTGTGAATTACAACTAAAAACAAATGTTGCAGAAAAAGTTATTACCTGCGAATTAGCAGAATCAGTAATTGAAATTTTTCAATCATTAAACTTTAGAAAAGCAAATGATTTTACAATCCCTTTAGTTCTAAAAATTGAGTATGCGAACATTCAATCCTTCGTGCTTACTAATTATTTCTTCCCGGTGGAACATATTTGTATAGATGAACACAATATTGTGGACAAAACATACACGCAATTTGTTTCTAAAACTACCGCTCCATTTGTTCAAAGTTTCTCTGGTTTTAAGTTGATCGTTCTTGCGCCCGTTGGCTTTGTAAAAAAGTATAAAATCAAAGAAAAAGAAACAACTACTTCATTAATAAATTTAAACAATTAATTATGGATTGGATAAAATATGGCGAATGGAGAAGGACAGTCTACCCTTATGTTTCATGGGTATATTATCGACAATTGTTAGTGCAATTTCTTACTGTAACACAGCCTGAAAAATTATTTTACAAACCATACATAACGGGGAATGCCCAATCTCCTGGGCAGCGACCACGTGAAGTTGTTTATGGTTATAAAAAATTACCAGGGTCGTTTTCAATTAGTACAAAGGAATTAGAAACTTTTGAAAAAAATATTGAAACAGTAAAACTATACAAGGAACTAACTAACATTGATGAAGAAAAACAAGTCACCGTTCATTGTAAATATATTGGAAGTACCAGAATCAGAATTTGGAAATCAACTTTTCTTTGTGCGCACAACTCTACCCACAGAAGCACATTAGTCCATGTTGATAACATAACGCTTTATCCCGCATGGACACCTTTAGAGAAAGTAGAGAAAACAGGCTTTACACTTATTTTTAATGGGCTTCCAAAAGATTGTAAACAGTTTGCCTTAATTGAAGATATTCCGGAACCGGGGGGATTTATTGTCAGAAATATTAAAAGGAATAATTCTGATGTATATTTAATTGAAGTACAATAACCGGAGTTTCTATCTTGTTATTCCAATAAAACATTTAATTAAATTTGAAAATGTTAGTCTATTCTCCTACGTTGGCCTTCACAACAATCTTCGCCTCCGCCTAATTTTAACCGGCGGCGTATAGTTTTATTAAAGTTTAAAGCAAGGAAGGCATGCAGCAAAGATTTGTTCGTGGCGTATTTGTGTATCCTATAATTATTATTTTCCGCCGCCTGCGCCTAGTTCCTATCCCATTGAAAAGAAACAAACTCAAATTCTACTCCTCTAGTCGCTAGGATGTAAACTAAAACTTCGCAGTCTGATAATTTATTAGAGGGGTATGAGCAAACTTGGCATGAGTCACGCACATACCGAAGACCTGTTTACTTCTAGCAATTGCCCAAATTAAATTTCATTTTATCACAACATAAATCTATAAATGCATTTCCCATTACTCTGTCATAACCATAAGGTTTTTCACTATAATAGTTCATAAATGTTACGGCATTTTCATAATCGCCTGCAAAAAAATAAGAAACTGCAGCATATAAATTGAGCTCTTCAGGTTTATTGTAGTCGCTCAGCAGCATTCTAAAAAGTAAAACGGCGGTTTCATAATCTTCCTGATGAAATGCATCGTAAGCTTTTTGCAAATTGCTTCTGATATAATTATTATTGTTTTCTGCTCGGAGCGGAATCATATTTTCAAAATCTTTTAGATAGTATTGAGGCCTATTGATTATTACATTTGTTTTTTGGGTACTTACACGACCCATTACTAAATCAAGTGCAATCTTCTCCATATATGCCTCTAAATCTTCTATGGTTTTGAGTGCAGGCAGACCAACCCTCGAACTAAAATCACTCACAAATAAACAGGAAACCCATAAAGTACATACGCCACATTCAATACACTCGGTACAATCACCGAGTTCATCTATATTACCGTTGAAGTCGGTTTCATCAGGGGGGTCAGCTAAAAAATTAATTATATCGGTATAATTCGGGCAATTTTTTCCTTGTGACATCTTTGATTTTATTCGTGGTTGCTTAGCGTACAGAAATTACCTGCTGCCCAAAGTTTTTTTCACCGTTGTGGTATTCTCCCGTGCAGCGAGATATACTTTTCGCCCGGGAATATCAGGCAGTTCCTAAAACAGTCACTTAATTATTTGAATCTATGATTGCAATACATATTGCCGGGAAGGGGCATTAATTTCCGGTGACTTGTTTTCAAATAATTGATCAGTTATTTTTTCAGTACAAAGATCCAAAAACCCCGATATCATATCCCTGTCCATGCCATATCTGTTATCGCTGTTGTAAATAATAAAGCGTGAGGCATTCTCATAATCCTCTGCAAAGAGGTAAGAAATGGCAACGTATAAATTAGCCTCATGCAATTCCGCATTATCATTTATGATCATTCTGAAAAGTAGGATCGCGGTTTCATAATCGTTCTGATGAAAAGCATCAAAGGCTTTCTGCAGGGTGTCCATGGCATAATTATTATAATGCAAAGCATTTGAAGTAACCGCCCTTATGGGGATCATGCTTTCAAAATCTTTTATTGAATATAAGCGTTTGCTTTCCGAGAAACCCTCTTCTTCTGTCGAAGCCCTGCAATAACCAAGGGCCTTACATTTATCACATAATATCATAGGAGGCAACTTTGAAATAGCCTTTTTTAACTTTTTTTCATAAGGGGCTGAGCTGTTTCTCATATTTATAAATTTATATCCGGTGATTATTTGCTTGCTGAAATTTTAATTAAAATATTTAATAAAAACAGGAAGGATATTTAAAAAACTCAATGTCGCCGCAGCAATAATTCTCATGCTGAGTAATAAAGATTCCTTCTGATGTTTTAATTTCCGAATTCATCATTTCCGTTTCATACATCTCAGTTTCCATATTCCAAATATGAATGTTCCCGGCAATGATCTGCCTCCTGACGAACACCGGGAATATCAGTGGTGTCTTGCCCTTTTGAAACTCCCATAATCCCATCCCGATTTTTACCGGCAGTTCAACAGTATAAAAATTGGTCGAATGTTTTCCGCTTGCTTTTAAGAAAGCTAAGTGCTGCCGAAACGTTTTTAAGTTACAGGTTATTTGCAAATGATCTTTTTGCAGAAGCAGAAGCTGCTCTGTATTTGCAAGGGTTGTTGGGAGTAGAGGAATAAATTCATCTTTCAGCAGAAAGTGAATATACGGAAAGTCAAATGTTACATTTTTATCGTTTGCAAATTTCTTTCTCTCTTCAGCATAATGCGCTTGGAATCTTTTACGTCCTTCTATTATTTTAATTTCTCTTTTTGCCGCCTTTTTGTGTTTAATAATCTGCATTAGCAAAGCAATAAGAACCGATCCTATTACAATGTAATTTATCCAAATACCTATGCTTGGTAATATTGCATATTTTAAGAAGGTAGTTATTATGAGCATGGTTCCGATAAGGACCAGAATCAAATAAATTTTGCTGTCTTTGAGCTCACTCATATTTTAAGATAGGATTAATTTAATATAAAAACAGATTCTCTTTTGCTCTTGTTACTGCTGTATATGCCCATCTCGTATCACTGTGCATAGTCGAAGCCAAGTCACCCCCATTCTTAAAATTTCTCTTCCCGCAGCATTTTGGTATGCAAATTACGTTGCAGATCAGATTTTTCTTCTAGGTAAATCGGTATAGTACGGTCGCTCGAGTGGAAGCATTATATTTAGCGGTCAAACACTCAGAGTATCTAAAATGGTAGATCATCGAATTGATCTTCCTCAAAAATTAATAAAGAATGCTTATGATTTGTTTTGGTTTCAAATTTAAATAGATGGTTCTTATACAGTTCGATTTCATTAGTGAAAGCCAATTTATAATCTGATCTATACCAAGGAATATTAACGTTATTAAATATTGAATCATCGTGTAGAAAGGGATAAACCGCTGTTACCTGGCCATCATCAACATCAACATCAACATCTTCTTCTTTTGTATATGACCATTTGCACCTATATTTCTCTAATAAAAAAAGTGACACATCTCTTCTGACCAAACCAAACCTTCCTAAAAGCTTCCAATTCCAATATTCACTAAACCTGTCGATAATTTCAATAGTTAATTCGGGTAGTTGCTTTTCATAGAATATTTCACTGTGCCAATCAATGTAATCTTTATAAATTTCTAACAAATCTAAACTCCAAACCCATTCTTTATTATTACACAAAGAATTAAAATTAATTTTTTGATTAAAATAATGAATAAACTGGAGGTATTCTTCATTCGTCCATTCAAAGTGAGATTTTATAAATGACTCAGAAAATTTATCCCAATTAATATAACCGCGTTTATCAAACTCATTCACCACAGAAATAGCTTCGTTTATATTTTTAAATTTTATTTGAAAATTAAAATCCATAAAGTGAATAAAATAAATTAATCGTTAAGATACAGTTTCTTATTTATAAAAAAGTATTCATTACCGCATTCACAGTAAATAATTAATTCAATTTTTGGCGGTGTTACATGTACTAAACGAGGAACAAGTTTTTTGAAGAAATCCGATCATCCATTTATATTCTGTTTCGATTTTATGGCAACCACTCTGCATACAAAACATTTGACTTCTTACCATTTAATGTGCCACGAATAGGGGCAGTAGCAAACTTGTGCGTTCGTTGTTTTGTTACCATTCTTCATTTTGCGAAAAGTCAATCATTGTAGAAAGTTTATAATATTTTTTAAAAACTTCTAAACTGTCTTTTATGCTTTCATATTCCATATGCTGCTGAACTTCATTACTTTCAATTTTATCAAAAACGAACTTATGAGCAAGTACAAAACATTTATGTGTTGCCCTGGTAATACTAACATTCAACCTATTGGGGCTATAAAAAAAATCGAGTCTTCTCATACTTTCTAAAGGATGAGAATTTGCCATTGTATAGATAATATATTTTCTTTGTTGTCCTTGAATACTATCTACAGTGTCAATAAATAATGATTTAAAATGTTCCTTTGTTAATTTGGGAAATCTGTTTTGTAATGCTCTTTTAACCGTTCTTACTTGGGCTCTATAGGGTGTCACAATTCCTATCTCACTAAGTTTAGCTCCATTTTTACATAAATCCGAAACTATGTTTGTTACAATTTCTGCTTCAAATCTTGAATCACTTATTCCGTCAAACTCATCGTGTAATATTAAAATATGAGGGTCATTATTTAAAACATCAGAGTGAAATTGGCAATCGTAAATTTTATTATCTACCTCAGTTGTTTTGCTTGATTTTAATTTGTTATTATAAAATAAGTTGTTTGGTATTTTTATTAATGGCTCATTAAGTCTATAAGAGGTATTTAATAAATTAATATCATTTGGAAAAATTCTTGCTAGTCTACTAAATATTGATTCGGAAAACATTTCTAATGCAGTGCCTTTCGGTACGATTGGGTCTAATTGTTTATGGTCACCAACAAAAATATATTTACTTGACCTCGACATTGCTGCAAGTGATAACGGTATAGATAGTTGAGAAGCCTCATCGACAATACAAACATCAAACTCCCAAAATCTCAATTTTTTTGTTGCATCATAGCATACAGAATAAGGTGTCGCACCAATTACAATTCCGTTTTGGTTAAATTCAGGACTAGCTACATATGTAGGGTATGCTAAACTAGATTTAATCGTAATATTTGGGTTATCGGCTATCTCTTTATTTTGTGGTTTATTCCCTATTTTAATAACTTTACTTTTATCTTGAATCCTTTTTGAAATAACATTTAGGCAATTATTTATAGCGGTGTGAGTTGGTGCTGTTATGAATACCTTTTTACCTTGTTCTATTAAAACCTTTGCAATGTTTGCAATAGTTTCTGTTTTGCCCGTACCCGGTGGACCTTGGATTATGCAAAAATTACTTGCGTTTACTGAATTTGATAAGGCAGTATTCTGCGAACTATTAAGATATTCAATTTGTGTTGGTGTGTGTGTAAATGTGTTTACAGTTTTACCGTTTAAAAAGTTATCTATTCTTGATAGTTTTTTATCATCATTACTCAATACCTCAGCAGTTTTTGTTAGCATTTTTTCAGTTGCATCGGATTTATCTTCATTCAATTCCCAACTAGTTGTTAAATAGTTGTGCTCATCTATATAACAATTATATTTATGAAAGTCTTGAGGCTCTAAAACAAAATTGTCAATACTATCCTCCTTTATCTCCATTTTGAATTTATGAATACCATTGCTTAGAATCACACTTGAGCCTTCCTTAAATTTTGTTTTATTGACCTCGCAATCAATATATGCAGAATTTATATATGCTAATGGTGGATCTATTTCTTCATTGTACTGGCTATACGGTAATTCTCTAAAATCAAATTTCAAAGTAAAATTAGCCATGGTCACACCTTTAGCTATTCTTTCATTCAATGGTAATGCCATGACTAATGCATATTCGTCAGCATTCCTTTGGCTTTCTATCTTAATTGCTTGGTTAAAATCTCTTAATACTTCCACTATATTTTGTGATTTATTGATGTAAAAATTAATTCAGTTTCATCCACCATTTCAGGTAATTTAATTGTATGATACCTAGGATAGTTTTCGTGCAATACAACCAAAATCATTTCGGAAATTTTTATTTTGTGCTCTTGCTCTAAAATATATTTATACAAATTTTGTTGAATGCAATACCTATAATAACTACTATTAGTCAAATTCGTTAACCCTTCTATTTCAATTTGAAAACCCCTTTTATCTGGCTGGTTTGTTCCATTTACAATCAATTTCTTACTACGTTTCCAATCAACCATTACATAGTTATCTTCTGTATCTTGGAAAAGGCAATCTACTGTACCTGCAACATTAAATTTAGAACAAAATATTTTCAATTCTGCGTATGCAAAAGTGAGTCCTTTTGGTATAATTTTTTCCTTTTCAAAATTTAAAAAATATTTGAATTCTTGAAGGCTATCATCAAATAATTGTTTTTTGAAGTATTTCTCTATTTGCAAATGAAGTTCAGTTCCCAAATCAGCTGCTTCAGATCTCGAAGTTTGAAATTCTCTAACTAATTCTTCTACGTCTCTATCTTGCTTTTCAGCTTCTCTTTGAATGTAACGAAGAATATCAAATTGGAAAAATCTTTCAACCAAAGTTGTAACTGATAAATATTCAGCGTTACCTGTTTTATCATTTTTGTGAAAATATTTATGCAATTCGTCATCAAATCCATTATCATTTTTAATACTTTCTGTTCTAATGATAATTTCTTCAATTGACTCATTTTCTTCAACACTAACACTAACATCTATTTTATTGTTTCTTTTTTGAAATGAATGAATTCCTAAGTAATTTTCTCTATACTTGTTTTTTTGCCATTGAATACTTTGATTCTCGTTCCATTGTTCTTCGTATTCAATATTTATATTTTGTGCAAGGCTATTTTTGCAAATTGAATTTATTACCTGTCTAATATATCTAAGGCATTCATAAGGTTGTAATTCTATTTGTCTTTCAGTAAATCGTATAACGATCCAACCACTTTCTGTAAAAAACAAATCACGTATATTGTCTTGTTTGAAAGTATCCTTTGCTCTGTAATTATGAGTTGCATATCTATAATAGCCATCATATGGTTCATCAATCTCAATGTCAATATAAAGATTACGCTTCTTATCAAATATTACAATATCGGGTTCATACGGCTTATTGTAGAATGGAATAACCATATGAAAATTGTCAGAAATAATCAATTCTTTAATTTCTGATTTTATTAAAATAAATAAGGCTTCTTCTTTGTAGCCTTTCTGATTTGAACGCCCATTTCTTGGTAATTTTAAAGATGATTTGTGCTTTGGCATTTTCACTACAGGGTAGCGATACATTTCATCCTGTTTGAAATAATCGTTAGGTTCAAACAAGATTCTCAAATCATTGGTTTGTTCTTCATTCGGCTTTGATAATATTATTTGGGTTGGTTGCTCCGTATAAAAAGTTGGTCCGGGGGAGTTCTTTCTTATTATTGTTTCAGTACCTTTTTGCCCCTGTTGTAAAGTTTTTTCTTTAAATACATCAGTTTCATTTTCACTTTTTCCCTTAGTTGGACCTTGTTTTATTTTTTGTTTTTTTGCTTCAGCCCACTCTTTTTTTATTCTTTTAAAAAAAATACTTTTTTGTTCTTTGGATAAATGAGCAGGTGTACTAACAGAAAATTCTGTAAGCATTTGTATAAAAAATACTCTGTATTCCTTTTGTAATTGAGATAAAATTCTTTCCGTCATTCAGTGTATTTATATTTTCTATATGGTTTTGCGCGGGTGAGGCATTAGATTCCTTCTCAAGCCTTCACATTTTTGTAACCTTCCCGTTTTTGAGAAGTCTTCATCAGGTCGGGGCATACTACCAATCATTGTACTACTATTTTACCCCAATTGCACAAAATCTTTTTGTTATATATGCCGCTATTCTGTCCATCTCGTTATTTTTTTAGGGTCTAATTTTCGTCAATTTTATAATCAAATGCTCTGATTATCTTTTCGTTTTCAATGTTAAAAAAAAGCACCCCATAATTGTTAAGTTTGACACACGGAATTGGTCTTTCGTTATTTTCATATTGAAAAATTTCTGTCCACAAGCCCATCATACTTTTACGTTCAAAAGAAATGCTTTCAATAAATGTTTTTTTTGTCCTGCCGAAATAACGGCCAATACAAACAAATTCGTCAGAAATGACCTTGTACAATCTTTCAAATTCTTTTCCATTACAACAGTCAACAAAAATCTTTATTAGTTCAATAGTCAGTTCGTCATCTATTGAGTATTTATAGTTTTTATGATTTACGATTTTGTCAAGGATTTCATATTGTTTCTTAACTTCAATAACTGCCGGATTAATGGCCAAAGCCAATTTATAATACTTCAAAGCAACTTCGTCTGCACTGTCGTTTGAATAGCTAAGATTTCTCTCAGCAGTTTTTATGTAATCTGTAAATAATTCCAAATTTTCCATTTTGTCAAGCGTATAAAATGTTGAAAAAAGTCCCCATTTCGAAGCCACGTATCTCTTTCTAAGGTTTTTAAATATAAAAGAGTATTTACTCATCAAACACCGCTCTACAAATTATCTATTTATTTCTAATAATCCTATACTACTACTGTAATAATCCATTACCGTACATGTGCACCCATATCTTCTTAAGCAATTTAATGGGCGCTGGTTTTTAATAGGTCGCACCGAAGAATATAATTCTATAGGCACATACCCGTTGGATAGATTTGTTGATGCTCGTGTAAGTAACATTCCTTTTATAAAAGATACTTCCTTTGATGCTGCAGTATATGGGAAATATCTTTTGGGTGTAACCATTCCGCCAAATGCAGTACAGGAGAAAATAGTACTTGAGTTTTTACCCCAGCGTGCAAAGTACTTTCTTACAAAACCTTTTGGGTTAATTGAAAAAACCGAAACTTTAAAAAATAATCATGTTCGGGTTAGCCTAACTATGTTTATTAATCAAGAACTGGAAGCTGCTATTTTGTAATATGGTAAAGATCCACTCAAAGGTTCTCAAATATAAAATCTCTGAAATTTTAAAAGAAGCGGTAAATAATTATACAGAAATAACGTAGTTATAAAACCGGATTATGTAAATGTTTTAAATTCACAATACGCTCAAGCACAGCATTATTGTCATGTATAGCAAAAGGTAAGTACAGTTTATTAAGCTATTTGTTATGTATGTTTTACTTTTGTCAATGACAATTCTTTAATGTAATTTTTGCTTTTAGTATGACCTATGTATAATGAAACAAGCAATTATTGAAAATCACAATTTCATCTATTACCTTTTCAACCTCACAGCCGCTAGCCTGTATGGACTATCTCATGCCACTACATTATCCTATCAGTTTTGGAATATTCTTATATGGTTCGGAATTATTCCTGCTACATGGATCTACTTAATAAGCAAACGAACTACACTATATTTAAATGTTCTGTCTATACCAATTTTTATCTACATGTTTGCAGTTCATACCTGGAATGCATGGTTTGATAAAGCTGTAATTCTTCTGAATAAAATCGGTCATCTTATTCATTATGATTACAAGATAACATCAGTCATAGTATGTGTATTTCTTCCTGCACTGGTTTATCTCCTGCTATTCAAAATTTGCACTTCTCCTAAATCATTTAAAAGATTTTTAATTATCTGTGCAATTATTGCAGGCTTTGTCATATTACTCTTTCCAATATCAAACATGTTGCTTAAATATTACATTGAACAAAATAATAAGTATAATTAAAAGAGCGTTCAGCGAGTTATTTTGCTCGAAGATTTCTATATTAATACTGATAAAAGAGAAACATGGATTGTTTTTTTAAGGCAATAGGTTGAATATTTTCTAAGATTGAAACTATCTCAACTTATAATTTCCACTCAAAGAAAACAACAATCTGCTCTAGGCTCAATTGATGTTTGGTGAGTTTGACTATGATGCAGAAACTGCACATTTGAATATGGACTAAGGTCTCATATTTTATTTAGAATTTAATATCTTTAAAAATTGTACGCATGTCATAGATCTATTCAAATTAAAACCATATTGAAAAGTTTTAAAGATAATATTCCATATTGCAAAGCTGCAATCTTCACCTGCAGTTGTTGTTCCTATTCTTCCACTATCTATTCCGATACAGAGTGGTTAGAAGTCACAATGGAATTATTTTGTAATAAATGTAATGGAGCCTGTAATCAAAATTATGATGCCGGTGTAATTTACCGAGATGAAATTGATCCAGAAATACCTTTACACATGCAGATGACCATTTTCCCAAACGGCAAACATCATTGTGATAATCAAGTTGAGCACAACAGTTCTATTCACTGGGCCGAACAATTAGTAAATTGCCCCATTTGTAAAAAAGACACTATGCTTTTCACAAAATACACTACAGGCGAAAATATCCTGTTATTTTATGAACAATGTGTGGAAGCTGCAAAACCTGCCCATCCACCAATAGAATGGATAGAAAAAAGTGGGAACAAAATAATTGTCATAAGTGGAAACGGAGACAGTTTTTCAGCAACATAAAAGCACTTTTTAACTAATACCATTATGCAAATAGTTTATCTGTTATTGCTTTCGCTGTTTGTTGCTGGGCCGCACAAATCCAAACCGCTATTAAAGATTGGAGTATTATATTATGCTAATATCGATGACAAGCTTAAGAAAGAACTTCTGCAAAATATTAATACAACTTATCTCTGTACAGTAACAGAAATAAAAGGTATTGCTACCTTGCCGCAAGCAGCATTTTATAAATCACGTAATCGATATCGGGCAACGGTCTTATTAGAAAGCATTAATTCTTATAAAGGCTTCGATAAAGTAATTGGCATCACTTCAAAAGATATTTCCACAACAAAAAACAATATTTATGATTGGGGAATAATGGGTCTTGCAAAAAGCCCCGGGAGATCATGTATTATTTCAACCTATAGAATTAAAACACCTAATAAAGTTTTATTCAATGATCGTTTTATTAAAGTAGCATTGCATGAGTTGGGGCATACGATGGGTTTGCCTCATTGCACATTTAATAGTACCTGTTTTATGGAAGCAGCAGAAGGTACTATCAAATCTGTTGATCGAGAAAAAAGATTTTTATGTTCAAATTGTAAAAAATTAATCAGTCAATATATCAGGTAATATGAATAAAACATTTAAATGGTGCGTAGATCTTTTGGAAGCATTAGCACTTAAGCTACACATGACTTATGAGGAAGTTAATATCTGGATATTCGTAATTATAGAACCAATAATATTTCTATTGATGTTGTGGGTTATTTATAAACAATACAGAACAATAAAATCGGTCAAACATTCATTAAGGTCTTAAATAAATCAATCATGCCTAAAAATATTGAAGCCTCTTTTAATGTGGAGCTCAAAGAATTAAACAGCAACCTTATCACCTTATCAAAATTATCCGGCAGGTTTACTAAAACTACGCTCCTACAAATACGGGTATTGCGAACAGGAATTGAAGTAACATCAAAAGGCATTACTAAAAAAATACAATGCCGTACAAATGGCGAAGCAGATATTTCTTTACCTGTCGTCTTGCTTAAAGGTTATTTAACCGGTAGTAGTGATAAAACCTTCATCTTTCGTAACGGGGAACTCGGCTGTGGTAACTCGATTTACAGTTCCAATAAAATAAAAGTAGATCCGGTATTTACAACAACTGAAAACGTTCTACATAATAACCTTTCTAAAATAGCTATTCTTAAATATTGGTTAACCAATACTGAAAAAGAAAATGAACGGTTAGGTCTTACATCTACAATAAAAGTCGCCCGTAATCATTTAAAAACGGATATTCAGGAAGCGCTTTTATTATTAAAGCAATACAATGTCCTGTACGAAGATTTGGAAGTTTTAATAAAAAAGAAATTAGATAATATCGCTTAATAATGGATAGTTTTTTCTTAAATAAATCTCAATAATATATGTTTAAATTAGATAATCCCACTTTAAAAATATTTATAAAAGAAATTTACTTTGATCAGATAATAGCCCAAACAAAAATTACGGAGTTTAGAAAAGTAACTCCCTTTTGGTAAAGCAGGCTATTAGATGCAAACAATAAAAAAAGGCATTACGATCAAATTGAGTTTATCAACGGTTACAAGCCAGATTCCCGCAGAGTAATTACAAGCTATAAAGAATTTAGAAAAAAGGGCGAAGAATATTTAATTGGTATAGGTAGGATTATAAAGAAAAATTATTAGGGTTAGGTTTTAATAATCTCTATTTAATTTTTAAATAAAAAGCTAAAAAATCTTTTTGCCCCCGTGCCAATACTGGCAACACCCATCATGGGATGAGATATGCAGGCAAAAAACCCTTTAGCAATACAAATATAACAACAAGTAACTTGATGTAATAAATGCAACATCAATTTTAGAATAATTGTATTGGGTGTCTCAACAAGTTCTAATACAAGTCGCAAATTTGTTCCTGTAACTAACCGTCTTAAAGTTAATTTATCCATGCAAGGCAATAAGGTCTCACTACAGGCAAGCTCACTTACCCTCATAATTAAAAAATAACTAAATTATTTAGTTTATATTTTACTAAATATATTAGCTTGCAGTATGAAATTTGTAAAGTCACATTCCAATCATGCATTTTTAATTCCCTTATCAACATTTAAAATACCAGCCGGTTTCCCCTCTCCTGCTTTAGATTATATAGAAGACCGAATTGATCTTGCAAAACAACTTGCCCCTCATCCCCTCTCAACCTATTATTCTTATTGCGAAGGCGATTCAATGATTGATGCCTGCATTCCCCCTAATGCTATTTTGGTCATTGATAAATCCCTTAATGCAAAAAGCGGTGATATTGTTGTGGCTTTTTTAAATGGCGGTTACACAGTAAAATACATCAAGTTAGAAAATGATAAATGCTTTTTAATCCCCGCAAATAAAAAGAAAAAGTATCCTATAATAGAAGTTACAGCAGAAATGGAAATGGTTGTTTGGGGAGTGGTAACTAATGTAGTTATTGATACAAAATATATAAGACTATGTATGCTTTAGTAGACTGCAATAATTTTTATGTTTCCTGCGAAAGGGTATTTAATCCAGGCTTAATTGGTAAACCTGTAATTGTTTTATCTAACAACGATGGCTGTGCAATATCCCGAAGTGATGAAGCAAAAACTTTGGGGATTGAGATGGGCGCTGTACCACATTTAATGAAAGATCAGATAGAACAACATGGCGTAAAAATGTTTAGCTCTAACTATACTTTGTATGGCGATATGAGTGATAGAGTAATGAAAACACTTTCCTCTTTTGTACCACGCATAGAAATCTATTCTATTGATGAAGCATTTTTGGATATGGGTAACATGCCTTTCACTGATTTGCTACACTTGGGTATGAACATTAAAAAAACTATTTTTAAAAATACAGGAATACCTGTCTGCGTTGGCATTGCTCCTACTAAAGCATTGGCTAAAATGGCCAATAGATATGCTAAAAAGAAAAACAAAGCCGTGGGCGTGCATTGGGCAGCCAACCAGTATTTAATAGATGAAATGCTTGAATATACTGACGTAGGCGATGTGTGGGGAATTGGTAGACAGTATGCATTAATGCTTAATAAAAACGGTATAAAAACTGCCATGCAATTTACACAAGCACCAGAAGATTTTGTACGCAGTACCATGAGCGTTGTAGGTTTAAGGCTTCACAATGAACTAAAAGGCATACCATCTATTGCATGGGAATTTGAACCTCCTGCTAAAAAAAATATTTGTACAGGTAGGTCTTTTGGGTCAATGATAACTGATAAGCAGATTATAAAACAAGCCATGAGTAATTATGCAGCTACCTGCGCACTAAAATTAAGAAACCAGCAAAGTGCAGCACAAGAGGTAAAAGTATTTGTACATACCAATCCACATCGCACACAGGATACACAATATTTTCGCTCTGTAGTTATCCGTTTTGAAACTGCTACCAATAGCACACCCGAAATTATAAAGTATGCTTTAAAAGGCTTTGAAATAATTTTTAAGGAGGGTATTAAATACATGAAATGCGGGGTAGAATTAAGAGGTTTTGTTCCCGAAGAAAACGTACAGTTAAATCTGTTTTCTGCTGTAGATAATACAAAAAATAAAAAGGCTGCTGTGGCTTTGGATAAAGTAAACAAAGCACTTGGCAAAGATTTGGTAAGGTTTGGGATACAGGGTTTTAAAAAGAGCTATAAAGCAAGGGCAGCCCATTTATCACCATGTTACACTACCAATATTAATCACATTATAAAAATTAAAAACTAATGTTTCAGCCATTTGAGCTGTTTAAGCAATCGTATATTAATAGGCTTATAAAGCTCAATAAAGTTTATGTAGTTTCTCAGAGTTACAAAGCAGTTTTAGATCCTTTTGATGAACAACAAAAAAAAATAGTATTACTTACAGATTATGATGATATAGGATTAGCTAATATTCACAAAGCAGCAGTTAAAACAGATAAGTTTGCGGCAGTTATTAATCTTAATAATCCTGCACATGTACAAAAATTAGTAAGTATGCTTGAGCCTGAGTCTGAATATAAATTATATTGGTCTGTTGTACATGATATGGATAGTATTAAGAAGAGAGTGGATATAAAATACAAGGATAATATAAGCAGGTATATTATGAAAAATACCACATGGCGCATAGGTGGCGATGAAACCATAAGGCCACAACTGTCTGTAATATTTGGGGAACTGTTTATATTTTTAAAGCGTGGGGCACAAGTATTGCGTGTTAAATTTGAAGACATAGAAAATGCTTAAAACCATGTGTTACGATATATCTTTTACAGTAAATATGCGGCAGCTGTCAGATTATTTTCCTGATCTAATATTTGATGAGCAGATAGAAATGACTTTTCAACCAGTTCACATTGTTGGTCATAATTATGGTAACCATCCCATTATTTACAGTAACAGGGAAGTTGAAAAATTACATTGCAGGTTGATGGAATGGGGATGCATTCCTTTTTATGTAAAAGATGAAGAAGCTTTTAAAAAACAACGTGCTACTATGCTGAATGCCCGTAGCGAAAGAATAGTAGAAGACAATAAAAGTTATTGGTACAAAATTAGAAACAGGCGTTGTCTTATTCCAATGACGGGTTTTTATGAGCACCGTGAAGTAAAAGGTTTAAAAAAGAAAATTCCTTATTTTATTGAATTAAAAGACCAGCAAACTTTCTTTTTACCCGGTTTGTATTCAGTAACCGAACTCCCCAACAAAGAAACAGGTGAAGTTGAAAAACGTTTCACATTTACGTTGATAACTCGTGCCGCAAATAAATTAATGGAGCAAATTCACAATGGTGGAACCAATAAACATCGTATGCCATTGATGCTATCTTTTGAGCTTTCCAAAAAATGGGTGAGTGAAGAATTGAATGAGGAAGATTATAAGGCAATACTTGCTTACGAAATGCCCGTTGAAAATATACAATACAAAACTGTTTACTCCATACGCACTACAGAAGAAAGGCCTGATGAAAAAGCTAAAAATGCCCATTATGAATGGGATGATGTACCTGAATTAATACTATAATCAGTATTGTTTTGTTGTTTTCATTTACAAGGTAATAAGGTCTCACTACAGGCAGGTTCAGCAAGCAAATGCGCCAGCCCATTGCAGCAGCTGCCTTAATGCATACCGTTCATATAGCCAAGTAGATCTTTGTTACCGTTCGCAACCCTTCCCCAACGAATCAAAGCGTATTGAGTTTTTGTTTGAGTTGTACGATAAATATACCAGTGGCATGTTTGCAACTGAAAAGAAATCTAAAAAGAAAAAAGAAACTGTAAAAGAAGTATAATGAACTAAGAATAAAAAGTAAAGTAAGCTATTGAAGAATCGTCAGTATGTTCAAATTTTGCACGGACTGCAAAAAATCATAAACCCACCAAAAAGATTTAAACCTACCTTCGCCGCTTTCTTTGTCTAAACAACGCTACATATCATCCTTTCTGCTTTGTGTATTTTCACTAATGTTTGCGCATAGCATTGTGCCTCATCATCACCATGAGAAAGATAACCCTACCCATCAAAGCAGGTATCAGGAGGATGATGACAATGATGATTTTGATACCAATTTTTTGCAAAAAGCTTTCTCTAATGTACAGCACGATAGCAATAGCATTAATACCTCCCAAACAACCACTTCAACATCTTCCCAATATTCAAAATTTGTGGCAGATGGGGATGCCGTAATATTTGCACAATATGTTTTAAAGCAGTTTTTCAAGCCGCCTTTAATTCATCAGGCACATATCACTTTTGCTTTTACATCTATACAATTCTCAGCTTCCAATCTGTTTAGGGGTCCCCCTTCGGCATAGGCAATCTTGTGCCTTTTAATGCCACCTATTTTACATCATTTTATTTTTTATAAAAGACGCCTGTCTTTTACAATGCTGATTATTTATGCTTAATAAAATAATTCATTTTTCCGTACACAACAAGTTGGTCATAGGTTTATTCACCTTGGCACTAATTGTTTGGGGCTCCTATTCACTAAATAAATTACCAATAGATGCCGTGCCTGATATTACTGATAACCAGGTAATGGTTATTACCGTTACACCAGCTTTAGCTGCGCAGGAAGTGGAGCGCCTTATTACTTTCCCTGTAGAGCAAACAATGGCAAGTATTCCAAACATTGCGGAGATCCGTTCTTTCTCCCGTTTTGGTTTATCGCTTGTTACAATTGTCTTTAAAGAGCATGTAGATATTTATTGGGCACGCCAACAAATAAATGAGCGACTTAGCCTTGCGGCTAAACAAATACCTGAAGGTATCGGCACACCTGAAATGGCTCCTGTAACAACGGGTTTGGGAGAAATTTATCAATACGTTATTCATGCAAAACCCGGTTACGAAAAAAAGTACAATGCAATGGAGCTTCGTACTATACAGGATTGGATAGTGAAACGGCAGCTATTGGGCACAGCAGGTGTTGCAGAGGTAAGCGGTTTTGGCGGTTATGTAAAACAATACGAAATAGCCGTAAATCCTGACAGATTGCATAGCATGGATGTTACTGTAGATGAAATTTTTAAAGCACTTGAAAACAACAACCAAAATACAGGAGGTGCATACATAAACAAATCACCCAATGCCTATTTTATAAGAAGTGAAGGGTTAATTACTAAAATTGAAGACATTGAAAAAATAGTCATTAAAACCAAAAATAAAATACCTGTGCTCGTAAAAGATGTGGCTACAGTTCAATTTGGTAATAGTGTGCGGTATGGCGCTGCCACCAGAAACGGACAGGGAGAAATTGTAACGGGTATTGTAATGATGTTGAAAGGCGCTAACTCATCAGCAGTAGTGAATGATGTAAAAGCAAGGATAGAACAAATTAAAAAAACATTGCCTGAAGGCGTAGATATTGAACCTTTTTTAGATAGAAAAAAATTGGTTGATAATGCCATAAGTACAGTAAAAACTAATCTTATTGAAGGCGCATTAATTGTCATCTTTGTTCTCATTCTTTTTCTTGGTAACCTACGTGCAGGCTTGGTTATAGCATCTGTAATACCATTGGCAATGTTATTTGCCATTTCTATGATGAACCTGTTTGGCGTATCAGGCAATTTAATGAGTTTGGGGGCTATAGATTTTGGTTTAATTGTAGATGGGGCAGTTATTATTGTAGAAGCCATTTTGCACCGAATAAGCACCCGCAAATTTGAAAATGTGGAACTGCAAAAACTATCCTCATCACAAATGGATGAAGAAGTTTACCAGGCAAGTTCCAATATCAGAAACTCCGCAGCATTTGGCGAAATCATCATTCTAATTGTTTACTTACCCATACTTGCATTGGTTGGTATAGAAGGTAAAATGTTTGGTCCAATGGCACAGACGGTGATTTTTGCAATACTTGGTGCATTTATACTTTCTCTCACTTATGTGCCAATGATGTCAGCTTTATGTTTAAGTAAAAAGGCAACCCACAAAAGAAATTTCTCAGATAAGATGATGGACTTTTTTCAAAGAGTTTACCATCCTATTATAAATTCTGCTATACACAAAAGAGGGCTTGTAGTCATCATCTCTGTTGCCTTATTTGTGGTAGCTCTATTTGCTTTTTCCCGCTTGGGCGGTGAGTTTATACCGCAGTTAGATGAAGGCGATTTTGCAGTAGAGACAAGGGTTCTAACGGGCAGTTCTATAGATCAGATCATTGATGCATCTACAAAAGCCCAAAAGATCATCTTACAAAATTTTCCCGAAGTAAAGCAAGTCGTAAATAAAATTGGCTCAGGCGAAATACCTACTGATCCTATGCCTATAGAAGCGGGTGATATGATGGTGATTTTAAAAGAAAAAAAGGATTGGGTGAGTGCATCTAACAGGGAAGAATTAGCAGCTAAAATGCAGGAAAAATTATCCGTTATACCCGGTGTAACATTTGGGTTTCAACAACCCATTCAAATGCGTTTTAATGAATTGATCACCGGTGCTAAGCAAGATGTGGTTTTAAAAGTTTATGGTGAAGATTTAGATGTGTTAACCACAGAGGCATCAAAAATTGGTAAGCTGATAAAAAATGTGGATGGTGTACAAGATTTGTATGTGGAAGAAATAACGGGTTTACCACAGATTCAAATTCAGTTTAACAGAGATAAAATAGCACAGTATGGTTTAAATATAAGTGACATAAACAGGGTAATTAAAGCCGCTTTTGCAGGCGAAGCAGCAGGGTTGGTATATGAAGGAGAAAAACGTTTTGAACTTGTGATAAGGCTAACCAAAGAAGACCGTAAAGATTTATCTGATGTTAAAGGCTTGTACGTAAACACCCCAACAGGACAGCAAATTCCCTTGGAAGAAGTTGCCACAGTTGAATTTAAAAACGGTCCCAATCAAATACAACGGGATGATACAAAAAGGAGAATTACCGTAGGCTTCAATGTTCGTAATAGAGATGTGCAAAGTATTGTAAAAGAAATACAACAAAAATTAGATGCAAAATTAAAATTGCCACCAGGGTACTTCGTAACCTATGGAGGACAGTTTGAACATTTGCAGGCAGCAAACAAACGCCTTTCAGTTGCAGTACCTGTTTCATTATTACTCATATTTCTACTGTTGTATTTTACATTTAATTCTATAAAAGAAAGCCTGTTAATATTTTCAGCAATACCATTAGCCGCCATTGGTGGTGTATTTGCTTTACTTATACGGGGTATGCCTTTTAGCATATCAGCAGGTGTAGGTTTTATTGCACTTTTTGGTGTGGCAGTGCTCAATGGCATTGTGCTGATTGCAGAATTTAATCGGCTAAAAGCAGAAGGCATTACTGACATCTATGAACGGGTATTAAAAGGAACGAAAGTAAGATTGCGACCTGTTTTATTAACGGCAGCAGTTGCTTCTCTCGGCTTTTTGCCAATGGCATTATCCGGTTCATCAGGGGCAGAAGTTCAGCGCCCTTTAGCCACTGTGGTTATTGGAGGTTTGCTTTCCGCAACATTATTAACCCTTGTTGTATTGCCGGTACTTTATATTTTGTTTGAAAAGAAGAAAAAATCCTTAACAATGAAGACATCTTTAACTACTCCGGCTGTGATGCTTTTATTGTTAATAGGCAGCTTGCTCCCGGGGCTTTCATTTGCACAAAACATTCCTGTAAATGAACCAAGAGTATTAACGCTTCAACAATCAGTAGATGAAGCCATAAAAAATAACATCAATATACGGGCAGCTAATTACGCAATTGATTTGCAAAAAGAATTAAGGAAAAGCACAGGTCGTTTTGAAAAGACAAATATTTCTTTAACCGAAGGGCAAATAAACAGCATAAAAGCAGATAATAACATCAGCATTACACAGCGTTTTGAACATCCTTCCGTGTACAAAAATCAGTTACGCCTTGGTGATGAAAAAATTAAAGGAGTTGAGTTAGAACTTGGTATTGTTCAGCTTGATCTTGCAACTGAAGTAAAGAAAGCATATTATGAATTGGTTTATTTTACCAATAAGCGCTTGTTGCTTTCTGCGCAGGATACATTAAACAATAATTTAGTGAGAGCAGGCGCTATCCGCTACAAAGTAGGCGAAGGCACTTTACTTGAAAAGACCACTGCTGAAACACAAGCAGCAGAAATTAAAAACAGGATGCAGCAAAATGAAATGGATATTATTATTGCTCAACAGCAATTAAAATTATTGCTAAATACCAATGAAAATATTGTTGTAGCAGATACAGTTATAGCAAAAAAGGAATTGACATTGCCTGATCGTGCAACAGCAGCAAAAAACCCTATCATCAAATACTTGCAACAACAAATAGCCATCAATAAACAGGAAACTGAATTGCAAAAAACAAAGCGATTGCCTGATTTTTTTGGCGGCTACTACAATCAATCATTTCGAGGAATACAGAATGTAAACGGTACAGAGCAAAAGTTTAGTGGCCTTCGCAGATTCCACGCCGTTCAGGTAGGTATTGCCATTCCTATTTTACCCGGCGGTTATAAATCAAAAGTTGCTGCTGCAAAAATTAATGAGCAAATAGCTGCTACAAAAGTAGAATATCAACAGGTGCAGTTAAACAGTCAATTGGCTGCCGCCATTCAACAATACAATAAACACAAAAGTGCTGTTGACTATTATGAAAAAACAGGAATACCCCAGGCAGATCGTATCATCAATAATGCTGTAAAAAGTTTTAAGACCGGTGAGCTTCCGTTTATTCAATATCAACAAAGTCTTGCTACTGCACTTAAAATAAAAGCAGATTATATAGATGCAATTTATCTCTATAACCAATCTATTGTAACCATTGAAACCCTTAGTGGCATTAAATAATCTAACAACTACAAAAAATGAAACTTTCTATAAAAATTTTATTAGCAACAATAATAACAACAAGTCTGATCGCCTGTTCTGACAAAAAGAAAACAGAAAATGAAACTACTGTTCAAACAACCGCTGAAACCAAAAATGATAGCAGTATTGCAAACCAAGTAACCTTAACGGCTGACCAGTATAAAATGGCTGAAATTCGTTTAGGCGATTTAGAAAACAGACCACTCAGTGGCACTATAAAAGTAAACGGCCTTATTGATGTAGCACCCCAAAATGCAGTGTCCATCTCTGCACCACTCGGCGGTTATGTAAGGAGTACAGGTTTACTGCCAGGTCAGGCAATTCGCAAAGGGCAGGTTATTGCAGTAATTGAAAATTCCTTGTTTATAGATATACAGCAGGAATATCTTGAAAGTAAGAGCAGGCTTGTTTATTTAGAACAGGAACTTAAAAGGCAACAGGAATTAAGAAGAGAGGAAATTAATGCAGGTAAAACACTTCAGCAGGTATCATCTGAATACAACATGCAACAGGCAAGGATTAGAGGCTTGGCGCAAAAATTATCACTTGTAGGTATTAAACCCGGTGGTATGTCAAAAACTGCCAACTTGTACTCCCCTATCACAGGTTTCGTTAAAGAGAGTAATGTGAATATGGGCAAATATGTGCAGCCGAGTGATGTACTATTTGAGCTTGCCAATACAACTGATTTGCACCTTGCATTAAATGTTTTTGAAAAAGATGTACGTCAGTTAAAAGTAGGACAGGTAATATATTTTGGATTGGCTAACGAATCTAATTATGTACGTGAAGCAAAAATTTTTCTCATTGGTAAATCAACAGGCACAGATGGAACCATACCTGTACATTGCCATTTATCAAATGCAGGTGATCCTGATTTATTACCGGGTATGTATGTCAAAGCATTAATAGAAACAGGCGCAAACAATGAAGCTGCTTTGCCTACAGAAGCAATTGTACAGTTAGATGGGAAAGATTACATTTTCATTCGTACCGATACTTTGCAGAATAAATTTATTTTTAAAATGATACCGGTTATTAAAGGCACAGAGCAGGAAGGATATGTAGGAATTACTTTCCTTGAAAAAATTGACCCTGCTAAAGAAAAAATTGTAGTAAAAGGTGCGTATTCTTTATTATCAGCACTTAAAAATGTAGAAGAATAAAATTTTACAAATTTTAAAACCTGTTTGTTTCATTATCAATCTAAATATTATGACCATTACACAAACTTTTTTTTCACGACAATTTATTTGGGAAATTGTTCGTATTATAACAGTTGGTATTATAAGTCTTTTATATTATTTTCAACTCATTCCCTTGCCAGTATTACTTGCTGCAATGGCATTTGGGCTGTACTCGTTAGTAAAAGTAGCGGCTACCGATCTTTTTAAAGAGCGGAAGATAGGCACGGAAATATTTATAACTATAGCCGTTATAATCTCAGTTTTTGGT
>JAYTCO010000099.1:0-12730 GCA_043736415.1 Ferruginibacter sp. | reverse complement strand
GCTCTTTTATCAGCAGTCAATCTAGGGTCTAAACGCAATAAATATTCTGCAAATTTTGTAGCTTATTAAGCTTAACCTTCCATAGCTGTATGCTCAATTATCTTTACTCAAAAACTTTTGTAAGCGAGATAATTAAGGAAAAGCAAACAATGTTAATACATACTTAACCATTTTTACTTTGTAAGCTAAGTTTACTGCCGTACCTTGCACAATGCGGTCGGTAAACAGCTCCTTTATTAAACCGACCCTTTTACATTCATACATAAATTATTTTTTCTTTGGCATTACCACATCTAATTAAGCATATATACAACAATGGCACCGACGAAGTTATTCGCCGTGGAAAAAAAATTCAATCACTTGGCTTTGTAGAGCTGGTGGAACATGATGAATTAATGAGCAACATTGTCTTTAGGGTAAAGGATGACGTGTACAGTACATTTTACAAAGTGTATATTGAAAAATACAGCGATGCAAAAGCAATGAATCTCCGTTGCAGCTGTCCATATAATATCGGTGATATCTGTCGCCACGAAGCCGCTGCTTTATTGCGTTTGCAGGATATGGTCGATAAAAACTTATTGCATAGCAGTGCTATTCAGTATAACCAGATGCACTCTGTAGCAAAAATGAAAAACATCGATCTTAAAATGATAAAGATGCTTTCATCACCTTCTATTTTTCATGAGGCGGAAGAACTAATGAAAACTACTAAAGCCGTTATTTTAAAAACTGCTGACGAAAGGGTAGAAGCTGAAATAGTTATAAACGGCGAAAAATTTCCACTGGTTATTCAAAAAAATGATGAACGAAATTTTGATACTTCCTGCATGTGCAGCGAAGCGATGCACCCTTTGTGCGAACATAAAGTTTTATTGTTTGTGCAATTGTTGCAAACTTATGGTTCAGATTATTTTGACAGCATAAGAAACAGAGATAAAGAGAAAAACAAACTATTGCAGATTTACGGTTACAGCCTTGAAGACGACCTTGCAGGTAAATTTGAATTTACTTATAAAGACAGTAAGCCTTTTTTAAAAGTACTTGATACTACAATAAAGCGGGTTGTTGCTGCAGCACCATTGCCAATTCCAACATACCGCACAGCACCTGCATTTGTGCCCATTGCAAATGTACCTCAACAGGAAAAAATAGTTGATGTTCAAAAGCGCATGCGCCTGGGATTAGTTTTTAATTTTAATGCTAAAAATTACCCCGGTTTTACTGTAGATGCTATACAGGGAGAACAGGATGAGGACAATAAAAAATATCTAGGTAAAACTGAATTAATCGATTTAACCAAGTTTGTAGATATTTCTGATTTTTCTGAAAATGATAAATCGCTTTTTCAGCAGGTACGTAAACTGCAGGAAAATGAAATAAATAAATACCTTAACCGAAACTCACCGTTTAGTGGTATCTGGGAAAATATCATTCATACCGATGGTGATGATTTACCCGAAGAAACAAAACAGCTTATTACAGAATACCTCCATCCAAAACTGCGAAAAATTTTTGATGAGCAATGCAACAACCCTTTTGTATTTATTTTACCGGCTACTAAAAAATTTAAAACTGCCAATTTGCTGGAGACAGAACTGAGCGATGAATTTTTATCTCCCGTGTTTAAAGTTGCTGCTAAAAAAAGCCAGTTCGAAATTTCGTGCATGGTAAAAATTGGCGGTGAGCCTGTTGCATTTACTGAAAACAAATCAGGCAACAGCCTTGTGTTTTTGTATGAAGATGTTATGTACACATGGCAGAAAACCGAGGATGTAATGCAGGCGGAAAAATTTATAAGAGAAGGCAACATTGCATTGAGCAAAAGCAACTGGGCAGAAAAAATGGAAACTATTATTATTCCGTTAACCAAAGAATATGAAGTTGAATTTGATAAGTCGTTGGTAAAAGAAGTAAAAGTTTCTATGCCCGATATTAAATTAATGTTGCAGGAACGGGGTGAATATTTGCTTTTTCAACCTGTATTTTCTTACAAGGGTTTTGAAACAAAAGCCGGCGATAAAGAAGTATTGATAATACCTGATGGCGATAAAATTTTACAGATATACCGCAATAAAGATGCAGAAGATGCTTTTATGGCAAAGCTGGAAAGTCTTCACTCCGGCTTTATTACAAAGCAGGAATCCGGCAGCCTGGTTTTGCGTGGTGCAGATGTATTGCGCAACAACTGGTTTTTTCTTTTTGTAGATGCTATGAAAGAAATGAAAATACCTGTATTTGGTTTTGAAGCTTTAAAAAACTTTAGGTTTAACACCGCCCGACCAAGTACTAACATACATGTAAGCAGCGGACAGGATTGGTTTGATGCAAAAGTAGAAATAGAATTTGGTGAGCAAAGAGTAGGGATTGCAGAAATAAAATCTGCTTTGGCGGAGAAACGGTCTTTTGTGCAACTGGGCGATGGCACTTTAGGTATTTTGCCTGATGAATGGCTCAAGAAATATTCGCTTTTATTTAAAGTGGGCGATGGCAAAAGTGATAAACTTCGCCTTAGCAAA
This sequence comes from Ferruginibacter sp., assembly GCA_043736415.1. Lineage (GTDB taxonomy): Bacteria > Bacteroidota > Bacteroidia > Chitinophagales > Chitinophagaceae > Ferruginibacter. The sequence continues at coordinate 10,211 of JAYTCO010000099.1, read as the reverse complement.
TACCACATGAGCGTAATAGATGACCTGTATGAAAACCGCAACGAAGAAGAAATGAGTTTTGCGCTGGATGAAAAATATGAGCGTTTAAGAGAATACCGTAACATACCAGAAATACCTGCACCTGCTCAGTTAGAGCCAATTTTACGACCGTACCAGCTGGCAGGTTATCGCTGGCTCAATTATTTAAATGAGGTTGGCTGGGGGGGTATATTGGCAGATGATATGGGACTTGGTAAAACCGTGCAGGCACTTACCATGCTGGATTATTTTAAAGTAACTAACGAATCACTTATATCGATAGTAGTTTGCCCAACTACACTAATTTACAACTGGCAAAACGAAATAAAAAAGTTTACGCCGTCTCTTGTTGCACATGTACACCACGGCAGCACAAGAAGCAGAAATATAGAGGAATTGAAAGCGGCTAATATCATCATCACTACTTATGGAACTTTGCGCAGTGATATACAGCTGTTCTTAAAAATACATTTTGATTATGTGGTGTTAGATGAAAGCCAGGCGATAAAAAATCCATCATCAAAAGTTACAAAAGCAGCATCTTTATTAAATGCTACCAACCGTGTTTGTATGAGTGGTACGCCTTTACAAAACAATACGTTTGATATTTATGCGCAAATGAATTTCTTAAACCCGGGGCTGCTTGGTACAATGGAATTTTTTAGAAATGAATTTGCAAATCCTATTGATAAATTTGGTGAGCAGGAGCAAAAAGAACATTTGCGTAAACTTTTATATCCATTCATTCTGCGCCGAACAAAAGAGCAGGTGGCAAAAGATCTTCCTGAAAAAACAGAACAGATACTTTTTTGCGAAATGGAAAAAGAGCAGCGTAAAATTTACGATGCTTACCGCAATAGTTATCGGGATAAAATACTTGGAACCATTGAGGAACAGGGAATACAAAAATCGCAGTTGACCATTTTGCAGGGGTTAATGAAACTGCGCCAGATTTGCGATAGTCCGGCTATACTAAATGAAGAAGATAAATTCCCTAACCATTCCATTAAACTGGATGAACTTACAAGGGAAATTGTTGAAAACATTGGTGACCATAAAGCACTTATATTTTCGCAGTTCTTGGGAATGCTGGCACTCATTAAACAAAAATTAATTGAAAATAATATTCCCTTTGAATATTTTGACGGAAGTACATCTGCCATTGACAGAGAAAAAGCCATACAAAATTTTCAGAACAATGATGAGTGCAGGGTGTTTTTAATTTCATTGAAAGCCGGTGGTGTGGGGCTTAACCTAACTGCTGCTGATTATGTATATATCGTTGATCCATGGTGGAACCCGGCTGTTGAGCAACAGGCAATTGACAGAACACACAGAATTGGGCAGACAAAAAACATTTTTGCTTACCGCATGATTTGTATAGATACAATTGAAGATAAAATTTTACAGTTGCAGGAACGTAAAAAAATTCTTGCAAAGGAGTTGATTGCAGATGATGCAAATTTTGTGAAGGCACTAAGTAAATCAGATGTTGAATATTTGTTTAGCTAGTAACTAAAGCTGCCAGCTTTTAAAAAGTACTTTTAAAATTTTAAGTTACCGTTAAGTAAAGCTGACAACTCTTTCTGTACACATTTCAAATTGAATCTTTCATCCTTCGCAAAAAATATATTTTACCTTATCTTTACTTCAATCGAAAATTTTATTATTGCTTATGTTTAATTTAATACTTTTTGGTCCTCCCGGTAGTGGAAAAGGTACGCAAAGTGAAAAAATAATTGAGAAATTTCATCTTGTTCATTTAAGTACAGGAGATTTATTACGATCTCAAATTGCCCAACAAACTGCTTTAGGTTTAGAGGCAAAAAAATTGATGGATAAAGGGCAACTTGTTCCAGATGAAGTTGTTGTTGGAATGATAAGTACAGCATTGGAAGAAAACCCACAGGCAAAAGGGTTTTTATTTGATGGTTTCCCCCGAACTGCAGCACAGGCCGAAGCATTAGACAGTTTATTGGAAATAAAAAAAAAACCGGTGAAAGTTATGCTGGCACTTGATGTTAGCGAAGATGAATTGGTAAAACGTATTTTAAAAAGAGGTCAATCCAGCGGCAGATCAGACGATACCGACGAAACAATTATTGCAGCAAGGGTTGCAGAATATAAAAATAAAACAGAAGCCGTAGCTGATTATTACCGCAAGTCTGACAAAGTAGTAATGGTGCCTGGAGAAGGAAGTATAGAAGAAATCTTTGCAAGATTATCTGCAGAAATAGAGAATAGAATGTAATTTAAAAAATATTTGCCTGGGCCTTGTTTACTTTAGGATCATTAAAAATCTTTAAGAAAACAAGGTTTTTTTATTAGGGTAAACAGCCTTTAAAAGTTGATGTAATAAAGGCTGCTAAACTATGCAAACAGTAACACAATGGTTGCTGCAGAAATCAGCAGGGTATAGAAGTAAAAAGATTTAAACGAAAAATTCTTTTTGAAAAGTACCCACAAGGCAAAGATGGGTATAATGAAAATAGCTGCCATAATAAACAACCATAAAATTTCGAAGACCGCACCAATCACAGCATATTTGTAAGGATTAACACTTTTAAATATTGCCACGTAAAGCAAAACACATACACTAATACAAAAAACAAATTTGCTTTGCTTATTATTAATAATATTGACGGGCTGATTCATAAAATATTATTTTTCACACGCCCCTTCTGTCCACGATTTTACACCGGCGCATGCAGCCACACAAGCATTGCTGTACGTTTTTCCATCACAACCGCAAACCGGTTTATATTCCATTGTACAAATACAATCTGGTTTTGATAGACCAATGCAGCTGTTTACCTGTTTGGTAGTTTTACATGCAGTAAAAAGCAAAGTAGCAATTATTAAAGTTTTAAAAAGCATGGGTAATAATTTTATCTTTTCTCTTCAAATTTCCATGTTAAAAATACCGTTTTATTTTCACTGATTTCTTCTTAAAATGCTATTTTATAATTTTTATACGATTGGCTGCCATAAATTTGAATATGCTTAAACTGGGAAATTATATTACAGGGAATTGGATAGAAGGCGATGGTGAAGGAACAGAATTATATAATGCAGTTAGTGGAACTGTTATCACAAACGCCACTACAAAAGGCCTGGATTTTGAATCAATTTTAAAATATGCCCGGGAGAAAGGAAACCCGGCACTTCGGAAAATGACCTTTCAGCAACGAGGAAGAATGCTGCGTGCACTTGCATTACATCTTTTAAAACACAAAGAAACTTTTTACAACATAAGCTATCAAAGTGGTGCAACGAGGGTGGACAGCTGGATAGATATTGAAGGTGGAATCGGAAACCTGTTTAGTAATGCTACGCTGCGCAGAAAGTTACCCGATGAATCTTTTTGTCTGGATGGAGATTCCATTAACCTGAGTAAAGAAAATACTTTTATGGGTCACCATATTTTGGTACCAAAAGAAGGTGTGGCAGTACACATAAACGCTTACAATTTTCCGGTGTGGGGAATGCTGGAAAAAATAGCCTGTAATTTATTAGCAGGAATGCCTGCGGTTGTAAAGCCGGCGACGGTAACTTCTTATCTTACTGAAGCTGTGGTGAGAGAAATTATCGCATCCGGTATTTTACCCGAAGGATCTGTACAACTTATTTGCGGTAGCGCAGGTGATATGTTGGATCATGTAACCTCACAGGATGTGGTAACGTTTACCGGTTCCGCAGAGACCGGACTAAAATTAAAATCTAATCAAAATATTTTAAAAGAAAGTGTGCCTTTTAACATGGAAGCAGATTCTCTAAACTGCATTGTGTTAGGTACTGATGTAGAACCGGGCATGGCTGAATGGGATATTTTTATAAAAGAAATTAAAAAAGAAATGACTGTAAAAGCCGGACAAAAATGTACCGGCATCCGCAGAATATTTGTACCAGAAAATAAAATAGAAGATGTACAAAAAGCAATTGCAAAAGCTTTGGAAACAACTGCCATAGGAAATCCATTAAATGAAAAAGTGCGCATGGGTGCATTGGCGGGGCAAGACCAACGCAATGATGTACGCAACCAGGTGCAAAAAATTCTGGCATCGTCACAAATAATTTATGGGTCGCTGGATAGTGTAGCAGTAATTGATGCTGATGAAAAAGCAGGTGCATTTTTGAGCCCGATTTTATTATTAAATACAACACCATTCGTTAGCGAAGAACCACATAACATAGAAGCATTTGGTCCGGTAAGTACCATCATGCCTTATAAAGATATTTACGATGCCATTGCCTTAAGCAAAAAAGGGAAAGGAAGTTTGTGTTCTTCTATTGTTACTGCCGATACCAAAATTGCAAAGCAATATGTTATTGGTGCAGCCACACACCATGGTAGAATTTTGGTGTTGAATGCTGCATGTGCAAAAGAAAGTACCGGGCATGGTTCACCACTTCCATCGCTTGTTCACGGCGGCCCCGGCAGGGCCGGTGGTGGCGAAGAAATGGGCGGCATGCGTGGTGTAAAACATTATCTGCAACGCACGGCTATACAGGGTTCGCCAGATATGATTACTGCCATCAGCAATGTATTTCAACCCAATGCAACAGGTAACATAGAAGCAAAACATCCATTTAAAAAATATTTTGAAGAGCTAAATATTGGCGACCAGCTTATCAGCAAAAAGCGTTTGATAACTGCTGAAGATATTGATGCATTTGCAAACCTTACAGGCGATCATTTTTATGCGCATAAAAGAGAAACAGATTTTACGGGCACTATGTTTACAGAACAGGTTGCGCACGGGTATTTTTTAAACAGTGCTTCAGCAGGTTTGTTTGTTAGCAGTTTTGAAAAAAACCCGGTGTTATTAAATTATGGTATAGATGATATGCGGTTTGTAAAACCTGTGTATGCAGGCAATTCTATTTACATTCGTTTTACGTGTAAAGAAAAAACAGCTCAGGAATTAAAAGATGTAAATCCTGATGTACCGTATGTGCAGGGACAGGATATTTTAAAAGGGATTGTAAAATGGTTTGTAGAAATATTAGATGCAACAAATGAAACCGTTGGAGTTGGTACAATATTAACCATGGTAAAAATGAAAAATAAAATCGAAGTATAAATTCTAAATAATCTTTTTTATAAAACTGTAAAACACCACTTTTACGCCTTAGCGCCTTAGCGGTAAAATTAAAAATAAATATGACTGAAACACAAGAAGGATATGTAACCTCTGAAACGCATACAGGAATTACAACTATAGAATTTAGCCATCCACAAAGTAATTCTATGCCTACAAAGCAACTTGAAAAACTTGCACACGAAATTCATTTTGCAGGCACACATGCCGAAACAAAAGTTATTATTTTAAAAAGTTCGGGAGACAAAGCATTTTGCTCAGGTGCCTCATTTGATGAGTTGCTTGAGATAAATAACTCCGCAAGTGGCGAAAAGTTTTTTAGCGGTTTTGCAAATGTGATAAACAATATGCGTCGTTGCCCTAAATTTATCATAGCACGTATACAGGGTAAATGTGTGGGTGGCGGTGTGGGCATTGCTGCTGCTGCAGATTATGCTATTGCGGTAGAAGGTTGCGATATAAAATTGAGCGAACTCGCTGTAGGCATCGGCCCTTTTGTTGTTGGTCCTGCGGTAGAGAGAAAAATTGGTCTCGCAGCTTTTAGTGCACTTTCTATAGACGCTACCATGTGGCGCAACAGCGACTGGGCAAAGAAGAAAGGGTTGTTTGCAGAAGTGCATGAAAATGTGGTAAACATGGATGAATCTGTAAAAAGACTGGCAGATACATTAACCCATTCTAACCCCGAAGCAATGGCAGAAATGAAAAAAGTTTTTTGGAAAGGCACGGAACATTGGGATACACTTTTACATGAGCGTGCATTGATCAGCGGCAAATTAATTTTGAGTAGTTTTAGCAAAGAGGCAATCGGAAAATTTAAATCCAAATAAAAAAATAATTAAAAAGACAAACCCCAGGAAAATCTTCCTGGGGTTTGTTATTATATTGCTTTGAGTCTTTGAATGCTAATGCTGAATCTTATGCCATAATATAATCTAATGTTTCTGTACGTTATCCGAATTTAAAATGATGTTCTGATGATGGAAAAAATATATGATTAATTGAATTTTTAATTTTTTGAGGTAGCGTTAATTGTTGATGCATGTTCTGTCCAAAAAACTCAGCCTGCATTATTTTCATTTTAATGAGTACTATTGATTTTCCTGACATACCATAATCATTGTTTTCCGATTCAATGTCTTCATTTTCATCTTTTACAATTACCGCCTTCCCGCTTATACAAAGTCTTTGTCCATATCCCTTTTTGTGGTAATCTAAATATGCATAAAAAGGATGATCAATATTTTTTGCAAAAACACCGTTGCTTGATGTAAAAAAATAAATATTTCCTTCCTCGTCAACATTTATTGTCTGTATAACATTGGTTGGTAACGATAATTCTGAATTTATTTCAGACTTAAATAATGCAACTTTTGTTTCCATTATCTTTTCCCGCAAAAAAGTTAGGTGTGTATCGTTGTAATGCATAAGGTATTTTTTGTAATTAAAAAAATTCAAATGATGTACCAATTAAATTTAATCGCTGATTGGCTATTTAATAATAATTACGTAGAAAGGTTTACTCATAGATTGTAGAAAAATTATTGTTAATACAAATAAATCGGAAGAGAATTACTCAAAATGGTCAGGCATAAAACTTTCTTATATAAAACATATCGCAGTAAAACACGGTTTTCCTTTTATGACAGCTATAGATGAGATGGTAGAACTGTTGCCAAAAAAGCAAATGGCAAAAATTATTAAAGATCCGGTTAAGACTGCAGAAGCTGCAAACCTTGTGTATGTTACAGATGCAAAACCCGGTATTATTAGACAACGAAAGGGGAAGGAATTTTTTTATAAGGTGGGTAAAGAAAAGATAAATGACGAAAAACGTCTTCAAAGAATAAAAGGTCTTGTAATACCACCCGCCTGGGAAAACGTGTGGATCTGTGCATTGGAAAATGGTCATTTACAGGCTACCGGCATTGATGCAAAAATGAGAAAACAATACCGCTATCACCCCGCATGGAATGCTTTGCGAAACCATACAAAATTTTACAGGTTATTGGAGTTTGGTAAAGCCTTGCCTGCAATAAGGCTGCAACTGGAAAAAGATTTATCAATAGCCGGACTTACCCAGCAAAAAGTAATGGCAACAGTGGTTAGTTTAATGGAGCGAACCAACATACGGGTTGGCAATAATATTTATGAAAAATTATACGGCTCCTTTGGGTTAACAACTTTTAAAAACAAGCATGTTCATTTTAACGGAAGCAGTATCAAATTTTCTTTTGTAGGAAAAAAAGGAATTAAACATGATATAAGTTTAAAAAACAAAAAGCTTGCAACTATTGTACAAAAATGCCATGATATTCCCGGGAAAGAATTGTTTCAATATTATAATGAAGACGGAAGCCGCCACAGCATTGACAGTGGAATGGTAAATGAATATATTAAAAATATTAGCGGTAAAGATTTCTCTGCAAAAGATTTTAGAACTTGGTCAGGAACGTTAAATGCATTATTGGCTTTTAAAGAAATTGGTTTTGCTGATAATGACACAGAAACTAAAAAAAATGTTGTGCATGCACTTGATAAAGTGGCGGAGCATCTGGGTAATACAAGAACAGTTTGTAAGAAGTATTACGTGCACCCGCTCATTATTTCTTTATACGAAGATCAAAGCCTGGATAAATATTTTAAGCAAATTGATAAAATTGAAATAGATGATGGACGGACAGATCTTTCTAAAGAAGAAAAAGTAATAATGAAAATTTTATCATCTAACTAAAATGAAAAGATGAAAATGATTGAAATGACTGTAAAGCATGGCGGGTCAGAAGTTGACATAAATATTTTACCTGAAGAAAATTGTGCAGGAACTATTGACCAGGTAGAAGCAAATGGAAAATACGTATTTACTTTTTTAGAAGATGAAGATGGAAAGTGGAGTGTGATGCGGGAAAATAATGCTGTAACGCCTTCTGTAGAAAAAGAATTATATAATACTATTTTGAAAAAACTGGACTACGAATTATTGTACGTAGCCTAAAAATGCATTCATCATATTAAAAAGAAATATCAGCTGATATATTTTACAAATTATTAAACCGTTATACAAATTTAAAATAGTTTTGCAGCAGTTATGCTAAAAAAATTTGATGAGGCGGAGCGACTTAAAGAGGTTAATTCTTATAATATAGAAAATACCATTAATGAAAAGGAGTATGATGATATAGCATTTCTTGCATCTATCATATGCGGCACACCGATAGCTCTTGTCACAATGATGTATCAAGACAGACAATGGTTTAAAGCCGCAGTTGGTACAGATTTAAAAGAAAATAAAAGGGAGTTATCTTTTTGCACACATGCTATGGCAGGGGACGAAGAAGTGATGGTGGTGGAAGATGCAAACACAGATGAGAGATTTAAGAACAATCCCTTGGTGAAAAGTGGGCCCCAATTGGCTTTTTATGCGGGAGCATCAATTATAAACAAAAATGGTTACTGCATCGGTACAGTTTGTGTGTATGATTTGACAAAAAAATCACTAACTGAAAATCAAATAAAAGGCCTGCAAATTTTATCTGAACAGGTGATGGATTTGCTGGAATTGCGAAAACAAAATTTCCAGTTAGAAATGATGACGGAGCGGCTGAAGATCAGCAATAAAAGCCTTGAAGCATTTGCAATGGTACTGGCACACGATCTAAAATCACCTTTATCCAGCGTATCACTTGCAAATGAAATGTTAGAGGCCGAAGCAAGCGAATTGAAGTTTGAGGTAAAAGACCTTACAGATATTATTAAGAGGAATTCCGAAAAGATGCAAAGATTGGTAAATGGCATACTTACCAATGCTAAAATTAATGACAAACATAATGTTGTGGAGGCTATTGAACCGATATCTTTTTTCAATCAGTTAAAATCTTCACTTTTTTGTCCTAAACCTTTCAACTTCACTTATTTTTCCTCATTAAATGTGTTGTATTTTAATAAAATACAACTTGAACAAATTTTCAATAATTTATTCACCAATGCAATAAGGTACAATGATAAAGAAAAGGTGGAATTAAAGGTGGAAGCAAGTGAACAAAACGGCTTTTATCATTTTGAAGTGACCGATAATGGAATGGGTATTTCAAAAGAAAACCAATCCTACATTTTCCAGCTTTTTAAAACCGTGGGTGACAAAGATAATTATGGGTTTGAAAGTAGTGGTATAGGATTAAGTATTGTAAAAAAAATTATAACAGCTGCGGATGGGCAAATTAATGTTGCTTCAGTGCAAGGTGAATACACTTCCTTCTCATTTAGTTTAAAAGTGCCTGAAAAGAAATAAATAACACCCAAATAAATTGTCGCAAAAAAAATTCCTCAAAACAATATCGTTTTAGCGGCCCTAATATTTCTGCATAAAAATTGCAATATCTCATCTTGTATTTAGGGCGTAAAAAATATTCCCCGAAAAAGTAATTTTTAAAATTATAGATCATGAGACCATTATGGACAGGAGCCATAGGCTTCGGATTGGTTAATATTCCGGTTAAATTATATAGCGCTACGGAAAGCAGTGATGTTGATTTGGATATGCTCGATAAGAAAGACCATAGCCACATAAAATATTTACGGGTTAATGAAAAAACCGGCAAAGAAGTAGCCTGGAGCAATATTGTAAAAGGCTATGATACGGGCAGTAAATATGTAGTACTTGATGAGCTTGATTTTGAAAAAGCGGGTGCTGAAAAAACCAAGCTGATTGAAATTACTGACTTTGTAAAACAGGAAGAAATTGACAGCGTTTATTATGAAACGCCATACTATTTAGCTCCTGAAAAAAGTGGTGTTCGCCCTTATGCATTGCTGAGAGAAGCTTTGATAAAAACTAAGCGGGCAGGTGTGGCAAGTTTTGTAATGAGAAACAAAGAGCACCTTGCTATACTAAGGGTATCTGGCGATGCCATTATTTTAAACCGCATTCGTTTTCATGAAGAGATAAGACCAACAACAGAATTAGCGTTACCGGTAAAAACAGTTGTAAAACCTGCAGAGTTAAAAATGGCAATTGCTTTGGTTGACCAGCTATCTGGTACATTTGATATTACCGGATATAAAGACAGTTACACTGCATCGTTAATGAAAGTA
>JAYTCO010000098.1:0-5338 GCA_043736415.1 Ferruginibacter sp. | reverse complement strand
TTATATGCCAGCCCATATTATTTATGGGTGATGAGCAATAATTTAAACGATCTGTGAGTGGTGTAATCTGGTATAGGGGTCTTCGTTCTGCAATTTTTTCAAAGGCACGGTGAATATAACCTACGGTTGAAGTGGCTTTTAAAATTCTTTCGCCATCCATCTCTAAAATATTCTGAAAAACGCCGTGGGTAGCGGGATGCGTAGGACCAAGATTAAGCGTGGTTGTTTGCTTTTCTAAACTTCCTTCCGGTAAAAGTATGTGTTCACTCATTATTTAAAATTATAAAATATCCTTACGTTGATTTGTTTTGTTTTAAATTTTTAAAATAACCATAAAAAGATGTTATAAAAGCCAAACTCCAGATTATTGCAGCAACAATGTCAATCGTCCTAAAAGTATAACCGTATTTTATCCAATTAACTATTGAACAAATAAGAAATATAACTGATGTTAATAATTTTAGACTGTCATTGTTTTTCACTAGCTAGCTAATTTTTAATTCAACTTTTTTATCTTCCAAACATCTCATCATCCTTATCAATTCTCGTCTGGTCTTCCAACGGAAATTCTTTTCTCATAGGAAAATAATCCATCTCATCTACATTTAAAATGCGGATTAAATTTGGATGACCCACAAAATTTACTCCGTAAAAATCGTAAGTTTCTCTTTCCATAAAATTGGCTGATTCATAAACTCCGGTTGCAGTAAATACATCGGGCTTAGCAATATCTGTAAACACTTTAAAACGAATACGGACATTATCTACCAAATTGTGCAAATGATAAACCACAGCCAACTCAGCACCTTTATTATCAGGATAATGAACTGCCTGTAAATCTGTTAAAAAACGGAATTTTAATTCCTCATCATGAAACAAAAACTGAAGTACTTTAATATTAATATTTTTTTCTGCCACAAAAGTCAACATTCCATATGGTTGCTCCCAATAAGTAAGTTGATCGCCAAATTTTTCTGTAAGTTTTTGTTGTATTATTTCGTTGGTTAAAGCCATTTTATTTTGTAGAAATTATATACGGGGTAATTTTATTGAATACCATAACTGTTCATCAAATCTTTATATTGGTCACTTTCTCTTCTTCTTAAACCTTCTGCATGCACCAGTTCCTGAATTTTCATAAAGCCATCTAAGATTGCTTCGGGTCTTGGCGGGCAACCGGGAACATATACATCTACAGGTATAACCTGGTCAATACCCTGCATTACTGAGTAAGTATCAAAAATACCACCGCTGCTTGCGCATGCGCCTACAGCTATCACCCAACGTGGTTCTGCCATTTGTAAGTAAACCTGCTTTAATATTGGACCCATTTTTTTTGAAATGGTGCCCATGACCATTAACAAATCGCACTGGCGTGGAGAGAAACTCATACGCTCACTTCCAAAACGGGCTATATCATAATGGCTGGCAGCTGTTGCCATAAACTCAATACCACAGCAACTTGTAGCAAATGGCAAAGGCCAGATAGAATTTTTTCTGGCTAGGCTAACCACTTTTTCAAAATTGGTTGCCATAAAACCATCACCCATATACCCTTCAGGTATACCGGCAAATTTTACTGTGTTATTATATTGTACGGGACGCATATTGTTTAATATGATGATGTGCTAATTTGCAATTTTGCAAATTTCTAATACCTGTAATGGTATTGGAAGTAACAATTTTAAATATTATTTTAAATCAAAAGAACTCTTAATTATTGTAACCCTTAATTTACTAATCAGCATATTATTAATTTAGCAAATTACTATTCCTCCCACTTTAATGCACCTTTCTTAAATATGTAAATAAACCCTGCAAGAAAAGAACCAACAAACATAATTACTGCTAAAAATGTATGCCATCCCATTGACGGATCTTTTGCAAAATCTCTAAAGTTTACTGCATATGGATAGAAGAAAATAACCTCCACATCAAACAAAACAAAAAGAATAGCAATTAAAAAATACTTAATTGCCATTGGCTGGCGGGCATTTCCTTTTATTTCGATACCGCTTTCAAAATTTACAAGCTTATCTGCAGTTTTTCGTTTAGGACCAAACTTAGCCGAAGCAATTATCATTGTTGCTACAAAACCAACTGCAAAAATGATTTGCAGCAAAATCGGAAAGTAATTTATAGTACTGTTTTCAATAATTCTTAGAAAAAAAAACTGCATGTTTATCTGATGTTATTACTGTTGCAAATTTAAGTTAGACAGTTCAATATACCATGCCAATTACGAAATAATATAAACCAAAAAAGTTCCGGTGATTAGACCGAAACTTTTATATTTAATAATTCATTATATTAATCATTTATTTTTTTGGAGTAGTCTGTTTGGGCTTTGTAACTACCGCTGGCTTGGTAGCTGCGGCGGCCTTTGGTGCGGTTACTTTTGCATTTGGATCATTTTTAGAAACAAATTCTTTATTCTTTATAGATTGCTGATCCGTAGGATCTAATGCCAATGCTTTGTCAGCATAAGCAACTGCTGCAACCTGATCCCTTTTTACATTAAATGAATATTGCATCATAAAAGTATAAGCTCCAACTAACTGATCTTTAATTTTTGTTTTATCGGTTGCTTTTTCACCAACTTCAATAGCTTTTAAATAAGAATTTACAGCTAAACCTGTCGCAAGCGTTGTATCGATTCCGCCGTTTGCTTTGGCAATCATATAATATCCAAAAATATCTTCAGGGTATTTAGCAGTGTATTTTGTAAAAACTGCTACAGAAGAATCAAATTTACCTGCACGGAAATAATCATAACCCGCATTGTACAAATCAACATTGCTGTAATTCTTTTTTACTGTAAGTACTTGATTATACCATTTTGCAGCTTCTCCAAAATTCTTTTGTGTTCTGTATGCATTAGCAAGCGTTTTTAAATAAGAAACTCTGTTTGCTTCTACACTATCTAAAGCAACTGCTTTTTCTACGTATGATGCAGCCTGAGCTTCATTACCCGGAAACTTAAGTAATATCATTGCATAAGATGAATAATCACCGGCACCTACTTTGCTTATAATTTGTTTTTTAAAATATTCCTCGTAACTGGCTTTTGCATTGAGTGAATCGCCGATTCTATTATAGGCTAAAGCTTTAACTCCATAAAGATTTGGATAAACATTATTTCCACCTGCGTTAATACAATCTGTAGCTTTTGTTATAGCCTGTGCAAATAAACCTTGAGCATATTGCATACTGGCTCTGTAATAACAAGCTTTTGGATCGTCGTCTGAATTTGTTAACCATTTTTCTAAAAACTGAGCACTTTTTGGAACATCGGTTGCGTAATAGTAATTAAACAAAGTGTTGTACACCGGTGCATAATTTACGTCTTTTGCAATGGCGTCGTTGTAAAATCCTGTGTACAAATTCTCCTGCATTGTGCCTTGAGACTGATATAAACGACCTTTACGGTAAATTGCTCTAGCGTAGTTAGGATTTAAACGTAACGCAGCATCGTATGATTGAATAGCTCCACCACCATCACTGTTTTTTCTGTAAGCATCGCCAAGGTTTGCCCATACCTCAGGGTCTTTAAACCCTTTTATTGTTGTAGCTAATTTTAATTTATCTATAGCATAAGAAGCATCGCCATTTTTTATTTCAGGATCACTGTTTGGTGCACCTACAGCATTTAAAACATCAATGCGCTTTCCTCCACTAAGAGAAATAGCAGTTTCAAACTTACTTCGAGCCTCAGCAGTTTTACCTTCTAACAATTCAACGTGTCCAATACCAGCCAAAATAAGTGGGCTGTTTGGTGTAGCAGATAATTTTTGCAGGTATAAAGCTTTTGCACCGGCAATATCTTCTAACCCGATCATTGACTGTCCTAAATAATATGCTGCAGTTTCATCTGCCGGATTTGCATTTGATAATTTTTGAAAAATATCTTTAGCACTTTTATATCTTTCATAATATAAAAATTTCTTACCATCATCAATACTTTGTGCAAAAACAGAACCTGCAAAAAGTATTGTTACAAATACCAATAAAAGTGTTTTCATGTTTCTCATTTTCTCTTTTTAATTTTAGAATTACAATTTTAAATTAATTGTTTCATTAATAAATGTTAGAATTTAATTTTCCGGAAGTTTATCTTAAAGATTAACTGATCTTATAACAAACGGCATCGATGGACCTAAATAAGCTCTTCTAAAAATCAATTGCCCTCTTTCATATTTTAAAAATGAAACAAATCCTGAACCCAAACCTGTGTAATTTTCTTTGACCGCATAATACAAACCACGTACCAAAGGGTAACGCCTGTTCAGTATGCTTTCCTGCGAGGGTAAAACATAAGGTGTATTAACACAAACATCACATTTTACATAAGCAATTTTTACATTTCTTAACATAGAAACCTGTGCTGTATCTTCAGGATTTCCAATACGGTTAATACCCAAAAATCCAATGGCGTTGTCGTGAGTTGCAACGTAATTCAATACTTCATCACTATTTTTTACAGCTCTAACAACAGAGGTATCAAAAGTTTTACCTTTTAAAACTGAATCTTCAATAAACCTTACAGTACTTGTTTTGTTAAGCCCATCAAAAACCATTGTTTGGGTTCTATTTATTTTTCCTGTAAGCTGCTCCTGCAAACGGGTTAACGTAAATAATGTATCCTTACTATTTTTATTTACAACAATGGCAACTGCATCAGATGCAAGTTCATTCCAGCCCGGGTTAAAGGACAATTTTCTCGTCATAAATTTTTCTTCATTTGCTGTAAGACCCCGAGTAATGATAATCATTCTGTTTAAAGAATCATTAAAAAAATCTTTTAAACAGTCAGCCTCTGTTTTGTATTGTGCATTAATTTTTGTACCGGGAAAAGAAGCTTCATACATCGCAATCTGCTCCTTCATTACAGGTTCAAAAGATTCATCTATACTGATGTTGATACTGCCTTTTATGGGAGTATCTGTCGCACCATATTCTTTTGTTTTTCCTTTGCATGCAGTAAAAAAAACAAGTGTAAGAAACACATAAAATATTGTATTAAAAATTTGTTTTGTTTTCATGTTAACGCTCCCTGAAATAATTTTTTTTGTAACCACGGTAAATTCTAAAAAAGCCATAAATAAAACAAATTATAGCAAAAAGATTGATCATTGCCGGATCGTATTTATTAATAAAAGGTGCCGTTTTTGCTGTGGGAAATAAAAATACAAGCCCCGCACAAATAAGGAAAATACCCATAACATAGTTAGTAATACTTTTCATGCGAACGAGTCCTTTATCCCTTTCACTCATTTCTTCTCTATCAAATTCTTCAAGCGCCATTTTGAATTTTATTTTGTGGCAATTTACTGATAAA
>JAYTCO010000097.1:0-5348 GCA_043736415.1 Ferruginibacter sp. | reverse complement strand
AGATCGTTTGTGGGCAAAGGCAAACTGGAAGAAATTAAAAAGCATATTTTGAGCAAGGGGAATATTACGCTGGTAATTTTTGATGATGAATTGACAGGTTCTCAAATACAAAATATTGAGAAAGAAATAAATACCCGAACGATTGACAGAAGTGATTTGATACTTGACATTTTTGCAAGCAGAGCCAAAACTGCACAGGCACGTACACAGGTAGAGCTGGCACAATATCAATACATTCTTCCCCGCCTTAAAGGTATGTGGAAGCATTTGGAAAGACAAGGTGGTGGAGTTGGTACACGTGGCCCGGGAGAAACAGAAATAGAAACAGATAGAAGGATCGTAAAAGATAAAATAAGCCTGCTTAAAAAAAGGCTGGGCGATTATGACAGACAAGCTGAAACACAGCGCCAGGAACGTGGCGAATTTATAAGAGTTGCTTTGGTAGGTTACACCAACGTTGGCAAAAGTACCATCATGAATGGGTTAAGCAAGAGTGAAGTTTTTGCCGAGAATAAATTATTTGCAACACTTGATACTACTACACGCAAATGTGTGTTTGAACAAACTCCTTTTTTGTTAAGCGATACGGTTGGTTTTATTCGCAAACTTCCGCACCATTTAGTAGAAAGTTTTAAGAGCACTTTAGATGAAGTGAGAGAAGCAGATGTATTGCTGCATGTGGTGGATATTGCGCACCCACAATACGAAGAGCAACTTGCGGTTGTAAACAAAACCCTTGCAGAGCTTGGCTGTACAGATAAACCAACAATTACCATTTTTAATAAAATGGATAAGTTTGAAAAAGTAACTTTTGATGAATGGCTTGAAGAAGATGTAAAGAAAGATATTCTGCGGGAGTTAAAAGAGCGCTGGGAGGAAAGTACAAAAGGCAACTGTGTTTTTGTGTCTGCTATTGATAAAAAAAACTTTGATGTGTTAAGGCAAACGATACTACATAAAGTGAGGGATATGTACCAAATTAGGTATCCATACAAAGCAGAATATTTTTATTAATTCGTTTATCTCGATGGATAAAAAATACAAGTGGTATAAGATTGCAGACAGCCTTGAGGAGATTTTATTTTCTGAAAACGGGCTGGCTGAATGGGACATAAACGGCAAAAAGATTTGTCTTTCTTTTTTTAAAGAACAGATGTGCGCCACATCATTAAAATGCCCACATGCGGGCGGTAATTTGAGCCATGGTTATATAGATGAAACAGGAAATATTGTTTGTCCGCTGCACCGATATAAATTTTCATTACAAACGGGTAGAAACGTAACCGGCAAAGGGTATTATCTTAAAACTTATCCTGTAGAAAAAAGAGCCGATGGTTATTTTTTAGGGATGGAAGAAAGCGGAATATTTAATTGGCTAAAATAATTGCATTTATATTTGTTTTAGAGACAAAAATCTTTATTTTTGCATCCCGCCGAGAAATCGGCAGGTAGATTCCTACTTAGCTCAGTTGGTTAGAGCATCTGACTGTTAATCAGAGGGTCGCTGGTTCAAGTCCAGCAGTGGGAGCCTTACTAGACAGCCTTGCTAAACTTGCAAGGTTGTTTTCTTTTAAGCCCTTACCACCACTACACATTAGAGCTACAACATCATTGATTTTATTGGTTCGATATTCATTATTTTCAAAATAGATTTTTTCAGGGAATATCGAACCAATAAGCTGTTTTTTGGATTCGGTATCAGTTCTGACATAAAAGTTTCCCAAATCTGATAATAAGGTCGTAGAATTTTTTAAATATTCAGCAAACTCAGGGGCAGTGTTACTTAAAGTTTTCAATCTCGTTTCTAATTCAGTTTTTTCATTGGTAAGTTTTTTACTTATTTGTTCAAATAAACAATCTGTAAGTTTTCCATCAAGATTTTTTATTACTGCATTGTTTAACCTGTCGTTGATAATTTGTATATCATCTTTTAATTTTAACTTAGATAGTTCTCTGTCTGTTCCAGTACTTCTAAAAACATCCTTAAGAATTTCATTATACAATTCTATAAACTTAGTTTTTGGTTGAAAAGATTGGATGAAATCCTTAAACAAATTGTTAGCTTTCTGGGCTTTGAAGGAGTTTTTGCATCCATATTTTCTCTGACAATGATAATAATGATAAATACCTCCATTCCCTCTTGAACCACTACCTGTCATCACTTTTTCACAAATAGGACAAAATAAGTGACCTATTAGGTGTAACTCTTGTCTATTTGTGACACCCTTATAGGTTTTTTGCTTACCAGAAAGGATTACTTGCACTTTTTGAAAAAGTTCTGGAGTTATAATCGCTTCATATGCTCCAAGGATGGTCTGAGCCTTTTCATCTTTGTAAGCATCAATCTTTATTACACCAGTATATGCTACATTCCGCAAAAGATTAATAAAAGCCTGTTTGCATAACCCTAAACCTTTTTCTCTCATTGCTCTTCTGGCACTTTCGGATGTATGGAATCCTGTTGCCATTAAAGAAAAACTTTCCTTGACTTTTTCTGCTTTGGGGATGTCAATTAATAAAGTTTTGTCCGCTTTTGAAATAGCTTTATTGTGGTAATAACCGTAAGGTGCTGAACCTTGCCATTTCCCTTCCTTGCTGGCTCTTCTCATTCCATCAATTGTTCGAAGTGAAAGTCTTTGATTTTCTACTTGAGGGGCCACCAGATATAACATTCGAAGATATAAGCTCTCTGGCACGGAATAATCAACCAATTGTTCAATTGCATTGGGTTCTACTTTAAATCCACGTAAATTACTGACTTCACTAATTGCATCTTCAAAGTTTCGAGAAAATCTTGACCATTGCGTAAATAAAATTCCATCAACGGAATTTTTATTTTTTTTCAAAAAGTCACGTAATTTAATATAGCCAGGTCTTTTAAATCCAGCTTTTGCTGAATGTTCGTCCACGAATGAACCCAAAACGCTAATATCATTATTTGTACAATATTTTCTAAGCTTTTCTTCTTGAGAATCTAAGCTATAACCGTTTTCCGCTTGTTCATCAGTGCTCACTCTTCGATAAAGAATTACGTTTTTCATAAAGTTTTATTTTTTTGATAATTGGATAATTCAATATTTGCCAAGAAATAAAGCAAATCTCTTATATTTTTTAGTTCTTCTTCAGTAAAAGGCTCTTCTTTAAACTTGATGATTTTTCGGATTTCTTGTAATGACAACATTTAAAACTCACTCCCATTCTCAATTTTTTTTGGAGCAGAGAATTATACTTTTAAGGCCATATCTAGACCCCAGTAAAAGAAATCCCAATTATATTGGAATAACTATTACCAGATAACATAACTAATGGTTTATGATTATGAGTAAAATAAAATGTGTGAGAACAGAAGCTATCTTGGCAGCTGATTGGGGATAGCATTTTATCTATTTCATTAAACATACTACAGAAAAAAATTAGTTGCAAGTTTAGAGGCAAATTTATTTTTAACCTCGTTTTTAAAAATTGCCTATCTCTCTTCCAATTGCACTTAGATACTAATACCATTCTGCCAAAAAAACCAATAGTGATTTAAACTTCCTACATTTTCCTCAGACCTAAAAATGAATCCGTCATAAAATTATATTGGGTGCTATTAAAATCCTCTTCATTCAATTCTTGTTCAATTTTCGCTTGCAAATCTGCCAGCAATTTTTCCTTCGCTTTTTCTTGGCCATTTTTCATTAATTCGTTACTTACGAATGTCTTCACAACTATCATTTGCGATTGTAATTCCCCAAGTCTTACACCATTAACACTCACTGCACTGTACTCATTATTTTTATCAATCGTTCCAACCGAACTAATATTATGAGTAAAGAAGTGAATTATTTTATCTAATGGTTAAGTAAGCCCCAAGTTCAACCTTTCGTTGTATCTCGTAAAGAAATGGCTATTATAAACATATTGATATTTATCAGGGTTAATCCTGACAGCTCGAATGCCAATTTTTGTATAGTAGTACATTAAAACTGCACTTGATATTTGATTTATATTCTTATATCTATCAACAGCATTTGCTTTCTGTAAAATAAATAAGCAATTATTTTTTCTTTTTGTTTAGTGTTTATATACTTTCACATAAAGCTTTTCTTTAGCGATTTTGAACTTACTCCTTTCTTTATAATAATCTAACTTCAAGGATGTATTTGACATTTGTAGAAATAAGTCAGTTATCACTCAAAACCTCAACAAGTACTATATTTGAATGGGTATCATTTTAGCTAATACAATAAACAACTTTTACAATGCGAAACTTATTTAGGAGTCCTAAAAATTTCTTATTACTAATTATATGTTTCCTGTTTGTGGGTTGGACTACGCCAGATAAAAAGGATAAAAAGGATAAGAAGGATTTTTATCAGGTTGTCATTTATAATTTAAAGAGTGAAACGCAAGTTGCTTCGGTAGATCTTTTTTTAAAAGATGTATATTTACCAGCCGTGCATAGGGCGGGTATTAAGAATATTGGTGTATTTAAACCGATTGTGAATGATACAGTAGAAGTAAAAAAAATCTATGTTTTCATGCCGTTTACTTCACTACAACAATGGCAGAAACTAGCGGATATTCTTGAAAAAGATGTACCCTATCAAACAGCATCCAAAACATTCGCAAATGCCGCAGCTAATAAAAAACCGTATGAACGTGTTGAGTCTATTTTGCTGGAAGCGTTCCCAATGCTTAAGCGGATGGTATTACCCAATTTAAAGAATCCTCTAACACAAAGGGTGTATGAGCTTAGAAGTTATGAAAGTCCAACAGCGCATCTACATAAATTAAAAGTGAAAATGTTTAACGAAGGTGGAGAAATAGCGTTGTTCAATACACTAGAATTTAATGCTGTATTTTATTCCCGAGTTTTATCAGGAAGCAAGATGCCAAACCTGATGTATATGACCACGTTTGAAAATATGGAAGATCGGAAGGCACATTGGGAATCATTTGTAAATTCTGCTGAATGGAAAAGATTATCCACGCTACCCGAATATGAAAACGACGTCTCAGTTTCCAGAAATGAAATGGTCCTAATGCATCCTGCAGCGTATTCAGATTTCTAAGCATTAAACAAATTTGGTGGGTTAGCTCTTGGCTGTAATAAGTCTTAAGAACAAAGTCTTTGTTTTGATTCATCTTAAAAGAAATGGTATTATACGTCTATAGCTTTACAGTTTTGAGGAAAAACTCAAAACAGATGAAAGAAAAAATGCTTGACAGATTTAAGTTTTCGGATGAACTAAAAGAGAAACTGATAATGCTGGTGGTTTATCAAAATCGCCCTCTCAAAGAACTATCCAGACAGTATGGATTACCCAATGCTCATATGTTGGCAAATTGGGTGAACGTATACA
>JAYTCO010000096.1:0-12779 GCA_043736415.1 Ferruginibacter sp. | reverse complement strand
CATTTCTGTTGCCTTCGGGGCTGCTGAGGCATGCAACATTTTTTGTAGCTGCATAAGCAGTATTAATTAATTCCATACCGCTACCGAGTCGCCCAATCCACTGCAAAGCAGGTGCAGCATCTATTACAGCCTTATCAATTTTTAGCCTTGTGGTAACTACAAGTCCTGTTGCGTCTTTTACAATTGATAACAATTCGGCATAAGAAATTTCAGGTACATAAAGCACTTCATAACCTTGCGTTTGAAAGGTTTCAATTAAATAGGGATGAACTTTAGCAGTTATTAAAATCATTGTTATATAAACGCTGTTACACTTATTTCTATGTTTACATTTTTAGGAAGACCTTTAACTGCAACCGTTTCTCTAGCGGGATAATCCCCGGTAAAATAGGTGCCATAAATTTCATTTACCTCCGAAAACAAGCTCATATCACTTAAAAAAATAGTAGTCTTAACTATGTTATTAAAGCCTGCGCCGGCTTCCTTTAATATCGCCGCAATGTTACTCATTACCTGGTTTGTTTCTTCTGCAATGTTTGCATTTACCAGCTCACCTGTTGCAGGATTGAGCGCTATCTGGCCTGATGCAAAAAGCATATTACCGGCTTTTACCGCCTGGTTATAGGGGCCAATGGGAGCAGGTGCCAAATCAGTTTTGATTATTACTTTATCCATAATGAATATATTTTTTATTCGGCAAATATATCCTCTTTATAGCACGTATTTTTGCTGAAAATGTTATAATGGAAATTGTAGTTCTAGCCGATGAGGGCGATTATGTTTTTTTACAAACTTTAGGAGAAAATATTAAATGGAAATTTACATACACATCAAATACTTTTTTTTTACATAAAAATGCTGATGCCTATTTTGATATGAGAGATAATGCAGGGGAGGATTACAGCAGCCTTACAAAGCCTGTTTTCATAAACAGTATGAACGTAACCCTTGCAGAAAATCATCACAACAAAAATGTAATAAGATTAAATGCATGGGCGGGATTTTTAGAAAAAGACTTGTGGGAAATAGCAGGGGAAGTAAGCATTGAGGCTGCTGAAGTATTACAACAATTAAATAAAAAATACATTACGGTGCCGGATGAAGCCGGGTTTGTAAGTGCAAGAATTATTGCCATGATTATTAATGAGTCTTATCACGCAAAAGATGAAGCAGTAAGTACAGAAGCGGATATTGATATCGCTATGAAACTGGGTACTAATTATCCATACGGTCCGTTTGAATGGGCCAAAAAAATTGGAGTGCAGCAGGTATATGCATTGCTGCAAAAACTCTCCTTAAATGATGAAAGATTTTTGCCATCGGCAGGATTAGCCGCAGCTAATAAAAATATATAATGGCTACAATTATAAATATTGACAGTTCCCTTGAAACAGCATCTGTAAGCATTGCAAAAAATGGAATAATATTACAACATCTTGTAAACGATTTGCAAAAACAACACGCATCTTTTTTACACGCTGCTGTACAAAAACTTACAAACGATTTAAAGATATCTTTTGATGAAGTAGATGCGATAGGCTGTACAATTGGTCCGGGGTCATACACAGGCTTGCGGGTTGGCCTCGCCGCTGCCAAGGGTTTTTGTTATGCATTAAATAAACCTTTAATTACAATTGGCACACTGAAAGCTATGGCACACAGTATGCAAATACAGCAACCCGAGAAAGCGATTTATTATTGCCCAATGATAGATGCACGCCGCATGGAAGTTTACACAGCACTATACAATAAAGAGCCGGCAGAAATTACGGCAGCTTATGCCGTTGTTATAAATGAGCAATTTTGTGAGCAGGAACTTGCCAATAATAAAATTCTGTTTTTCGGAAATGGGATGGAAAAATATAAAAATTTAGCCACTCACAAACATGCATTATTTGCTGACATGGGAGATATTTATAACTCAATCAATATTTTATCATACAAAAAGTTTATAGAAAATAAATTTGCTTCGCTTGCAGCAGCAGTCCCACTTTACGCAAAAGAATTTTACAATGCGGTGTAATTTATATGGCTTTTATTTTTAACATAATTGAACAAAATCAGATGCACAGGAAATCATATATTTGCAGAGTTAAAATTGTTTAAGACTTTAAAATCCCCTTTGTTATGATTGCAACTCAAACCGATGAGCAGGTCAAATCTGCATTAGAATCAACTGATAATGTCCTCAAAATTAATTATCACAACTTAAAAAAAGCGGCTCTTGTTTTAAGAGCACTTAATCACAAATTAAGACAACAAATTCTTACACTTGTAGAAACGGAAAAGAAGATTACGGTTACTGAAATTTATGTCCGTATGAGACTTGAACAATCTGTAGCATCTCAACATCTTGCTATATTAAGAAGAGCAGGTATTGTAAGTACACAACGTGACGGTAAGTTTATTTATTATACGGTTAATTATAAGCGTATAGATGAAATAACAACCCTTGTTGATGATTTGGTTGCTTAGTGATAAAAACAACTGTATTCTAAAGCGGATGATAAACTCATCCGCTTTTTTATTTCGTAAATTGCATAACATTTTTAATACTCTACATCATGTTTATAAAACAACTTTATACCAACTGCCTCAGCGAAGCTGCTTATTATATTGAAAGTAATGGCGAAGCCGCCATTATTGATCCATTAAGAGATATCGAAGAATACATTTCAATGGCAAAAGAGAGAAAGGCAACAATAAAATATATTTTTGAAACGCATTTTCATGCAGATTTTGTAAGCGGGCATATTGATTTAAGCAATGCAACCGGCGCACCTATTATTTACGGGCCCGGCGCAAAAACAAATTTTAAGATAGAAAATGCAGCAGACGGACAAACATACAGTTTGGGTAGTTTAACTGTAAAAGCAATACATACGCCCGGGCACACACTTGAAAGCACTTGCTATTTATTGATTGATAAAAAAAGTAAACCTCATGCAATATTTACCGGAGATACTTTGTTTGTGGGTGATGTGGGCAGGCCTGACCTTAGCAGCGGCGATATGAGCAGCGAAGAACTTGCAGGTATAATGTATGATACACTTACTAAAAAAATATTACCGTTGCCAGATGATGTAATTGTGTACCCAGCGCATGGGCCCGGTAGCAGTTGCGGCAAAAACCTTGGTCCCAATACATTTAGTACCATCGCAGAAGAAAGAAAAAATAACCATGCCCTGCAACCGCAATCCAAAGAAGATTTTATTACCTCTGTAACAACGGGCCTAAGCACAGCACCTGTTTATTTTGCTGTAAATGCAAGCATAAATCAAAAAGGTTACGAAGCCATTGATATTGTAAAAACCAGAGGTTTACAACCCCTGAGCATTGAACAGTTTAAACAACTTGCAAAAGAAGATGCAGTAATTTTAGATACACGCCCTGCCACAGAATTTACCGAAAATTTTATACCCGGCTCTCTGTTTATTGGTATCGAAGGGCGCTTTGCAGAATGGGCGGGCAGCTTGTTACCTTTTGATAAAAAAATTATTTTAATAACTCCCACAGGCAAAGAAGAAGAAACCGTGATACGGCTTGCAAGGGTTGGTTTTGATAAAATGAGTGGCGTATTAAGCGGAGGCTTTGAAGCATGGCGCAATGCAGGAGAAAAAACAGATATGATTATTGATGTAGAGCCTGATGAACTGATGATGGATATACCACATGACCCTAATTTAGTTATTGTTGATGTGCGCAGAGCAATAGAACATGCCGATGGGCATTTAAAAGGATCTGTAAATTTACCACTAAGCGACATGACAGATGTGGCGCTGCTTGCACAATTTGAAGAAGATGAAAATTTATATGTTCATTGCGGAGGTGGATACCGCAGTGTAATTGCACTCTCTATTTTAAAGAGGGAAGGCATAAACAATGTGCGTAATATATTAGGAGGCTGGGCAAAAATTAAAGAAGAAGAAAAAGCCGTTATAGAAAAAGATGCGAGTGTTTTAAACTAAGCATTCTTTAGATTGAATATGCTTGACATAACATGTGCGGAAGATAATGGTATAGTTTAGTAGAAGTATCGATGGGGAATAACAGGTCTTACTACGGCACAAGTTCCCTATAACTTCCCTATAAGTTCGGTATAAGTTGAGGAGATTTTTTTTTGAATATCTTTTATGAAATTTAATAACTTAAAGACTTTATACCGATTTAAGGTTTACAAATTTTGATTCATGTAAAATCATCTGTTCAGTGTAATGTGAAACTTTTGAAGAGGTATTTAATTAAATGTAAAAATTGCAATTATTGATTTAACTCAATAATTTTTTTTGTCCACGTTTTTTAAAATAAAACATTACGATATCATTTTTATTTGGGAATTATTGGAGCTGATAATATTTCTTTTAGCTTCTTCTTCTCCATGAACAATTAATTCTATAAAATTTAAATTCATTTGTGCGACAGTTTTTCAAAACTTATTTTTACAGAATTAATAGCTCTTTTGCAATCTTCAACAATTGTAGTATAAATTATGTCAGCTAAAATTAATAGAATTAATTTTTGTTCTTAGTACATCTTCCACCGCTATTATTTGTTGCACAAGCAGTTTTTTTATTAAAATAACAGCCAAAAAAATCTTACTTTTTATTTTATCTTTAATGAGGTGGGTAAGAGAATTTTAAAGCAAAAGATATTCTTCAGCCAACTCTTTTAAAAAACCTTTAATTGCTGCAGTATTAGGCTGCAATCAAAGATAATTTTTACGCTAAAATAATTTTATGAAACAATATGCTTTCCTTTTTCTGTTAGTTTTTTGTATGGGCGAATTTGTTTCGGGTCAATCACCGGAGCTATCAATGATAAGAAACTACAGAATAAAAAATGAGGGTAATATAATTAATGAATTTTCTGAATTTCTTTCCATGCCAAATGTTGCAGCAGATGCTGCAGGTCTACAAAACAATGCAGCATTTATAATGGCAATGATGAACAAAAGAGGTATTGATAAAGTACAGCTTTTAACTGCAAACACAGTGGGAGTGCCGCCGGTTGTTTATGGCGAAGTAATAGTACCCGGCGCAAAACAAACCCTTATTTTTTATGCACATTATGATGGGCAGCCTGTAAACCCTGCTCAATGGGCAAAGCAACTGCAGCCTTTTCAACCAAAATTATTTTCCAACGCAATAGACAACAACGGTAGCAATATTGCTTTTCCTGCAGATGAAAAATACAAACAAGACTGGCGAATATATGCCCGCAGCGCATCTGACGACAAAGCAGGAATAGATGCTATTTTAAATGCTTATGCAGCTATCAGTAAAAGCGGATTAATGCCTGGCTGTAATATTAAATTTTTCTTTGAAGGAGAAGAAGAAGCCGGGTCTACCCATCTAAATGAAGTGCTGGAAAAGTACAAAACTTTACTTCAATCTGACTTGTGGATTATATGCGACGGGCCGGTGCACCAGTCCGGCAAAAAACAAATTGTGTTTGGTGTTCGTGGCGATACACATATTGACCTTACAGTATATGCATCAAAAAGGCCTTTACACAGCGGGCATTATGGCAACTGGGCACCCAACCCGGCTATGATGCTGGTAAAATTATTGGCCTCCATGAAGGACGAAAATGGCAGGGTACTTATTAAAGGATTTTATGATGATGTTACGCCATTAAACCCATCAGAAAAAAAAGCGCTCAATCAAGTGCCACGAGTTGATGATCAAATGAAAAAAGAACTGGGTATATCGAATATTGAAATGCAGGGACTTTCACTGAGTGAAGCCATCAACCAACCATCGTTAAATATAAATGGCATGCAAAGCGGTAATGTAGGCAAAATGGCTTCTAACCAAATACCTACAACTGCAACTGCTGTGCTTGATTTACGGTTGGTATTGGGCAACGACTGGAAAAGGCAGCAACAAAAAATTATCAGTCATATAAAAGCAAAAG
This sequence comes from Ferruginibacter sp., assembly GCA_043736415.1. Lineage (GTDB taxonomy): Bacteria > Bacteroidota > Bacteroidia > Chitinophagales > Chitinophagaceae > Ferruginibacter. Next base: position 6,863 of record JAYTCO010000096.1, on the reverse strand, counting down.
GCTATTACGTAACAGAACAAGAACCTTCTGATGAAGAGAGAAATCAGTATGCAAAAATTATAAAAGTATTACCCGGACAAGACGGTATGAATGCGCAACGTACATCTATGGATTTGCCAATTATACAAAAAGTTATTGCAGCAGTTAAAACTACTCCAGGTCAAATAGTGTTGCAGCCCACAATGGGTGGCAGTCTTCCTCTTTATTTATTTGAAAAATACCTGAATGCAATAACTGTTACCGTGCCAATAGCAAATCATGATAATAACCAACATGCAGAAAATGAAAATATTCGCATCGGTAATTTATTTGATGGCATAGAAACTATGGGTGTGCTAATGATGATGAAATAAATGCATAGAATTATTGAATAGAATAATTATCAAATACTACAGAACAGACAGAACATTTACAAGTGGAGAATGTTTAAAAAAAATAAAGATTTTAATTTTTTTTAGAAATCGATGCAACCTTTTTTGAATCAACCCTTAAGCAAATATCTCATATTAAAAAAAGGTTACAAAAAAATATATAAATGATAAAAATAATGATGTTTACTTTTTTTCCATTTGTCTCTTTTTCACAAATAATCAAAGAAGAATATCCAATTTATACCGGAAAAGATTTAGGTGTTTTTTACAGTACCACATCAACAATATTTAAAGTATGGGCACCAACTGCTACTTCAGTTAAACTGAGGCTTTACAGCGAGGGAGCCGGCGGCAGGGCTCTATTTGAAATTGCGATGCAAAAGGTTTCACAGGGGGTTTGGAAAGCCAACATCAAGAAAAATATAAAAAACATTTACTACACATTTCAGGTAGAGGCTGATGGTAAATTATTACAGGAGACCCCTGATATTTATGCAAAAGCAGTAGGTGTAAATGGGCAGCGGGGAATGGTAGTAAACATGGCAGAAACAAACCCAACTAACTGGCAAAATGATAAAAGACCTACACTAAAAAACTTTACAGATATTGTTTTGTATGAGTCGCATGTAAGGGATTTTTCCATCAGCAAAAATTCGGGTATAAAAAACAAAGGGAAATTTTTAGGGCTTGCAGAAACCGGCACAAAAAGTATTGATGGCCTTGCTACAGGGCTTGATCATTTAAAAGAACTTGGTATAACACATTTACATTTATTACCTTCTTTCGATTTTAATTCTGTTGATGAAACGGTGCCTGATTTAAAATACAACTGGGGTTACGATCCGCTAAATTATAATGTGCCCGAAGGAAGTTATGCAACGGATGCCTATGATGGGAAAGTACGCATAAAAGAATTTAAGAAAATGGTGAAAACCCTGCACGCCAATGGCATTGGTGTAATAATGGATGTTGTTTACAACCACACATCAAACAGAGAAACGCCTTTTAACCGGTTTGTACCGGATTATTTTTATCGTAAAAAAGCAGATGGTACATATTCAGATGCTACAGGTTGCGGCAACGAAACAGCCTCCGAAAAAGCAATGATGCGAAAGTTTATGATTGAGTCGGTAACGCATTGGGTAAACGAATATCATATAGACGGTTTTAGGTTTGACCTGATGGGTGTGCATGATATTGAAACGATGAATAATTTGAGTGACGCACTACATAAAATTGATGAGCACATTTTTATTTATGGTGAGGGGTGGACGGCAGGAACAAGCCCTTTACCGGAAGCATTGCGTGCGGTAAAAAAGAATGTAAATAAACTGCACAAGATTGCAGCATTTAGTGATGACTTAAGAGACGGCTTACATGGGCCATACAATAATATAAATGAGAAAGGATTTGTAAGTGGTGGTATAGGCTTAAAGGAAAGTATAAAATTTGGAATTGTAGCAGCTACCCAACACCCACAAATAAATTACAGCCTTGTAAATTATTCAAAAGAACCATGGGCTGCCGGTCCTTCGCAAACCATAAGTTATGTTTCGTGCCATGATGATAATACTTTTTTTGACCGCTTAAAATTAGGTAACCCAAACGCAACAGAATCAGACATTATAAAGATGGATAAACTGAGTCAAACTATTGTACTCACATCTCAGGGAGTGCCATTTATACACTCGGGCGCAGAAATGTTACGTACAAAAAAAGGCATTGCAAACTCATATAATTTACCTGACTCCATTAATGAGATTGACTGGAGCAGAAAATTAAAATACAACAATGTTTTTAATTATTACAAAGGATTAATTGCTTTGCGAAAGAATCATCCTGCATTTAGAATGACATCAACAAAAATGATTCAGCAACATCTACAATTTATTGAAACCGCAGATCCCCTTCTTATAATTTACCAATTAAACAACCACGCAAACGATGACAGCTGGAAAGATATTATTGTGTTGCTAAATGGCGAAGCCAAAAGTAAAAACTTGACATTGCCGGCTGGAAATTGGACATTGGTGGCTGACGGAAATACGATAAATGAAAAAGGTTTTATGCAACTTAGCGGAGAAATTTTACTGCCTGCAACTACCGCATACATTTTGTTTAAAAAAAATTAAACACTTAACCAGAAATAAAAATGCCCCAACTTTTAAGAGACGGGGCATTTAAAACAATAGCTATTTTATCTTTTACTTATTTTAGAAAGCAGTCTTAGTATTTCCAGGTACAACCAAACAATGGTGACCATTAAGCCAAATGCGCCATACCATTCCATGTATTTTGGTGCACCCATTTCGCTGCCACGTTCTATCATATCAAAATCGAGAATAAGATTTAGAGCAGCCACAGCTGTTACTACCAACGAAAAGATAATTCCGAATGTGCTACCCTCATGCAGAAAAGGCATATTTTCAAACCCAAACATGCGCAACACCATTACAACCAAATAAAATATACCAATACCAACGGTAGCAGTAATAATTACTGATTTAAATTTTTCAGTTGCTTTAATTATTCTAAAGCTGTAAAGCAAATACATGGCAACTGCCACTCCCATTGTAAGACCGACAGCATTTATAACCAGGTTGGGTGCTCTTTCAGCAAAAGCATTGTTGTACATAGCAGATATTGCACCTAAAAATAAACCTTCCAGCAATGCATAAATTGGAGCAAGAAACGGAGACCATTCTTTTTTAAACGTAATCGTAATTGCTACAGCGAGCCCGCCAAGTGCACCTGTCCAAATCATTCCATTGACTGAACCACCTTCTGCAAACTGTTTCCACGAATAAAAGGAACTTGCCAATACCATAATTAAAAGAAAACCAAATTTTTGCAAAGCACCTCTTACCGTCATTGCATTTTCCATGTTTAATACATCGGGAATAACAGTGCTTGTAAATTTCTTTTCTGACAGAGCTGGATTGCTCGATTGAAATAATGCCATTTTATAATCAGTTTTATATTATAAAGATACAACATCTGCATATTTTGAATATCGCTCCGTTGCTATATTATCTACTGTTTAACGTATTTTTTTACCAACCCCTGATATTTACTTAAGCATAAAATTAATACATTGATTTACCCAAGATATCTTATCCCGGCTTTACAAATGATTGAAATATGCAAACCGTTATCTTTGCCATATGGAAAATTTGCGGGCGTTAATTGATAACTACAAGGCTGAAATAAATAACCAACATCCTGCAACAGCAGAAGAAAAAGAAGCATTTCGTATAAAATACCTTGGCACAAAAGGACTTTTAAAAACCATTATGGGCGAAATGAGGAATGTGGCTGTGGAGAATAAAAAAGAAGCAGGTCAGTTATTAAACGAGTTTAAAGTTTTTACGGAGGACAAATTTGCTTCTTTTACTATGTTGGAAAACGAAGATGCAAAAAAAACAGTTCCGGATATGGATCTCACTTTACCCGGCACACCTGCGCCATTAGGCACCAGACACCCTATAAGTATTGTAAAAAATAAAATCATATCCATTTTTAATAAACTTGGATTTTCCGTTGCTGAAGGACCTGAAATTGAAGATGATTTTCATAACTTTTCTGCGCTTAATCTTCCTGAAAACCACCCTGCAAGAGATATGCAGGATACATTTTACATAAACCAAAACCCTGACTGGTTATTGCGTACCCATACAAGTAGTGTACAAATACGGGAAATGCAAAAAGGAAAACTTCCGCTGCGTATAATTTGCCCGGGCCGTGTTTTTAGGAATGAAACCATTAGCGCAAGAGCACATTGTTTTTTTAACCAGGTGGAAGGATTGTACATAGCAGAAAATGTTTCGTTTGCCGATCTTAAACAGACACTTTATTTTTTTGTTACCGAAATGTTTGGTGCAGATGTAAAAGTGCGGTTTCGTCCTTCTTATTTTCCGTTTACGGAACCAAGTGCAGAAATGGATATCAGCTGCCTTATTTGTGGCGGTGAAGGATGCAGTGTTTGTAAAAAAACCGGATGGGTAGAGATTTTAGGTTGTGGAATGGTTCACCCTAAGGTTTTGGAAAATTGTGGCATTGACAGCAATAAATATACAGGCTTTGCTTTTGGAATGGGCATTGAAAGAATTACCATGCTTACGTATCAAATAAAAGATTTACGGTTCTTCAGCGAAAACGATTTGAGATTTTTAAAACAATTTGAATCTGCATAGGTTTTTACCTTTAACAGCTTTTTTCACTACAAACTATTGTTTTTTAAACATAAATAAATTTTGCTTTAGCAGTTGACTATGGAAAAGAAAAGCACTGTTTGGCATTAAAATTGAAAATACAATCCCAGTTATTGGTATAACAATAATCTTTTTAACCATCACCACTAAATTAGCTACATGAAAAAATTAAGCTTAATAATAAGCACGCTTTTGATTGTGTTTTTTGTTACTTCCTGTTCCACTTCAAAACAAGCTCGAACATTAAAGAAAACTGTTGTAGGAAACTGGCAGCTTAAAAGCATTACTACGGAAGGTATTACCGGTAAAATAAAGGCACAGGTTTTAGATGAGGCCGATTTTAATTGTTTTATAGGAAGTACCTGGAGATTTGATAAATACAACAATCTCGGTTTTTATGCAATAAGCAAGAACGGTGCAGAATGTGTTGCTGTAAAAAGAAATATTCGCTGGTCAATTTTTGAAGAAGGGGGCGCACCAAAAATGCTTCAATATAAAAGAGTAGATGCCAAATACAAAGATATGGATGAAGCAAAAGCAGGCTTTCGGTTTACTATTATACAACTTAACGATAACGGCATGCAGTTAAAAAGTGATATAACTTTTGAAGGAAGACCCGCATCATTTATTTACAATTTTGTAAAAATTTAATTAAAAACACAATATGAAAAGTATTATAACAAAAACATTTTACGGCATTTTAAGCATTTCAATAATTGCAGCGGGATGCGATACCACAAGAAGAGCCAGTAACCAAAATAAAGGAGTAGTAATTGGCGCAGCTACAGGTGCAGTAATTGGTGGCGTAATTGGCAATAATGTAGGAAAGAAAGGCAATACTGCACTTGGTGCAATACTTGGCGCAGCTATAGGTGGCGCAGCAGGAGGAATAATTGGTAATAAAATGGATAAGCAGGCTGAGAAAATTAAAACGGAAATACCCGGTGCAAAAGTAGAAAGAGTTGGAGAAGGTATTAATGTAACATTTGATGAGAATAATCCTGACGGAACAAAAGCAGGTGTTTATTTTGCTACCGGAAAATATAATATTACAGCTAACTCGCAATTAGCAATTGATAAGCTGGTTAAAATCTTTACAGAATATCCTGAAACAAATATTTTGGTAGAAGGGCACACCGACAACGTTGGAAGCAACGCATCTAACATGACGCTTTCTGAAAGAAGAGCAATGGCTGTGGGAAATGAATTAAAAAAAGATGGTTTGGCTGCCACAAGACTTACCATTAAATGGTATGGTGAAAGTCAGCCTAAGGGTGATAATACTACAATGGAAGGAAAAGCATCTAATAGAAGAGTTGAGTTTTCTATTACAGCTAATGAGAAAATGAAAGCAGATGCAAAGAGAGAAGCAGATAAATTATAATTAATTTTTTTAAAAGACTGACCGCAGCAATTATTTTAAATAGTTGCTGCGGTTTTTATTTACAAGTTACTGCTGCATTTAAAACATATTTTATTGTAAAACATTATAAAATAAAAAAGTAAATAGCAGTACAGTTTTTTATTTTTGCAGCATGATAAAGAAGATTTGTGTTGCAGGTGCCGGTACAATGGGTAGTGGAATTGCTTTGGCAGCTGCACAGAATAATTTTAAAACAGTATTGTTTGATACCAATGAAAAAGGTATTGAAACAGCTAAAAAATCTATACTTAAAAACCTGGATTTTTTGTTGAGCAAGGAAAAGATTTCTGCTAAGCAAAAGGAAAAGATTTACAACAATATATTTTTTACCACAGACATTGATGAGTGTGTTGGAGATTTAATTATTGAAGCAATTATTGAAGATCTTCAAATTAAAGAAACACTATACAAATCGCTGGCAGCAATTAACAGCATACATACAATAATAGCAAGCAATACATCATCCCTTTCGATTACTGCTATTCAAAAAAACATTTTACATCCTGAAAGGATTTGTGGTATGCATTTTTTTAACCCGGCACATGTAATGAAACTGGTAGAAGTGGTGGCAGGTAAAGAAACTTCACAGGAAACCATGCAAACTGTTTACGATGTATGTGTTGCATTAAAAAAGCAACCGGTTATTTGTAAAGATGCACCGGGATTTATTGTAAACAGGGTTGCAAGGCATTTTTATTTAGAAGCTATGAATCTTGCTTATGAAAAGAAAATAAAATTTGAAGATATAGATGTATTAATGGAAAATGCAGGTTTTAAAATGGGTCCTTTTAAACTGATGGATCTTATTGGGATGGATATAAACCTTGCCGTATCTCAATCTGTATATAAAGCATTTAA
>JAYTCO010000095.1:0-2261 GCA_043736415.1 Ferruginibacter sp. | reverse complement strand
ATTTTGGTATAAAGCCGGATATGAATGGTGTATTGCTTTTAATTGGCGTGCAGGAACTTGGGCAGGGCCCACAGGCATTTAGCAAAGAGCAAAAGCAGGATTTAATGCATATTGCCATTTGTACAATTTTATCAGCCAGCGGCTATTATAAAAATGATGGATTGGATGAAGAGGGTTGGCCACATTTTACGCAATTAAAAGCGCTGCCCGATTTATTTTTAAATCATCAGGAAGATCTTTTAAAAGATCATGTATTATTGTACTTTCAAAATCAAAAATTTATTTAAAATTATATTGATGAAAATATTTAAGTTTTTATTGTTTTGTTTTTCTTTGTTTTTCGCTGGTGACATGTTTGCGCAGGTTGCTAAAAAACCCGTTCCAAAAAAAGTAATTTCCAAAAAAGTTGTAAAGAAAAAATCTGTTGTCAGCAAAACAAAAAAGCCTGTTGTTTCCCCTGCAATTGATAAATCAGTAAAAGTAAAAATTACAACTGACAGTGGAACAATGATTGTAAAACTCTACGACTCAACACCATTGCATAGAGATAATTTTGTAAAATTGGTTAAAGAAGGTTTTTATGACAGTCTTTTATTTCATAGAATTATACAGGGTTTTATGATACAGGGCGGAGACCCAAACAGTAAAAATGCTGCAGCAGGAGTTATGCTTGGCAATGGTGGAGATAATATGGCGAGAATTCCTGCAGAATTTAAAAAAAGTTTATATCACAAAAAAGGTGTTTTGGCTGCAGCCCGAGATGGAAATCCTGAAAAAGCAAGCAGCGCATGTCAGTTTTATATTGTGCAGGGCAAACCTTTAAGTGATGCAGAACTGGATATGATGGAACAGCGAATTGGAAGCAAGTACACTTTACTACAAAGAAATATTTATAAAAAGATTGGAGGCACTGCAATGCTCGATCAAAATTATACCGTTTTTGGTGAAGTGATTTCGGGTTTAAATGTAGTTGATAAAATAGCAAGTGCACCCAAAGCGCCGGGGGACAGACCGATTGGTGATATAAGAATGAAAATGGAAGTAATAAAATAATGAAGTAACAATTTTGAAACTTTAAAATTAAATTAGACAAATAAATAATTAAATTCATAAAAAAACAAATCATAATGAGTTATCCGCAAAATTTAAAATACACAAAAGATCACGAATGGATTAGTTTAGATGGCGATGTTGCTACCATTGGGATTACTGCATTTGCTCAAGGAGAATTGGGAGATATTGTGTATGTAGATATTAACAGCACAGGGAAAGCTTTAAGCGCCGAAGATGTTTTTGGAACTGTAGAAGCAGTGAAAACAGTTAGTGATCTTTTTTTGCCGGCATCAGGTACAATTATAGAAGTAAATTCGGCTTTAGAAGCAAATCCTGAATTTGTAAACAGCGATCCTTATGGGGAAGGGTGGATGGTAAAAGTAAAAATTGACAACCCTGCAGATATAGAAAAATTGATGGGTGCAGAAGATTATGAAAAACTGGTTGCATAATACTACAACATTAAACAATGATTAATTTGAAAAAATTTTTACCAGGCATAGCCTGGTTTTTTTTAGTGCTGATTTTAATTTGTTTGCCCGGCGATGATTTGCCAAAAGTAGGTGATTGTATGTCGGCTATTTATTTTGATAAATGGGTACATGTGGGCATGTTCTCTGTACTGGCATTTTTGTTTATGATACCATTTTGCAAAAGTGATATGACTCGAATAAACAAATGGTCTTTTATAATTAAAATTGCAATATCCATAAGTATTTGGGGGTTGACAACAGAATTTATTCAAAAGTTTTTTATACCAGGCAGAAGTTTTGATTTATTGGATTGGGCTGCTGATAGTGTGGGTGTAATATTAGCTGTAGTTGTTTGCAGAAAATTATATTTAAAATAGAGTAATAGTATGCAAGAATAAATTTAAGTTTTCAAAGTTATTTTTGGGAATGCCTGCCGGTGTTAAATGGTACAAAATGTTAGCCTTTCAGTTTTGCTGTTCTTTGATAATGTCTGCAGTAGATTTTGCAAGAAGCAAATTTTGTATAGAAATTACAACCATTGTTTAGGTTTCAATAGTAATTTTTCTTTGTCCTTTTCCACCAATTTTATATAAAATTTTAAGATATTAAGAAGGATGATATAATTAAATCTAATTTTAAAAGGTATAATACTGAAAAATAGTTGGTAAAAACCTCGGTAACTCAATGTTTTTATCGGTCTTGAAAGAAGTTTAGTGAAAGTCGTTTCACTAAACT
>JAYTCO010000094.1:0-5366 GCA_043736415.1 Ferruginibacter sp. | reverse complement strand
AGACTTACTTTTTCAAAATCCAAACCCTTTACAACCATTTGTGTTCCTACCAAAATATCCAGCCGCTGCTGTTCAAAAAGATGAATTAAATTATCGTGAGCAGTTTTGCCCCTCACACTGTCAACATCCATTCTTGCAATTTTAAAATTCGCAAAATCATTTTCTAGTTGCTCTTCAATTTTTTCTGTTCCAAAATTTTTCTCCAGCCAATTGTTGCTTCCGCAAGCCGGGCAGGTAATTAGTTTGGCGTAAGTGCTGCCGCAATAATGGCAATGTAATTTGTTGCTGTATTTATGTAATGTGAGCGATACATCGCAGTGAACGCATTGTGGCAAATAACCACAGGTACCACAAATTAAATATGGATTATAGCCACGCCGGTTTTGAAAAAGAATCACCTGCCTGTCAGCTTCCACCGCTTTTTGTATGGCTTCTTTTAATTGCGGACTTATCATTACTTTGCCCTTTTGCACAACCTGGGTCGTGTTTATAATTTCTATCTCGGGCAGTTTTATGCCGCCAAATCTTTCAGCTAATACAACCAAACCATATTTATTTTGTTTGGCATTGTAATAAGTTTCCAGCGATGGGGTAGCACTGCCCAATAATATTTTTGCTTTAAAAAGCGAACCATAAAAAATTGCTGCATCTCTTGCATTGTAGCGTGGTGCAGGGTCCTGTTGTTTGTAAGATGGATCATGTTCTTCGTCTACGATTACCAGTCCCAATTCTTTGAATGGCAGAAATAAGGAACTCCTTGCACCCAATACAATTTTTATTTCGCCGGTTCTTATTTTGTTCCAAAGTTCTATTCGCTCCTGGTTATTAAATTTAGAATGATAAATAGTAATGTTGCCGCCAAAATGTTTTTGCAGCCGCCTTATAATTTGTGCCGTTAAAGCAATCTCCGGTAAAAGATACAATACCTGTTTGCCCTGCATAAAATATTCTTCTATCAGCTTTATATAAATCTGCGTTTTACCGCTGCTGGTAACGCCCTGCAGCAGACAAACGTTTTTCTCTGCAAAAACATTTCTTACTTCTTGCCATGCAATATTCTGTGCAGCACTCAGGGTAAAATCTATTTGTATATTTTTAGGTAAAGATTTTACTCTGTCAATACTGCGTTTTTCAACAATTAAAATATTTTTATCTGAAAGGGCTTTTAACTGTGCGGCCGTTGCACCGGCTTTTTTTAGCAAAGCAGTTTGTGTTACTTCTCCTTCGGTTTTATTTACATGCAAAAAAGCCAGCAGCAATTCCATTTGTTTCGGTGCGCCTTTCCAATCGTTTAACAAGGGTGCAAGTGCTTCTTCATTTGCAAATGTTGGATTTAGTATTACATAATTTTCTTTTTTTACTTTGTATTTTTCATTTAAATCCTCTCTAATAAAACATACATTTTTTTCAATCAGTTTTTTTATGGTAGGGTACACATGTGTAGCATCCATCACCTGTTGAACTTCAGTGATAGTTAATTCTTTTTTTAGTAAAAGCGCTTCTCCCACCAAAAATTCTTCATTGCCAAGGGCAGAAAAATCATCGCCATATTCTTCATTAAAAATTAAAACGGTTTCGCTGCTCAGTTTAAAATTTGCAGGCAATGCAGCTGCCATTACTTCGCCTTCTGTACACATGTAATACTCACTCATCCATTGCCACAGTTTTAATTGTTGCGGGTAAATAAGTGGCGTATCATCCAATATATTTAAAATGGGTTTTGTTTTGTAGGGAGGTTCTTCGTTAATTAACTTTTTTATAATGCCGGCATATTTTTTATTTTTTCCAAACAAAACTTCTGCACGGCAACCGGGTTGTGAAGCGGCAACCATATTTACCGGAACATTGTATGTGTATACATTTGGTAGGGCAAGCGGCAAAATAATTTCTGCCCAGTAACCAGATGTTGGTTCATTAAAATTTAATTCGTTTTCCTCCACATCGTATTTTTTTATTGCCCTTCTGTAATGGTTATTCGTAATTCTAAATTCGTAATTCGTAATTGATTCAGGTTTCTATCCAGCTTGCTTTATACCGCAACAAAGCTGTTTCCATTTCATTATAAACCTGTTGTTTTAGAATTGCCATATCATTGCCCGGTAATATTTCCTTTAAAAAAACTGCTCTTGATTTTCCGGGTGTTAGGCTAAAAATACTGTGGTAATTTAAGCGGTCATAAGCATCTAAAAATAGAACAGGTTGTATAGGTGTTTTTGTTTCTACTGCAATTTTAAATGCACCATTGTAAAATTCTTTTAACGGTTTGTCCGTCATATTAAAAGTACCTTCCGGCGCCATTACAACCGATATATTTTTAGCCAAAACCTTTTTTAACTGTTGCACACTTCTTATTCTGCCCCCATCACTTTCCCTGTCTACCATCACTGTTGCTTTTTTATAAATGTAACCAAACACCGGCACTTTACTCATCTCTGCCTTGCCAAGAATCCGGATGGGGTCTTTTCTAAAAGCCTTTAAAATAAAAGGAATATCAATATAAGAAATATGATTAAAAACAAAAATTACTGCATGGGTATTTGACTTTTGTGCTTCAAAAATATTTGTATGTTTAATTCCCCATAAAAGCAGCACAACATCTGCCCAAAATCTGCAAATGCGGTAAATCATATTCCCTCCCCTTACTTTTCCGAAAAACGAAGCAATAACAATAAACGGTAACAGCAAAAACATCATGATAATAAATGTGAGCAGCGCATAAATACTGTAAATGTAACCGACTATTTTTCTCATAATATTTCTTGCGTCACGAATATACAATTTCATTTTTTACAGAAAAGTTTGGGGCTTTTGGCAGCACACAATAATCAAACTTTTGTACTTGCTATTCGCTGTACCTCCGCTTTGCTCCGGTGCCGCTGCTATCCCGCAGCCGTTTTACATTTTTGCTATTCCAAACAATACCACAGGTGCTTCATTCTATACTTTCAACCAAATAAGTATGTGCGTTTATTGTAACTGTATCATGTACGCAACAACCCATTAGTTTTATACCAAGTGGTGATTGTGGAGAAATTGCCATAACCGTTTCTCCATCAAAAATCAGTTTGCCTAAAGCAACGCTTATATAAAAATTGCCTTTGTTTGTTTTTACATAACTGCCCGGCAAAATTTTGGTTGTAATTACATCAGGATTAATATTTACCAAAGCTGACCGTTGCTCAATTGCGTCGTTCAATTGCGCCCGGGTATTTGCCTGTTCTATCTGCAACATGGCCAAAGCAGTTTCGTGTTTGTCTCCTGCAGTGCTTTTAGTTTCATTGCTGCCACTTTCCTTGAGGTCTGCAAGAGTTTGCTGCAGCATTAAAATTTTACTGTTTATTGTATCAATATAATGGGCATGTATTTGTCGTTTAATGTGCATTAATATATAAGTTGAATTATCGTTTTTACAGGTATTTAATTCTACATTTAATCTCTAAATTAAACAGTATGCCCACAAAAGAAATATGGATCAATCTTCCGGTAAAAGATGTTGCAAAATCAAAAGAATTTTATAAAGCTATAGGTTTTGTGCACAATAAAACACATGGTGACACAAATGATTCAGCATCCTTTTTAGTAGGCGAAAAAAATATGGTTTTAATGCTTTTTCAGGAAGATGTTTTTAAAAATTTTTCAAAAAACAACCTTACAGATACTCATCAATCATCAGAAGTTCTTTTTTCTTTAGATGCAGAAACAACGACAGAAGTAGATGATATGGCGGTTAAAGCACAAACTGCCGGAGGTAAACTTTTTAGCAAACCCGAACAAATACAGGAGTGGATGTATGGCTGTGGCTTTAGTGATATTGATGGCCACCGCTGGAATATGTTGCATATGGATACTAATAAAATGCCTCAACCCGCAAATAGCAATCAAGAATGCTTTATTATAAACACAACTATAAACGCAACAGCCAAAAAAGTGTGGGATTATTTCACGCTGCCCGAGCATATTCTTAATTGGAATAATGCTTCTGATGACTGGCATACGGCCCATGTAATAAATGATTTAAAAGTTGGCGGAAAATTTCATTTTCGAATGGAAGCAAAAGACGGAAGTAGTGGTTTTGATTTTGAGGGGCATTATACACACGTTAAAACAGAAGAAGATATTGCATTTACTTTAGTGGATAGCAGTAAAGTAAACATACATTTTGAGAAGGTAGAGGAAGGAATGAAAGTTACTCAAAGCTTTGAGACTGGTACTGAACATTCAACAGAACTGCAAAAGCAAGGTTGGCAGGCAATTTTAAATAATTTTAAAAAGTACACTGAAAATAATTAACCGATAGTTATTGTAACAATGGTAAAATTTTTGGAGCAAGCATATTTGCCCATTTAAAATATTCTTTCCCTGACGGATGTAAACTGTCAGCGGAAATAAGTGTTTTGTCTGTAGCTGCCATCCGAAAAGATTGAGTAATATCTGTATAATTAATCCCCATCTGTAGTGTAACCTGTTTGTTAATGGCATTAAACCAACCTATTTCCATTGCAATCTGTGCGGTATTGCCTGCTTCAAATGGCGTTACGCTATAATCCGGGATGCTCAAAACAAAAACCCTGTCCTTTTTTGCTCCTGAGTACTCAATCGCCCTGTTTAAACATTGCAAAAATCTTACTCTGTACAAACCTGTATCTGTTCGTAAAAATTGATCATTCACGCCTATCAAAAGAGTTACAATATCATAAGGCGGTGATAGAAGGTTTCCTGATAAGGCTAATTCATTTAAAAGATTTTGCGTTGTCCATCCCGTTCTGGCTATAATTTGAGAGGGATATTTTAGGTTAATGCCGGATGCAGTTAGGATAGATATGGTTTTATTCGCAAATCTTTCAGGCTAAGTTACAGATTCTCCAATGGTGTAACTGTCACCTAGGGCAAGAATTTTTTTTTGAGAATTTGGTGCAGGATTGCTTGTAGTGCCAACTGTTGGCAAAGTATCTTTTTTACAGGATTGTAGAGGGATATACATCAAGCTTAACAAGCAGAGAGCAGAAATTGAAAAAAAATTTAAAGCCGGGCATTTGTAAATCATAAATCTATTACGTTGAAGCGTACTTGGATGTAGTAATATAAATTTTTTTTATAAAATTTACTGAATTTTATTGTGCTAATAATTATAAGTGCATTTATGTAATTTCCGATTAAAATAAATCTAAGTTGTTGATATTGAACGCTAACAGTCAGTAATAAATCCGGTTTTTTAGTCAGAAAACATCATTATAACAAAAGTTAGATTTTTGTACATAAATTTCCTACTTTTGCAGTCCTAAATTTGGATTCGATATGTTAGCAATTGTAAAAATAGCTGGTCAGCAATTTAAAGTAAAAGCAGGAGATAGCTTTTACGTTCCTCA
>JAYTCO010000093.1:0-5369 GCA_043736415.1 Ferruginibacter sp. | reverse complement strand
ACAGGTTTTTAACCCCCGCTATAGGATTTATTGTTGGTGCCTCAGGGCCTGCTTTTAGGCAAGCACCAAGCACATTCTATGGCGATAGTATCATAATCAATTTAGCCGGAAGTAATTTTTCAGCAAGAACAGGAAAATATTTATTTCAAAACAATGCTAGTTTTCCTATAATGACATATTTTGAAATGCAATTCATAAAAGCCGAAGCTGCTTTTAGAAAAGGAGATCTCACAACCGCCTTAGCTGCTTATAGAGAAGGAATAAGTGCACATTTTGATTTTGTTAATAGCGCCAATACAAGTGCCAATGCGGTAACACAGATTCCCATTGCTGATAAAATTAGTTATTTAGCAAGTGCAGCGGTTAAACAAACTACAGGAGCGTTAACAATAACAGATATTATGCTGCAGAAATATATTGGAGGTTTTGGTTGGAACTTCAACGAAAGCTGGTCTGATTTACGCCGCTATCATTATTTTGATTTAGACCCCATTACAGGTTTACAAGTTTATAAAAATTTTGCAATTGCTACATTCTCTGCATTTAATCTTGGGCCTAAGCCTGCTTACCGTTCAAGGCCAACCGGGTTCTCTGAAAACGATTGGAATTTAGAAGAGCTCAGAAGAATTGGAGCACTCAATCAAGATTATCACACATATGAAATGTGGTTTAGCCAGCCTTAAATAAAATAAATTGTAAAATTATGAAAAGATTAAAACTAATAATATATTTCGCCGGAGCTATACTTATAATAAATGCTTGCGGAAAAACAGAATTAAGAACGAGTGAAAATATTTTTCCAACTGATAAGTCTTTGGTTAAATTCTTTTTGTTGTCACCCAATACGTCGTTTTTAATGATAAAAGCCAATGACGTGAAAATTAACTCCCTTTCCTCGGGTACGGCGGGTGTTTTTCCGGGCATTATAAATAGTTCGTCTGAGTATGTTGCATTAACCCCTAACAGCAACATTACTCTATCATTACCATTTGCAGGAACAGGCAATGATAGCGTTGTTATTTTTAAGGGTAGTATTATAAGTGAATTAAACAAAAATTATTCTGTAACCCTGGCAGATACAGGAATTGACAGAACTTTATTTATAGTAAATGATAATGCAGGGACCCTGCCAAAAGATAGCACCTATAATATAAGGCTGATAAATGCAATGGCAAAATCTCCTAATCTTTCGTTAGTAAGGATTGACTCTACCAACGCTTTGCAGGTTATAAGAGACACTATTATAAGAGATATTGCTTTTAAAGCTGCAAGTGATTACATAATTGTACCACTTACAGCTAAACTAAATGAGGCTTCTACAACAAACCCAAAATCAATACATTCTTTTTTAAGATATAGATTAATTATTACTGGCACAGGGGTTAGTATTGCAGGCAGCATTAATCCTCCTCAAACTGTTTCTTCACCAGGATTAAATCAACGGTATATAAGTCTGTATGCCAGTGGATTTGCAACAGGTTTAGGTGTATTTGCGCCGGTACTTCAACCCACAATTGTTTACAATAAATAACTTAAAAAATGAAGCATTATACACATACAATAATTATTTGCTTAAGCACTGTGCTTTTTTTTGCATCATGTAAAAAAGAAGATACAGTTACACCATTACCTACGTTAACAGAATTCATCACTCAAAATGCAGATGTAAGCATTTTTAATGCTGCTATTGAGAAAGCAGGGTTGCAAAGTTTTAAAAATGGTGGTGGCCCTTTTACATGGTTTATGCCTACAAACACTGCGATGAAAAGTGTGGGTATAACGGAAGATTCTGTATCAAAAATGCCACAGGGTACAGCAAGCTATTTTGTTGCTTACCATATTGTTAATGCGAGATTTGCAACGCAAGATATGATTGCATTATATAGTTTTCCTCGAACAACTTTACAGGGTGGTGCAATTTATACAGGTGGAGATGCCGGTGTATTTTATGTAAATGGAATAAAAATTACCAGCGCTGATAATAAAGTTTCAGGAGGATTAGTGCATAAAATTGAAAAATTTATGACACCGCTTCAACTTGAAGGTAACATTCAAAACATGTTAACAAGAACAGGGCAACACACTTTGTTTATTGCAGCATTAACAAAAGCAAACAGGTGGACACAATTTAGTGGAACCACTGCTTTTACGGTTTTGGCTCCTACCGATGTGGCTATGACTAATGCAGGTTTAAGCAGTGCAGCCATTACTACTGCAACTGTTGGACGACTGGACTCAATAGTACGTTATCATTACTTCAATAGTTCCCGTTTATTCACAAATGATTTTGGTAATAAAGAAACACCTCAAACTGCATTAGGAGCAGGAAGAACAATAACAGCATCGGGAAATGGTTTGTTATTAAAAGGAAAAACAAATACAGTACCTGCAAACATTACAACAGCTAATTTGCTGGGAACTAACGGTGTTGTTCAAATTATAGATGCGGTATTAAGATTTTAATCTGTTATATTATTTTGTAAGGAGCCAGCAATTAAATTTTAATGCTGGCTTTTTTTTACTTTAAGTTATTATAAAAAAATGAATGTAAAAAAATACACTGTTATAGTTTTATTCTTTTTTTTAACGGCTGATTTATATGCTCAGCAATATACCTTGGCAGCAATAAAAGATGCTTTTAGTAAAAGGCTGGATAATACACCCAAAGAGTTAAGCTTTATTCATACAGATAGGGAAGTTTATATATCGGGGGAAGAAGTTTTGTTTAAAGTTTATTTTGTTTCCTATCCATTTATTGACAGTAATTCTATAAGCAAGGTTTGTTATCTTAATCTATGTAACAATGATGGAAAAATACTACAGACACAGGTTATAAAAATAAAAGATAAATCAGCTTATGGTGTACTCGCAATTCCTAAAACACTAGACAATGGAGATTTTTATTTGGTTGCTACTACTATGTGGATGCAAAATTTTAATAACAGTACAAGCCATTTAAAGAAAATCAGTATTATAAAACCTGCAACAGAGAAATCAAAAATTCCTACCGTAAAAAAGAAAGATATTGAAGTCGGTTTTTTTCCTGAATCTGGAAATTTAATAAATGCTGTAGAGCAAAAAATAGGTGTTAGAAGTTTAAATGAAAATGGTGAATCAATAGATGTTGTAATAAATATTAAAAACAGCAAAGGGCTAATTTTACAAACATTTAATACCGGACCATTAGGGTTAGCAAGCTTTAACTTTGCCAGTGCTGAAAATGAGATTTATACTGCTGAATGTATTTATGATGCAGGGAAAATTACAAAAAATATCAGCTTACCTGTACCAACCAATAACACAGCATCCCTCACAGTAAATAACCAAAAAAAAATATTCATACAACTGAATTTGTCTGAAAAACAAGCAATAGAAAAATATTTTATTGTTGGCAGTTCAAATGGGGCTTTGGTTTTCGCAGAAGAATTTGATTCTTCATCATCAACAAAATTACTCGCAATAAATAAATCCAATCTGCCGGCAGGGATATTAATTTTGCATTTGGTAAATAATAAGGCTCAAATAATAGCACAGCGCTTTGTATGGATTGAGAACAACAATAATTTTATCCAACCGAAATTAACCTTTACAAAATTTATAAATAAAAAGAAAAGAAAAAAGGGAGAGGTCAACATTGATTTTTTAAAGAATATTAATGCAAATATTTCGGTTAGTGTGAGTAGAAAAAATTGGTCCGATACTAATCAATTAAATATTTTTCAATACACCCAAATATTAACAGCAATAGGAAATTCTATAGATTTTAGCAATGCTTCTTTAAAAAAAATTTTAAATGATAAAAATTTTTTTGATGACTTTTTAGTGGTAAATGGTTGGCGTAAGTTTAGTCCTGTAAATTTATTAGTAGATGAACCGCTAAGCTATACCAACGAAAATGGTATTTATGTTGCAGGTAAAATTACAAAGGCTCAAACTAAAACAATCGTTCCAAATGCAAAATTAGATTTGATTATTTTAAATGCAGATTCTTCAAAATATATTTATAGTGAACCTACAACCAGCAATGGTGAGTTTATATTTAAAGACATTTCTATTTCAAAAAATGCGAATATTTTTTATGCTGCAACCAACTTAGTAAAAGGAAATGCTTTATTAGATGTAAACTTTTATAAACATTTTACTGATACATTAAAAAGTTTCCATCTCCCTAAGAACCTGCAGCCAAATGAAATAAAAAATATTGTTTATTTAGATTCTTTAGAGAACAATAAATTTAAGTATTTGCAAGAGGTAAGGGTGGTAAGCAAACTCACTACAGAAATACAAAAGTATGACCAAGAGTATGCATCTGCCTTATTTGAAAATGCAGATCAAAATATTATTTTAAAAAATGAGCCTAATACTATAAATATATGGCAATTACTACAGCGAAATATTGCCGGAATAACTATTGCAAATACCGATACAGGTAGAATTGTTTATTTTAATAGATATTTTGGTGTGGATGCGCTTTCGGAAAATGGTTTGGGCACGGTACAATTTTTCCTAAACGAACAACCTGTATCACAATTTGAAATTGAAGGTCTCATGCCTGAAGATGTGGCATATATAAAAGTGTATAAAGGTGGCTTGGGATATGTGTTGGGAGCCCCAAGAGGTGGCATTGCTTTTTATACCATCAAAGGCAAAAAGACCAACGATTGGAGAGATAAAGGATTTATAAAATTTGATGTAAAGGGTTACGAACCGGAGTATCAAATTTACAACATGCAATACGGCAATACCAACATACTAAATACAGATTTAGATTATAGACCTACTTTGTATTGGATACCAATAAAAATTTTAAAAAATCAACAAAAAATTAATTTTTCTTACTTTTCTGACGATAAGGAAAACTGCCAATGGTTACTAAAAATAAACGGTTTTACAGCAGATAATATTCCAATTTTTGCAGAGGAAACTGTTGAATAAGTTAAGTTCTTTTATAGTGGTATTATTTAGCGCTGTAAAGAATTCTATAGAGCTGCTTATTTTTAATACATCAAGTTTTTTTAATTGTCATTCCACAATAAACAATAATCTTTATTTTATTTGATGAGTCTTTTATGAGTAAACAAATTTTCTTTTAAATATCAACTTAATGATTTTATATTTCTAATGATTGAAGCCTTTTAGTGATTGTTTTAATATATCATCTTTTCCACCAACATTCTTACTTCGCTCAATGCAATTCTTTCCTGCCGCATATCATCTCTATAACGTATAGTTACTGTATTGTCTTCTTTGGTCTGGTGATCAATTGTTACGCAGAACGGCGTTCCTATTGCATCCATGCGGCGGTAGCGTTTTCCTATGGCATCTTTTTCTTCATAAAAACAATGAAAACTTTGCCTGCATTCATTCAT
>JAYTCO010000092.1:0-5374 GCA_043736415.1 Ferruginibacter sp. | reverse complement strand
CCATATTCTGCAAGCCATTCTAAAAAAAGCGTTGGATTTTTTGCTGCAATACTGCCACCGGTTATTTGCGTTGCACCATTTTCAAAAGCGATTTTTATATCTTCATTTGATTTTAAACCTCCACCAAAGTCAATCTTTAAAGTAGTTTTTGAAGCTATTTCATACAACACTTTGTGGTTTACGATGTGTTGCGATTTTGCACCATCCAAATCCACCAGGTGCAGGTATTTTATTCCCGCAGCCTCAAATTCTTTGGCAACTTCTAATGGACTTTCATTGTAAACTTTTTCGGTGCTGTAATCGCCTTTTGTAAGACGTACTGCTTTACCATTTATGATATCTATTGCCGGGATTATTCTCATGTTATTTGTTTTACCGCAGAGGCGCTAAGACGCAAAAAATTAATAATAGTTTTCATCTTTTGTTTAAATTATAATTATACCTCTTATAAAAACTTTGTGAACCTTGTGTTTTTTCTTTGTGTCTTTATGGTTCAAATCCTTTAGTGTCTTTATGGTTCAAAATTTTTTTAACACGAAGGACACAAAGTTTTTTCACGAAGTACACAATTATAATTTTTGGACCTTGTGACTTTCCTTTGCGTCTTTGTGGTTCAAAACCTTTTTTTCTTTAAGGTTCAAAAGTCCAAAAAATTCTTTAATATCTTTTCTCCAGCATCAGCTGATTTCTCAGGATGAAATTGTGTTGAATAGAAATTATCTTTTTCCATAACTGCGCTAAATGGCAAAATATAATTGCAAATAGCAGTAGTATTTTCACAAGGTTCTACATAAAAGCTATGGACAAAATAGAAATTATCATCTGCTGAAACGCCTTTCAGTAAACGACTTTGCAAAATTTCAATATTATTCCAACCCATGTGTGGTACCAATTCTGTTGGCGGAAATTTCTTTACCACAGTATTAAATATATTCAGGCATTCCGTATTATTTTCTTCAGAGAAATTACACATCAATTGTTGTCCCAAACAAATCCCTAAAACAGGTTGTGTAAGTGCAGGAATAATTTTATCAAGTCCTTTTTCTTTCAAGTATTTCATAGCGGTGCTTGCTTCGCCCACACCCGGAAAAATTACTTTGTCTGCACTTTTAAGAACCTCAATGTCATCCGTAACTACACATTCGTAACCCAATCTGTTTACTGCATTTTCTACAGAAGTAATGTTGCCTGCAGGGTATTTAATAATTGCAATCATAAAGAGCCTTTTGTACTTGGAATAGAATAATTATCTGTCTTGCTGACCGCCATTTTAATTGCTTTGGCAAAAGCTTTAAAAATCGATTCTATTTTATGGTGTTCATTTTCACCTTCGGCTTTTATATTTAAGTTGCATTTTGCATTATCACTGAAAGATTTAAAAAAATGCATGAACATTTCTGTCGGCATTTCGCCAATTTTTTCCCGGGTAAAAACTGCATCCCAAACGAGCCAAGGTCTGCCACCAAAATCAATGGCAACCTGCGCCAGACAATCATCCATCGGTAATAAAAAGCCATATCTTTCTATTCCTTTTTTATTATCCAAAGCCTTTAAAAATGTTTCTCCTAAAGTGATCGCAACATCTTCTATGGTATGGTGTTCATCAATATGCAAATCTCCTTTTACGGCAACAGATAAATCCATATTGCCATGTTTTGCAATCTGCTCCAGCATGTGGTCAAAAAAACCTAATCCCGTGTTTAAAGAACTTTTTCCGGTGCCATCTAAATTAATGGTTACTTCAATATTGGTCTCGTTTGTTTTTCTTAATACAGTAGCTTTTCTTGGATGGCTTTTTAAAAAAGAATAAATAGCTGACCATGCTGTTGTACTATATTCAGCATCGGCATTATTTTCTCCCAAAAAAATAGCTCCACAACCCAGGTTTTTTGCAAGCTGAACGTCTGTCATTCTATCACCGATAACATAAGAATTCTTTAGATCATAATTGCCGTTCATGTATTTTGTAAGCAATGCTGTGCCGGGTTTGCGGGTAGGAGCGTTTTCTGCAGGCATTGTTTTATCAATGATGATATCGGCAAATAATACACCCTCATTTTTAAAAGCTTCAATGACTTTATTTTGAGAAGGCCAAAACGTTTCTTCGGGAAAAGAGTTTGTACCCAAGCCATCCTGATTGGTAACCATTATAAACTCATAATTTAACTCGGTTGCAATGCGTGCTAAATATTGAAATACCCCGGGATAGAATTCTAATTTTTCCAAAGAATCCAGTTGGTGATCGATGGGTGGTTCAATTACCAATGTTCCATCTCGGTCTATAAAAAGTATTTTTTTCATTTGTTATATAAGGTGTTTGCAGAAAATCAACATTTATGAATTTGGGAATTCTTTTAATGATTGTATCAACTGTAAATTTTCCGTTTCGCTTCCCACAGTTATTCTGATACAGTTTTTTACAACACCGTTTCGGTTGCGTGTTATTACCTTTTTACTTACCAATTCTTTATAAACTTTATCCGCATCTTCCACTTCTACCAGCATAAAATTTGCATCTGTAGGGTATATCTTTTTTACAAAAGTAATTTTCTCCAGTTCCTTGAGCAAATAAGATCGCTGTGCTAAAATATTTTGTTTATTTTCCTCAAATTGTTGTTGATCTTGCAAAGATTGTAACGCAGCTTCCTGGTTAAGTTTGCTTACATTATATGGGGGCTTTACCTTATTGTATAAACTGATTATTTCTTTAGAAGCGAATGCAGTCCCTACTCTTACAGCAGCCAGGCCCCTGGCCTTACTAAAAGTTTGCGAAATAATAAGGTTAGGGTATGAACTAAGTTTCGATAGGTAAGAATTCGTTTTGCTAAAATCAACATATGCTTCATCTACAAATACAATTCCTTTAAAACGTTTTAAAACATCTTCAATATTATTTAAAATATTACCTGATGGATTATTGGGCGAGCAAATAAAAATGAGCTTTAAATTTTCATCATTTATGTATTTATCCAATAATTCAAAATCAATCTGAAAATCTTTTGTTAGCGGAATTTTTATTAATTCAATATTATTTATTGCCGCACTCACATCGTACATGCCATAGGTAGGAGAGAAGGTAAGCGCTATATCTTTGCCGGGTTCACAAAAAGTTCTGTAAGCAATATCTATTACCTCATCGCTGCCATTACCAATAAAAATATTTTCTGCGTTAACAGATTTTATGCTGCTCAATTTTTCTTTTAGTGCTGTTTGATGTGGATCTGGATAACGATTTAATTCTCCAAAAGGATTTTCGTTGGCATCTAAAAAAACGGCATCTTTTCCTGTGTACTCATCACGGGCGCTAGAGTAGGGCTTTAAATTTAAAATGTTATTCCTAACTATTTTTTCTAACTGAAACATATTTTATAAACTTTTTAATCTAAGCGTTACTGCATTTTTGTGTGCAAATAATTGTTCAGCTTCGGCCATAAATTCTACCCCAGGACCAATATTTTTAATTCCCTCATTTGTTACTTCCTGAAAAGTAATTTTCTTTACAAAACTGTCTAGCGAAACTCCACTGTAATTTCGTGCATAACCGTTTGTTGGTAATGTGTGGTTGGTTCCACTTGCATAATCTCCCAAAGATTCGCAACTGTATTTACCTAAAAAAACAGAGCCTGCAGTTGTAATACTTCCTATTAAATCGTTGTAATTATCTGTGGCAATAATTAAATGTTCGGGTGCATAATAATTACTGAATGCAATGCACTCATTAAGGCTGTTAAATAAAATTGATTTACTGTTTAGTAATGCAGCAGCAGCCAAATCTTTGCGGGGTAAATTTTCTAATTGAATGGCTATTTCTTCGAATGTTTTTTCAATTAAATCTTGGCTGTCAGATACCAATATCACCTGACTATCAGCACCGTGCTCTGCCTGCGAAAGCAAATCTGCCGCTACAAATGAAGGGTCAGCAAAAGCATCTGCAATTACCAGAACTTCGCTTGGACCTGCAGGCATATCAATGGCTACACCAAAAGATTGTGCAAGTTTTTTTGCTGCGGTAACATATTGGTTTCCCGGCCCAAAGATTTTATAAACAGCAGGTATTGTTTCTGTACCAAAAGTCATGGCTGCAATAGCTTGTATGCCGCCTACACAAAAAATTTGGGTAATACCTATTAAACTTGCTGTATATAAAATAGCAGGATTTATTTTGCCGTCTTTATCCGGTGGTGTACACAAAATAATTTCTGCGCAACCCGCAATCATAGCCGGTATACCTAACATTAATACTGTTGAAAAAAGTGGTGCTGATCCGCCGGGAATATAAATTCCTACTTTATCTATAGCACGGTTTTCTCGCCAACACAAAACACCTTTTGTAGTTTCAATAATCTGTGTCTCGACCTTTTGCGCTAAATGGAATCCTTCAATATTTTTTTTAGCAAGCTGAATTGCAGCTTTTAGCTCTTCTGATAATTGCGATGCTGAATTTTCAATATCAGCCTTATTTACCACTGACGATTCCATCGAAACTTTGTCAAAAGTTTTACTGTATTTTAAAACTGCTTTATCTCCATCCTCCTCAATTTCTGTAAATACATTTATAACTAAAGTCTCCAGTTTTTCTTTTTCAGCTGCAGGTCTCACTGCTAATTTTTTCCATACACTTTTTAAAGGAAATTCTATCTTCTCCATTTATTCGTTCATTAAAATTTATAAAATCATTTTTTCAATCGGTATTACCAAAATGCCCTGTGCGCCAAGATCTTTTAGTTTATCAATAACTTCCCAAAACTCGTCTTCTTTCACCACTGAATGTATGCTGCTCCATCCTTCTTCTGCCAATGGAATTACTGTAGGAGATTTCATGCCCGGTAAAATGGAATTTATATTTTCTATGGCACTGTTGGGTGCATTTAATAGAATGTATTTATTTTCAGAAGATGTTTTTACCGCTTTGATTCTGAATAATAATTTATCAAGTATAGCCTGTTTTTCTGCAGAAAGATTTTTGTTTGAAATTAAAACGGCAGAACTTTTTTTAACTATTTCTACTTCTTTTAAACCATTCATTAAAAGTGTGCTGCCTGTACTTACAATATCAAAAATACCATCTGCCAAACCTATACCGGGAGCAATCTCAACGCTACCGCCAATCTCTTCAATTTCTGCTGTAACATTATTTTCGATAAAGAATTTTTGTAAGATTTTTGGATAGCTGGTTGCAACTTTCTTATTTTGGAAAAAGGAAGGTCCGGTGTAAGTTTCGTCTTTTGGAATAGCTAAAGAAAGTTTGCAGCCCGCAAACCCAAGGTTTTCAATCGTAAGAACATCCTTGTCTTTTTCCCACACTTCGTTTTCACCTAGTATACCAATATCTGCAACACCCTGTTCAACATATTGCGGTATATCATCATCTCGC
>JAYTCO010000091.1:0-2268 GCA_043736415.1 Ferruginibacter sp. | reverse complement strand
AAAAAAGTTTGGTTATCAACCTGCTTAATTCTTGGTTGTAGCACCTGTGTATAAACCGCGGGTGTATACCAAACATCAAAAATAAATATACCCCCAGGCTTTAAATGTTTGGCTACCTGTTTAAAACAACTTATTAATTCGTTGTTGGTTGTTAGATAGCTAATAACATGAAACAAGGCAACAACTGCATCGCATGTGAGCTGAAGTTCAAAAGAAACAATGTTATTAGTTATGGGTGTAAAATTTGGAATAAGCTTAGACCGAGCAATTTTGTTCATCTCTTCATCCCGTTCAATACCCGTGATGGTGTAGCCTAATAACGATAAATAAGTTGAATAGTTACCTGTACCACTACCCAGTTCTAAAATTTGATGTGCATTGGGAGAATAGTACTGAAGGAGGTTACTTATATAGTTAGCTTCTTGTTGGTAAGGTTTGTCTCTGTATAGAAGATCGTAATAAATATTGGTTAACTCAAAAGGCCTGTTTGCTGCATTCATCATACTTTTTTTCAGTAATTTTTATCTTATCGTTTTCAGTATATGGCCCTTGCTTTACTTCTATTATTTCTGTGTCTTCTAACATTTCAATTGAATGCCCCCCTTGTGCCATTAATATAATATCACCGCTGGTAAGTATTCTTAGCGCAATAAAATTCTCATCATTTTCAAATATGCGAACTTCTATTTTGCCTGATTTTATTACTAGCACTTCCTGGGTTAAAAATACTTTTCTTTCCACAATCTTGTGTGAGTGGGCTTCAACCTTATATCCCTTCAACCTTTTCATATACCCCAGTTGTTGAGAAAAATGACTGGGAGTAAAAAATTCAATTCCTTCTTTTGCAAAACTGCTTTTTATAATTATCGCTAATAGTTTATCGTTATGTACTATTTCCTCCACCATTGTATTTTATTTTTTATTAGAGTTTATCTAATTTACAGTGTGATCTTCTAAATTATTATGCCAGCCATGAAGTTGTTTTTCCTTAATAAAATTACTTAGGGGGAGTATACTGTTAGTGATATTATAGTACTTATTAAATGCTTTAAAGCTGTTGGCCTGGTAACTTTCATAGTCATTCATTATTACCCTTATTGCGTTACTTAAATCTGCAATGTCGTTTAACAACATACAGCAATTAAATTCATTTTTTAGTTTTAAGTAGCTTTCATTTTCAAA
Source organism: Ferruginibacter sp. (assembly GCA_043736415.1). GTDB lineage: Bacteria > Bacteroidota > Bacteroidia > Chitinophagales > Chitinophagaceae > Ferruginibacter. The sequence goes on along the minus strand of JAYTCO010000091.1, from coordinate 1,086 downwards.
AGCAATAAAAGGAACTCCCACCTCCAAATAGCGGGCAATTTTTTCTGAAGAAAATGCTGTTAAACGTGTATTAGGCCAACTATTATCATAAAATGCCAACCCTATAGTAGCAGAACGCATAATTAAATGAAGGTTCTCATATTCAATACCAGCAGAGGAAATCTTAGTTTTATTATATTTTGCAATCTTTTCAGAAAATTTGTCTGGTCCATGGTATACTAAAACCCAACTATCATCCAATTGGTTTTCAAATGTTTCAGAAATTTGTTCCAGAAACCTCTCTGTGTACACGGCTCCAAAGTAAAGTAACACTTTTTTTTGTGGTGAAATGTTTAGTTGTGTGTGTAAATAATAATTTTTATCACTTGCATTTTTACTTAAAATTGATACGGGAATAAAAAAAAATGACAGCTTACTGTTATCTATTTTACAATTTAGAAGTGCTTCTGCTCTAAAAACATCCTGCACAATTAAACCCATCACCTTCTTCAATAACCTGGCTTCCCATTCTAAAATTTTAGCGAAGGCCGGTGTTATAAAATGCGGATCCGTAACTTTTTGAATTTCTAAGCTATAATGGATGGTTTTTTTAAGGGCATCCTGATCAGTTTTGTACAACCAGTATAATGATGTTTGGCCTGTGGTTATTATGTACTCATATTTTTTTGTTCTAATTATTTTTCTTGTTTTGGAAGCCAGATATGGGTTTAGGCATCGATCTGCCTGGCTATTTTCATTATTGTTGAACAAAGCTGAACATTTAATCAAACCAGCTTCTACTATTGAACTTTTGAATTCTGTAACGCAAAATTCGGATTTTACCCTGTCTCGCAGATTACGCAAATAGCTTCGTTTGTATGCCTGGCGTGGAGAGTAAAGGTAAAAATCAATTGAAATGTTGTGTTGATGCAGTGCATAAGCCAAATAATAGGCATTGATCGTAAGTTCTCCCCAATGCAAAATAGCAATTTTCTTCATACTTTTTGGCTTGCCTATTACTGCAAGAGTTATTAAATAAACGATCTATACAGGGTTTTTATAAAATTAAGGCAAATGTTTGCAAACAAGTTTTTCAAACCTGATTTA
>JAYTCO010000090.1:0-2271 GCA_043736415.1 Ferruginibacter sp. | reverse complement strand
GTTGACCCTTCTACACTCTCCAGTATTGCCGTGCAGGATATAGCGTATGTAAAAGTTTTCAGACCTCCATTTTTTGGGGCGTTCGGTGGAGGGGCTGGGGGTGCCATAGCCATTTATACCCGCAAGGGTAATGAGCGTGCATCCATACCGGGTAAGGGTTTGGACAAAGGTTATATTACCGGGTATAGTGTAATGAAACAATTTTATTCGCCCGATTATAGCAATACACAGGATGAGGTAACTTCTGACCTGCGCTCTACTTTGTATTGGAATCCATTTGTGTTTACCGATGCTTCAAAACCAAAAGCCAAAATTGAATTTTACAACAACGACATATCAAAAGCGCTGAGGGTAGTTATTGAAGGTGTAAATGAATATGGTAAGTTAGTGAGAATTGAAAAGGTAGTTCAGTAGGCAACAATTTAGTTGGTATAAGATCGATGATTGCTCACAGACACATTTTCTGATCTTTTATTTATCCAAAAACTAATAGCTATCAATACCCAGAAAGCAACTAAGTATTCGGTTAATGTAATAATGTATGTGCTGGGTATGCGGTATAGTTTTTCTATAAACGAATAAGGCAATGCATTTGGGTTAATAAAAAAGCTCATTATGATTGAAGCCATTACTAATATAGCAGCCATGGTTTTTAAAAGGTGCTTCCATTTTTCGATCTGAAATACCGGTGCTGGTTGGTTCCCTCTGATAGCAGCCATGACTTTATTAGAAAAGTCAGTCGGGGCTTTCACTAAGGCTCCCTTGCTCAATAATTTTCTTAAGTCTTTATCGTCTTCCATAACCTATAATATGTTTTTAAGTTCAAGCTTTAGTACCCGGTTCAATTCTAAGTAAAGATGCTTTCTTCCTCTATACAAAAGTAACTTGATGTTAGAGACTGTAAAACCTGTAAATTCACTAATTTCAGCAATACTAAGTTCATTAATGTAATACAGGGTGATGCATATTCTTTCCGCTTCTGATAAATTTAATAATGCCTGCCTGATATACTTTTTCTGTTCATGATAGCGTATGCCTGTAAACGAATCTTCAACAGCTTCCTCATTCAATTCTTCCGGATGTTCAACATATAAAAGTTTAGAACGCTTTTGCTTGTTTAAGGCGGTGTTTACAACTATTCGATACAACCAGGTTGAAAAGCGGGCATTGCCTTTAAACAATTTTATTGATGTGAATGCTTTAATGAAAGCGTCCTGGGCAACATCTTCGGCATCGGCATAGTTCGTTACAATATTGTAAGCAAGGGTTATGGCCATATCCTGGTAGGCAGTTACTAATACAGAAAATGCAGCATGGTCGCCCTTGCAACACTTTTCAATAATGATGTATTCCTCTTGTTGATTCACTTTCGATTAGACACATCAACTTTGAAACCGGTTACAAAAAATAAAAAATAAAAGTTGTAACCATATGTTTAAGCTGATTGTCCAATACCTAAAATATATAAAATGAAAACAAATCCGTTAATGATTTTTTTAATCGAAACACCCAATGCAATGGGAACTTTTTTTATGGTCCTGTTATTCATCCTGGTGCTGCTTACCATTGGCGCCATTTTTTATTTCTACATCGCTTCAAATACTAAAGTACGTTTGGCCCTTATTGAAAAGGGCATGGACCCCAACCTGGCCAAGGGAGATTTTTTAACCCAGGTTGCCATTATTGGTGGTGGCTTTGCATTTGGATTGATTGCCGGCGGTATTATTCCGGGCGGCTATGGCCCATTGATAGGCATAGTAGTGGCTGCGGTTGGATTAGTGGCTTACAACATCATTAAGAGAAAAAGAATGGAAAAACGAAGTGGGAAATTATAAGCTTATTCTGCTTGCCTTTGCGAAAACACTCATTGTAACTGCCAGGACATATGAGCGTAATAACCTTTATCATTGTAGATTGTTACGATTGTAAACCAAAGTAAATATGGCATCCATTTTAATAACCGGTGGAACCGGGCTTATAGGGAAAGAACTTACCAAAAGGCTTGTAGCCAAAGGTTACGAAGTAATCATTTTAACCAGGGAGATTAAGGAAAAAACCCCTGCACAGCCAGGTGTGACCTACGCTTTGTGGGATGTGAAGGCTAAAAAAATAGATAAAGATGCGGTTGCCCAAGCAGATCACATTATTCATTTGGCAGGTGCGGGAATAGCGGATGAAAGGTGGAGCGATAAGCGGAAAGAAGAGATAAAAAACAGCAGGGTCGATAGCTCTGCATTAATAGTAAATACTTTAAAAAATCATCCAAATAAA
>JAYTCO010000089.1:0-5383 GCA_043736415.1 Ferruginibacter sp. | reverse complement strand
TTAAGTCGCTGGTTTTTAACAACCCCTGGGTATGACCAACCTGTAACGAAACCATAATGATCAAACTGCAAAAAAACAACCTTGCTAACACTTTCATGCTTGTAATAATAGTTTGTATTTAAAAAATCTTTGAGTTACGAGTAAACTACCCTTCCAAAACTTCATTTACGAAAACAAAACATGGCTTCGCCACTGTAAGTCCCTTTTTTGAGGGCGCAATATAGAAAAAGCTGCTCTATCAGACATAAATAAAAAAGCATAAAGAAATCCTATTCCTTTATGCCTTCAGTAAAATTTCGGGAGTAAAAATCTATTCGTTAAATGCGATTAAATGTATTAAATAGACAACTATATGGCTGAGTTGCTGCGTGAGGTAGATGTTAGTTGGCAGATGACAGGAAGTTATAAGTAGTAAGTTTTAAGTTAGACAGATGGCTGTCAAGTCTATAACCAAAGTAACTGGTTAATCTTTGTTTGTAGATTAAATACATCCTTTGTGTATCTCTGTGTCTTTGTGCCTCAGTGGTTTAAACAAAAGTTATTGAAAAGTTCCAATTCAAGATTAAGTATTTAAAATTCAACAAAAATAAAACCCATCCCATTTTCACATCCCACTATTGCCTACTGACCCACTAACCAATTACCATTTAAAATTCAACATTTAACATTCAAAATAACATTACCGACTGCTAATTGACTACTGCCTACTTACTGACTATTAACACCCAACTACTAACCATTTAAAAATTCAACATTTAACATTCAACATAACATAGCGATTGCCAATTGCCTACTGACTTTTCGCTCCTTCTTACTCACCTCTTCGTTCTACCTAAAGTAAGGCCCAGTTTAAAATTTACTGTAAAATACGAATCTGTGTTTTTCGATTCACCCCTATTTTTATTATTTCTGATACCTCTTTTATACAATTGAGTGGCTTGTGTTGCTTTCTGAGGACTTAAGTATTTGTCGAACAGGGCAGGGTCTATGTAACTTTTACTTACGTCATCCAAATAATCAGTAAACAAATACCGATGTACCCATTCTAACCGCAAATTTATTGAAGACAGAATCTCGTACTTAATACCTATTCCCCCACTTAAATTTGGCTGTGAAAGTTTGTAAGGTTTTCTGTAAGGAAATTCCGTAAAACCTTGCCCTTCAAGATGTAGGGGCTGAAGATCCACCCATTGATTGTTTAAATTACCCTGGGGATTAAACGAAAACCATCCTCCACCAGCAATAATATAAGGAGAAAGAACAGGGCCTTCTTCCTCATAATATTTTAAAAACAGCGGATGAAATTCAAATAACAAAGAAATTTCCCTGATATCTGTTCTGAAACTAAGGTTCCGGCTATAGCGGGGAGTAGCTTTAACTAATAAGCTATCTGAACCGGCAACACTGCCATACATCAACTCTAATCTGGCACCTACTAAATGCTTGTAGTTTACTCCCAAATAAATGCTTGCATTCTTGTTTGCAACTTTCCAGTTTATTTCATTAACATACCTTTTCTTACTTAAAAAACCCTGGCCGCCTAAATCTGTAATGGCGTTCATGGTCCCAAAGCTGCCACCTATCTCAAAAACAAGGTCATTGTCGTAGTATTTGTCGTTATAATAATAATATTGCGCTTTTGATGAGTAAAACGATAAAAGAAGGCACAGACACAACAAAAATCTCCTCATTACAGCGCAGTTATAACTACAAGATAGGTTTGAAGTAATGATCTCATTATTAAAAGTGGATTAAGAAATAAAGAATTAGTTGTTCAAATAATTACGAATATTGTTATTAAGGCTGTTATTTTTAGTGAACCGTTTCTAAATTTGTTAAATAATCCTGGTGCCTAGGAATATCTTTAAAGACCTTATAAACGAGTATACTTTTGGAATTTATAATGGTCAAGAAAGTAAGAAAAACAATCCACATATCCATTTTAAAGGACTTATTATTGTTATACCACAGTTCCAAAGCCCCTTTGTAAGGTGCAATGGAAATTTTATAAAATTCATGTGGTGGAATGGTTGCATTAGAAATCATTTCTTCTTCATCTCTAAATACAATAGATCCAATTCCCGTAATGCCGGGTTTAGATTCATAAACCTTATTTCTCATATGCTCAGGATAGGCATTGAAGGTTCTATCAACCAACGGCCTCGGGCCTACAATACTCATATCGCCCTTTAATACATTTAAAATCTGAGGAAATTCATTCAATTTGGAACTCCTAAGGTATTTGCCTACAAACGTAACCCTTGGATCATTCCTCAAAGTAATTACTCCCGTTCCCATATTTGGGCTGTCGGCCAACATGGTAGCAAACTTAATAATATTAAAATATTTATTTCTAAATCCAATTCTTTTCTGGTAATAAAAGACATGGCCTTCCCCTGTTATTTTTAATAAAAAAATAATAACTAACCACAGGGGAAGAAAAATTATTAACACACAAAGCGCCGCAAAAATGTCAAATGATCTCTTAAGAAAATAGTTCATAAAAACTTTGTCACATTTTTTGATCGAGATTTATTCCAGTTTCAATATGTTTAAAATTTGGCATAAAAGTATCGAGTATTTTTACCACATCTGACTTTTGCTTAATGTTTAAAAACATCGTTTCAAAGTCCTTAATCAAATTATCTATCTCATCAATATTTCTTCTAACCGCATTTTTTATTATTCCCAATTGCTCAAATTTGTCCAAGTCCAACTTTTCTTCATCCGTATAAAATTCTTCGTATAATTTTTCGCCGGAAGTTTCGCTGTCAAAAAAATAAATCGGGTATTGATTTAGAATGATGTTTTTACTTTTTCTTTTTGCTTCTTCTTCCGTTTTGCATATTGTAACTTCAAAACCCAATGTTTCTAAAAACTTTACGGCTATATCTTTAAAACTTATTAAGTGGGAGTCTATTGATAATTTAGGAAAAAATATGTCGCCTGATTGTCCTAAGATACATGTCAGCAAACAAATTTGACCGGATTCCTGTGGAGATACAAAATACCTTTTTACATCAGAAGGACAGGATAGTGGCTGTTGTTTAGTGAGCCTTTCAATAAAGCCCGCTAACAAGCTGCCATTAGAAAAAGCAACATTTGCAAATCGTGCAGTGGTAATTTTTATCTTATGTGAATAGGCCAAAATCACCTCCTCCATTAGTTTTTTACTGGCCCCCATAATGTTTACCGGGTTTGCAGCCTTATCTGTTGATACACAGAAAAAATGTTTGGGTGGATGCAACACTAATAAATCCAAAAATTTTTTTGCATTGATTACATTGTTTTCAATCATTGCCTCAATAGAGTAAATATCTTTTTCGCTTCGAACATGTTTATGTGCTGCAAAGTTTGCAATTATATCGTATGGCGCATCCTGCATAAAAACTTTCTCGAAAACTTTATCGCCAAAATTTATTGGATATGTTTTGAAATTATTCGGGATTGTCAAATTTTCACTGCTTCTGCAATCTCTTACCAATTCAGTTAATCCATTTTCATTAATATCCACAACAGTTACCTGGCCGGGATTGTACAATAACAATGCTTTTAAAAAAGATGAGCCAATAGTTCCGGCTCCACCAATAACCATTACCTTTTTGCCTTTTATGTTATTGGATAGCAATTCATCATGGGTTTTAAGGTCGTTCGCAAACAAGCTTTCGCTACGACCTGTAATATTCTCGGCTATAAATTTATCAATATTAAGAAACTGCCTCATTTAAATTATTTAGGTTGTTTTTTAAACCATTCTACCATTTTTTGTACACCATACTCGGTAGAAAATGGTGGCACAAAATTAAGGGCCTTATTGCCCGATGAATTATCTATCACATATGATCCAAACAACCTTACATATAAGGCCGGTTTGATTTTTTTTATAATACTCCTGGCAAATAAAGGAATACTAATTAGCATTGAATGATTGTTTAAATATTTACGCATTAACTTAATCAGGCCATCGCTGCTAATTGGTTTTTCATCACCTGCTATATAAATACCTGTGGCTTTCTTTAAAATAGTCGTATTAATCAGTTCCACCAAGTTGTCTATAAAAACCATACTCCTCGCATTATTAATATTGCCTAATGGCAAGGGTAATCTTTTATTTGCCAAATGCAACAATTTAATCATGTTCCCTTTTACTTCGGGGCCATATACGAGTGGCGGACGCACAATGGCCACCTTTATTTCTGTAAGTTGTTCCAGAAATTGTTCTGCCTTCAATTTACTTTCACCATAGGCATCATTGGGATGACAAGCAGATTTTTCATTCAATACTACAGCTATATCATCTCCATACACCTTGGTTGAACTGATGTATATAAAATGTGGAACATTGCATTCAATGGCTCTTTCAACCAATTGTTTTGTAAGGGTATAATTCACATCAAAATATACCTGGTCAGCTATAGGTGTCATTTGGTGGGCCTTACCTGCAAGGTGTACAATAGCGTCTATATTATCAAGGTTCAATTGGCTTAAATCTACCTGCCTTAGATTAATGGGTACGAGGTTCCACTTTTGTTGATTGTAACTAATAAATCTTTTACCTACAAATCCGCTACCTCCCGTATAAGCAACATTCATTTTTTTATTTTCCATTGACTGGTAATAATGGTTTTACATATTCAAATACTTTTTTAAAGTATTTGAAAGACAATTTGAACATGTTGGTTCTTACACCATTCTCCCTACATGCCCGCACAATTTCTTTGTTCAATATATACCTGCTATTAAAACTATTATTGCTCACTCCTCCGGTCCTCATGTACACAAAATCTTTCGGAATATATTGACACCTGATTCTGTTTTTGTACATAAATCGCATGAGCAGTTCGTAATCTGCAGCAATCTTATAATCCAATTGATATAAGCCGAATTTATGGTAACACTCTTTTTTTACATAGAATGATGGATGTGGGGGCATGAATCCAAGCCGAAATTTTGAAGGATTAAAATCTTTAGCCGAATAAAGCCGTACTATTTTTGTTAGATTATCTGGTTTTACAAATGCTATGTTACCATAAACAGCATCAATTTTATTATCAGAAAATGCTTTAGCAATGGTAGTGACAACCTCACTGTCCGGAAAAAAATCATCAGAATTTAATATTCCGATAATTTCTCCTTTTGCCATCTGTATACCCTTATTCATGGCATCATACATTCCGTTATCCTTTTCACTTATAATTGGCCCTTTATGACCGGCAGCCCTGGCCAGCTCTAACGTCTTATCCTCTGATGCACCATCAATAATAATATGTTCTACATGGTGATGGGATTGTGCAATTACCGACCGAACCGTATCCTGGATAGTTAACGCACTATTATATGTTGGAGTGATGATGGAAACTTTCATAGAACTTTAGAAAAACCG